>NZ_BCUS01000136.1 GCF_001591345.1 Variovorax boronicumulans NBRC 103145 | reverse complement strand
AAGCGGCGCATCCATCGGGCGCTCTGCCTGCCCCCATCCCAGCCTTCCCCCAGCGGGGGAAGGAGCGATGCGGGTGCTCGGCTTGCAGGTGCTGTGGATGCTGGCGCTGCTCGTCTGCGGCAGCACCGCCTTCGCCACCCAGCGCGCCTTGCTCGTCGGCGTCTCCGAACTCGTCAACCAGCCGCAGGCCCTGTGGCTGCAGGCGCCGCGCAACGACGTGATGCTCATGCGCGATGCCTTGCTGAAGCAGGGCTTCACCGCGCCCGACATCGCCGTGCTCGCCGACGGCGTGCCCGGCGCTGCGCTGCCCGAATCGCAGGCCATCCACGAGGCCCTGGCGCGGCTGCTCGCGCAGTCGGCCAGCGGCGACTTCGTGCTGCTGTACTTCTCCGGCCACGGCACGCGCCTGCGCGACGTGGCCAAACGCTACCAGGAGCCCGATGGGCTGTCCGAGAACTTTCTCGCGCGCGACGTGCGCGGCACGCTCGGTGCCGATGCCGCGCTCAGCGGCGACCTGCGTGACGTCGACTTCGACGCCTGGATCCAGGCCTTCCTGGCGAAGAACGTGTTCGTCGCCTCGGTGTTCGACACCTGCTCCGCCAACTCCATGACACGCGGCACGGGCGATGCGCCCGCGACCGCCGAGGGCCCGGCCGACGACGAGGTGCGTTGGCGCGGCCTGCGCACGACGCAGCTTGCGGGCGGTGCGTCGACGGCGCGGTCCTTGTCTCCGCCAGCGACGGGAGAGGTTGTACCGCGCGCTCGCTACGTGGCGCTGTTCGCGTCCGAGAGCCACCAGATCACGCCCGAGCTGCGCTTGCCGCGCAAGGCGCGCAGCGCCCGGCCACAGGGCCTGCTGACCTGGGCCGTGGTCGAGTCGCTGGCGCGCAAGCCCGCGACCTGGCGCGACCTGTTCGACGGCGTGCTCGCGCTGTACCCGCCGGTCATCGACGAGCTCGCGCAGCGCTTTCCCACGCGCGAGCTGCCGTCGCCCGTGGCCGAGGGCAACCTCGATGCGCCGCTGTTCGCCAACAGCGGCGCGCCCGCGTCCACGCGCCCGGTGTGGGGCGCGCAGCGCAGCGGCGACAGCCTGGCCGTCAAGGCCGGCCTGCTCGACGGCCTGGCGCCGCAGCAGGAGGTGCGCGTGCTCGCCACGCTCGACGACGGCACCGTGCGCCGCGCGCCGGCCGCCATCGCGCAGATCAAGCTCGGCGGCGCCTGGCTCGCCGTGCCGGCCGCTTTGAAAGACCTGCCGGGCAGCGCGTTCTGGAGCGTCACGCCCGTTGCCGAGCCGGCCGCGACGGCCCTGCGCGTGCGCGCCGACAAGCCGCTGCCCGCCGGCCTGAGCCTCGACTACCCGGCCGCGATCCGCCTGGCCGACGACCCCGCGAGCGCCGACGTGCGCTGGACCGACCTCGGCCCCGCCGGCCATCGGCTCGAAGCGCTCGCGCCCGTGTTCGGCACCGCCGCCTCGACCGTCGTGGTGCCCGACGTGGTCGCGCTGCGCCGCCGCCTGCAGGCGCTGGCGCAGCTGAAATGGCTGGCCCAGCTGCAGGCCCATGCCAGGGGCGGCCAGCTCGATGGTTTCGATGCGGCGCTCGAAGTCTGGAGCGCCGACCGGCTGCTGCGCAGCGTGCCGGTCGCCGAGGCTGCGAGCGTGCTGCCTGCGTTGCGTGCAGGGGAGCGCGTGCGCCTGAACGTGCGCAACACCAGCGGCCGTTCGCTCGACCTCGTCATCACCGGCATCGACGCGCGCGGCGCGCTGCAGGCCGTGTACCCCGACGGGGCCGGCGAAACCAACCGCTTCAAGCGCGGCACGCCCGAGCAGCCGGCGGTCAAGCGTTTCGACCTGCCCTGGCTCGATGCGGCCGGCGAGGCGCGCCTGCTCGTCATGGCGGTGCCGGCCGCGCCCCACAGCGCGCCGCGCCTGTTCGGCGTGGCCACCGCGGCGCAGGCCGACGTGTCGGAAGTGCGCGTGCGCGGCGGCCAGCCACCGGCCGCCGGCGGCGAGCGCAAGGTGTTCGCGGCCTTGCTGCGCAGGAGCGCCGCCGCACCAGACGGTGGTGCACGGCCATGAAGCGGCTGCGCGTGGTCCCGGTCCAGTTTTCTTTGTCCGAATCCGGAGGTTGACATGGCATTTCTCGAAGACGGCTCCTGGAGCCCCGAAGACGCACGGCAGTTCTACGAACTGATCGGCACCGGCTCGGCCGAGACCGACCTGGTCATGATGATCGAGAGCAAGGGCTCGCCCGTCGAAGGCGAACTCGAACGCGTCTTCGACGACGGCAAGGCGCGCCTGAACATCGGCGGCTACTACTGGTCGGTGCAGGTGCCCGAATCGTCCGCGCAGAACCAGGTCGTGCCCCACAACCTGGTCGTCGCACGCCGCAGCGACGCGGCCACGGCCACGCTCGCCAGCCTGCTGCGCGCGCAGGAAAAAGACCTGAAGGTGGTCATCAGCGCCTACAAGGCCGGCGGCGATCCGCAGTCGCCCGAGGCGCAGGCGACCTTCGAGATCTCGCTGGAGAACGCGCGCATCTGCCGGCTGGTGCTCAACTCCGGCGGCCACTGGGGCGTGCCCTCGGAGCTGGTCTCCATCAGCTACCGCACGGTGAAGATCAAGTCGGCCCCGCAAAAGACCAGCGGTGCGCGCGGCGCGGTGCGCGAATGCCAGTTCACCCGGACGTGAACCGAAATCTGAACCCGAACGCCCCCAGGAGCACCCCGCCATGACGACGACCGCCGCAGACTTCCTCAAGGCCGCCGACCCGGCGGCCGCCCTCAAAGCCCTGAGCGACGACGTGCGCGCCAAGCCCTCCGACCCGAAGCACCGCGTCTTCATGGCGCAGCTCTTGTGCGTGCTCGGACAGTGGGAGCGCGCGCTCAACCAGCTCACCGTCGCGGCCGAGCTTGACGCGCTCGCCGTGCCCATGAAGCAGGTGTACGGCGAGGCCGTGCGCTGCGAAGGCCTGCGCGCCGACGTGTTCGCCGGCACGCGCACGCCGATGATCTTCGGCCAGCCCGATGAATGGCTGGCACTGCTCATCGAATCGCTGCTGCGGCAAGGCCGCGGCGAGAGCGAGCTGGCCGAAGACCTGCGCCAGCGCGCCTTCGACGGCGCGCCCGCCATCGCCGGCACCATCGACGGCGCACCCTTCGAGTGGTTGGCCGACGCCGACATGCGCCTGGGCCCGGTGCTCGAGGCCTTCGTCAACGGCAAGTACTACTGGATTCCCTACGCGCGGCTGGCGCACATCAAGATCGAGCCGCCCGAGGACCTGCGCGACTGCGTCTGGATGCCCGCGCACCTGCAGTTCGAGAACGGCGGCGAAACGCTGGCGCTCATTCCCACGCGCTACGAAGGCACCGAGGCGCAGGACGACGGCGAGCTGCGCCTAGCGCGCAAGACCGAGTGGCGCGAGCTGCGCCCCGAGGTCTGGGCCGGCTACGGCCAGCGCGTGCTCGGCAGCGACGCCGGCGAGTACGCGCTGATGGACGTGCGCGAGATCCTCTTCACGCCCGCGGCCGTTGATGTGGCCGAGGGCGGCGAAAGCAGCGGCGGTGGCTGAGCTCACCGCGCAGGAGCGGCTGCAGCCTTCGCTGCTCGACCGCCTCGTCGACCACGCGCCCGACGAGAAGCGCGAGGGCGACGACAAGCGCACGCTCACCAAGCAGGCGCTGCGCCAGGCCGTGCTGCGCGACCTCGGCTGGCTCTTCAACGCCACGGGGCACGGCCTCTCGATGGACGACAAGCAGCACCCGAATGCCGCGCGCTCCGTCATCAACTACGGATTGCCTATGCTGTCTGGCCAGTTCACCTCGTCGGTGCAGCGTGTCAGCATGGAACAGGCTTTGAAGAACGCAATCCTGCAGTTCGAGCCGCGCATTTTGTCCCGCACACTCGAAGTCGAACTCGTCATGGAAGGCCCGGCCCTGGAGTCCCACAACAGCATCGGCCTGCAGATCCGCGGCATGCTGTGGGCGCAGCCCGTGCCGCTCGAGTTCCTCATGCGAAGCCGCGTCGATCTGGAAGAGGGCCGCATAGAGATCGTGGACATGGCGCAAAACCCAAGGTAAGTCCACATGGACCCTCGGCTGCTGAGCCTGTACGAGCAGGAGCTGCGCTACTTCCGCGAAAGCGCCTCGGAGTTCGCCCGCGCTTTTCCGAAGATCGCGCACCGCCTGGGCATCGAAGGCCAGGAAGTCGCCGACCCGTACGTGGAGCGGCTGATCGAGGCCACGGCTTTCCTTTCGGCGCGCGTGGGCCTGAAGCTCGATGCCGAATACCCGCGTTTCACCGGCCACCTGCTGGACATCGTCTACCCGCACTTCCTGGCGCCCACGCCGGCCATGACGGTGGTGTCGTTCGTGCCCGACCCGGAAGACGCCAACCTCGCGGCCGGCCCCACGCTGGCGCGCGGCGCCGGCCTGCGCGCGCGCCAGGCCGTGGGGCAGAACACGCACTGCGAGTTCCGCACCGCCGCCGCGTTGCGCATCTGGCCGATCGAGGTGCAGCGCGCCCAGTACTTCACCTACGCGCCCGACCTGCCGCTGAACACCCATCCTCAGTCGCGCGCCATCCGCGGCGGCCTGCGCATTGCATTGCGCGCCACGGCGGGGCTGGACTTCAGCCAGATCGCGCTCGACGACCTGGTGCTGCACTTCGGCGGCGCGGAAGACGTGGCCTGGCAGCTGCACGAATGCGCGCTGGGCCAGCCCGTGGGCGTGTGGGTGCGACCGCTCACGGCCGGCGGCGCCTTGCAGGGCACCATGCGCAGCCTGCCGGGCAGCGCCATCGGCGCGGTCGGCTTCGGGGACGACGAGGCGCTGCTGCCCGTCACGGCCACGGGCTTCTCGGGCTTTCGGCTGCTGCAGGAGTACTTCGCGTTCCCGCAGCGCTTCCAGTTCGTGCGCATCGGCGGGCTGCAGGCGCTGCTCGCGACGATGCCGGTGACCGAGCTGGAGATCGTGCTGCTGTTCTCGCGCGGCGATGCGGCGCTCGAGAAGCTGGTGAGCGCCGACAACGTGCAGCTGCACTGCGTGCCCGCCGTCAACCTGTTCACCAAGCGGCTCGACCGCGTGCCCGTGACCGAGGGCGTGAGCCAGTTCCACCTGGTGCCCGACCGCACGCGGCCGCAGGACTTCGAGGTGCACACCGTCACCGAGGTCATCGGCCATGGCGCGCCCGGGGCCGACGCCGCGGTGGCTGAGCAGCCGTTCCGGGCGTTCTACTCGGCCTTCCACGGCAGCCGCAACAGCCACCCGGCCTACTTCACGACCACGCGCGAGCCGCGCATGCTCTCGGTGCGCCAGCGCACCGAAGGCCACCGCAGCAGCCACATCGGCTCCGAGGTCTACATGCAGATCGTCGACCCGCAGCAGGCGCCGTATGCCGCCACGCTGCGCCAGCTCGCCGTGACCGCGCTGTGCACCAACCGCGACCTGCCGCTTCTGATGCCGCTGGGGCGCGACAACGACTTCGACTGCGTCGACTCCTTTCCCGTGCAGCGCGTGCGCATGGTGCGCGGGCCGTCGCGGCCGGTGTCGCCGGTCGTGAGCCAGGGGCTGGGCTGGCGCGTCATCGATCACCTGGCGCTCAATTACCTGTCGCTGTCCGACAGCACGCCGGAGCAGGGCGCCGCCGCGCTGCGCGAGACGCTCATGCTCTACGCCGTGCATGCCGACGAGATGCGCCAGGGCCAGGTGCGCGGGCTGCTGTCGGTGAAGAGCAAGCCTGTGGCGCGGCGCCTGCCGCTCGCGGGCCCGATCGCCTTCGGGCGCGGGCTCGAGGTGACGCTCGAAGTCGACAAGGACGCCTTCCACGGCCACAGCGCCTTCCTGTTCGGTGCCGTGCTGGCGCAGTTTCTGGCGCGCCATGTCGAGGTGAACCACTTCGTCGAGACCGTGCTGCGCGTCGCGGGCAAGGGCGAAGCCATGCGCTGGAGGCCGCTGTGCGGGACACGCCAGATTCTGTGAACAGCCGCGTGGACCTCGCGCTGCGCGGGTGGTCGGCGCAGCCGTGGGACTTCGACTACTTCGCCGTGATGCGGCGCATCGAGTCCGTCGCGAAGACCACGCCGCGCTGGGGCCGGGCCCTGCTGCCCAGTGCCGAGCCGGTGCGCGTGGGGCAAGAGCCCTCGCTGTCGTTCGCGCCCGCCAGCTTCAGCCGCTTCGAGCCGGCCACCGCGCATTCGCCGCCGCGCCTGCGCCAGCACTTCTTCGGCTACATCGGCCCCAACGGCCCGTTGCCGGTGCACCTGAGCGACTTCATCCGCGAGCGCAGCCTGAACCACGGCGACCCGACCTGGCTGGCTTTTCTCGACACCTTCTCGCACCGCTTCTCGCTGCACTTCTACCGCGCATGGGCGCAGTCGCGTCCGGCCGTGGCGCTCGACCGGCCCGGCGAAGACCGCTTCCGCCTGCAGGTGGGTGCGTTGGTCGGCATCGGCACGCCGGGGCGCATCGACCGCGACGAGATCCACGACGACGCGCGCCTGCACTTCTCGGGCTGGCTCGCGCGCCGCGTGCACAACGCGGAAAGCGTGGAGTCGGTGCTGTGCAGTTACTTCGGCGTGCCGGTGAAGCTGGAGCGCTGGGTCGGCCACTGGATGCGCGTGCCCACGGACGAGGTCACGCGCCTGGGGCAGGGCGAGAGTTCGCGCGCGATGGGCATGGGCGCGATGCTCGGCACGCGCGCGTGGGACCGCCAGCACCGCGTGCGCCTGCACCTGGGGCCGCTCACGGTCGACCAGTACCGCATGTTCCTTCCCATCGGAAACGCGCAGCCCGTGCTGCAGCGCTGGATGCAGCAGCTGCTCGGCGACACCCTCGAATGGGACGCCCAGCTGGTGCTCGAGAAAGTACAGGTGCCACCCACGCGCCTGGGCCAGGCCCGGGGCAACGGTCCGCGCCTGGGCTGGGTCTCGTGGCTCGGCGAACGCCCGCGCACGCGCGATGCGGCCGACGTGCGCATTGCCAGCCAGCCGTCGAGGGCGCGCCTGCCGAAGCAGTCCGCCTCTTTTCAATAAACCCATCTTCATTCGTTCAGAAGAGATACGGAGTCCTCCATGAGTGAAATCAGCCGCACCGCCCTCTTCGGCAAACTCAACTCGCTGGCCTACAAGGCCATCGAGGGCGCCACCGTCTTCTGCAAGATGCGCGGCAACCCGTACGTGGAGCTGGAGCACTGGTTCGCCCAGCTGCTGCAGGCCCAGGACTCCGACCTGCACCGCGTGATCCAGCACTACGGCCTCGATGTGTCGGTGATCGCCAAGGACATGACGGCCGCGCTCGACCGCCTGCCGCGCGGCGCCACCGCCATCAGCGACTTTTCGCCGCACATCGAGAACGCCATCGAACGCGCCTGGACCTACGCCACCCTGCAGTTCGGCGAGGCGCAGGTGCGCACCGGCTACATCCTGGTGGGCATGCTCAAGACGCAGAGCCTGCGCAACCCGCTGTTCGGCTTGTCGAAGCAGTTCGAGAAGATCAAGGTCGAAGACCTCGCCGACAACTTCCCCAAGATTTGCGACGCCTCGCCCGAAGCGCAGATGCGCGCCCAGGACGGCACCGGCATGGGCAGCGGCGCACCCGGCGAAGACTCGGGCGCCATGGCGCCGGCCGCCATGGGCAAGGGCGATGCCCTCAAGAAATTTGCTGTCGACCTCACGGAGAAAGCCAAGAAGGGAGAGATGGATCCGGTGACCGGGCGGGACGAGGAAATCCGCCAGATCGTCGACATCCTCATGCGCCGCCGCCAGAACAACCCGCTGCTGACGGGTGAGGCGGGTGTGGGCAAGACCGCGGTGGTGGAAGGCTTCGCGCAGCGCCTGGCGCGCGGCGACGTGCCGCCGCAGCTCAAGGACGTGAAGCTGCTCACGCTCGACATCGGCCTCTTGCAGGCCGGTGCGAGCATGAAGGGCGAGTTCGAGCAGCGCCTGCGCCAGGTGATCGACGAGGTGCAAAGCTCGCCCACGCCGATCATCCTGTTCATCGACGAGATCCACACGCTGGTCGGTGCGGGCGGCGCGGCCGGCACCGGCGATGCAGCCAACCTGCTCAAGCCGGCGCTGGCGCGCGGCAACCTGCGCACCATCGGCGCCACCACCTGGGCCGAGTACAAGAAATACATCGAGAAAGACCCGGCGCTCACGCGGCGCTTCCAGGTCGTGCAGGTGCCCGAGCCCGACGAGACCAAGGCGATCCTCATGCTGCGCGGCGTCGCCAGCGTGCTCGAGAAGCACCACCGCGTGCAGCTGCTCGACGAGGCCATCGAAGCGGCCGTGAAGCTGTCGCACCGCTACATTCCCGCGCGCCAGCTGCCCGACAAGGCCGTGAGCCTGCTCGACACGGCCTGCGCGCGCGTGGCCGTGTCGCAGCACGCAACGCCGCCCGAAGTCGAAGACTGCATGCGCCGCATCGAGGGCCTCACGGTCGAGCAGGAGATCATCGGCCGCGAAGAAGCCATCGGCATCGACGTGACCAAGCGCGCTGCGCTGGTGGCCACGCTGCTGGCCGAATCGAAGGTGCAGCTCGAAGCGCTGAATGCGCGCTGGCAGGAAGAGAAAGGGCTGGTCGATCGCCTGCTCGAGTTGCGCAGCAAGCTGCGCGCGGGCAACAAGCCGGTCGACGAACCGGCGGCCGGTGAGCCCGCCGCCGAGGCCGGCCCCGACCGCGCCACGCTGCTGGCCGAGTTGCACGAACTGCAGACGAAGATCCACGCGGTGCAGGGCGAGTCGCCGCTCATCCTGCCGTCGGTCGACGAGCAGGCCGTGGCCTCGGTGGTCGCGGACTGGACCGGCATTCCCGTCGGTCGCATGGTCAAGAACGAAGTGGAAGCCGTGCTCAAGCTCGCCGACACGCTCAACCAGCGCGTCATCGGCCAGAAGCACGGCCTGGAGATGATCGCGCGCCGCATCCAGACCTCGCGCGCGCGGCTGGACAACCCGCAGAAACCCATCGGCGTCTTCATGCTCTGCGGCACCTCGGGCGTGGGCAAGACCGAGACCGCGCTGGCGCTGGCCGAGGCGCTGTACGGCGGCGAGCAGAACATCATCACCATCAACATGAGCGAGTTCCAGGAGGCGCACACCGTCTCCACGCTCAAGGGCGCGCCCCCGGGCTACGTGGGCTACGGCGAGGGCGGCATCCTGACCGAGGCCGTGCGCCGCCGCCCCTACAGCGTGGTGCTGCTCGACGAAGTGGAAAAAGCCCACCCCGACGTGCACGAGATCTTCTTCCAGGTCTTCGACAAGGGCTGGATGGAAGACGGCGAGGGCCGCATGATCGATTTCAAGAACACGATCATCCTGCTGACCACCAACGCCGGCAGCGAGCTCGTGATGAGCATGTGCCGCGACCCCGAGCTGCTGCCCGATTCGAACGCGCTGGCCGATGCGCTGAAGGCGCCGCTGATGAAGGTGTTCCCGCCCGCGCTGCTGGGCCGCATCGTCACCATTCCCTACTACCCGCTGTCGCCCGAGATGATGAAGAAGATCGTGCGGCTGCAGCTGGGCCGCATCAAGAAGCGCGTGGAGACCAACCACGGCGTGCCCTTCGAATACACCGAGGCGGTGATCGAGCAGGTGGTCGCGCGCTGCCAGGACCCGGAGTCGGGCGGGCGCGTGATCGACGCGATCCTCACCAACACCGTGCTGCCCACCATTTCGGTCGAGTACCTGCAACGCCTGGCCTCGGGCGGCGAGATCCGCCGCGTGGCGCTCGACGTGAAGGACGCCGACTTCACCTACGCGTTCGACTGACCGACCCCGCAGCGCGACGCCCCACTTCCGAGAGACCCAAGATGGCCGACCACGAGTTCCGCATCGAGAGCGATTCGCCCGCCAAGGACGACCTGATGTTCTGGCGCATCGTCGGGCACGAGGCGCTGGCGCGCCCCGCGGCCTACGAGCTCACCGTGCTGTCCAAGAACAAGGACCTCGCCGCCAAGGACATCCTGGGCCACGCCTTCGACGTGGTCATCGAGTTCAAGGACGCCGACGGCGGTGCGCACGAGCGGCATTGCCAGGGCCATGCGGTGCGCTTCGTGCGCGCGGGCCACATCGGGCGGCACTACGAGTACCGCATCGCGCTGCGCTCGTGGTTCTGGCTGCTCACCAAGCGCGCCAACTCGCGCATCCACCAGGAAAAGAAGGTGCTCGAGGTGCTCGACGCGGTGTTCGAGGACAGCCCGATCAAGCGCTTCAAGAAGACCAAGGCCACCAACGTCATCGGCACGCACAACCCGCGCCGCTACTGCGTGCAGCACCAGGAGAGCGACTACCAGTTCCTGTCGCGCCTGCTGGAGGACGAGGGCATCTACTACTGGTTCGACGCGCACGACGCGCCCGGCACCATGCACCTGTCGGACGCCAGCGACCTGGCGCACGACAAGCTGCCCGCGACCGACACGCTGCGCCACATGGCGGTCCACGCGGCCGAGCCGCGCTTCAACGAGATCTCGCGCTGGGTCAGCGCGCGGCAGTTCGACACCGGCAAGCATTCGTCGCGCGACAGCGACTTCAAGGCCATCAAGAAGAAGCTGGGCGCCGACATCGACAGCTCCGATCAGCACGAGCTCGCCGAGTTCGAGATGTTCGAGTTTCCCGGCGGCTACTTCAGCGGCGACGACGCCGAGACGCGGGCCAAGCTGCGCGGCGACGAACTCAACGCGCGCCGCGACCGCCACTGGGCGCTCACGCCGTGGCCCGACGTCGCGGCCGGGCGCAGCTTCAAGTTCGAGGACGACCCCGACGGCACGCGCAACGGCGACTACGTGATCGCCGCCTGCACCTTCATCGCCAGCCACCGCGGCTACGAAGGCGTGAGCGCCAGCGCGCCGGCCCAGCCCGTGCAGCGCGCGCTGGCCGAGGTGCTGCGCGACGACGCCGTGAACGCCGACACCCTCCCGGTGCTGGAAGAGCTGATCGCCGCCACGCCCGCGCTGGCCGCCGCGCAGACTGGCAGCAGCCTGTTCCTGCTCACCGTGATGCCGGTCGACCGGCCGTTTCGCGCGCCGCGCCTCACGCCGCGCGTGACCATGCCCGGCCCGCAGACGGCCATCGTGGTCGGCCCCAAGGGCGACGAGCTGCACGTGGACGACCACGGCCGCGTGAAGGTGCACTTTCACTGGGACCGTTACGACGAGAGCAACGAGAAGTCGACCTGCTGGGTGCGCGTGTCGCAGCCTTGGGGCGGCAAGGGCTGGGGCGGCTACTTCGCGCCGCGCATCGGCCAGGAGGTGATCGTCGACTTCCTCAACGGCGACCCCGACCGGCCGGTGATCGTGGGCCGCGTCTACAACGACGACCAGCCGATTCCGTACAAGTCGCCCACGCAGAGCGGCTTCCGGACCCGGTCCACGCCGGGCGGCGGCGTGAACAACTACAACGAGATCATGTTCGAGGACAAGAAGGGGTCCGAGAACATCAACATCCACGCCGAACTCGACATGAGCCGCAGCGTGGAGCGCGACGACTCGGGCAGCGTGGGCCGCGACCAGTCGCTCAAGGTCGACCGCGACCAGACCGTGAGCGTGCAGCGCAACCGCACGGTCAACGTCACCAACAACGAGACCAAGAGCGTCAAGGTGGCGCAGAAGATCACCGTCGGCGCCAGCCAGGATGTGCACGTGGTGGCCAACCAGACCACCAACGTGGACGGCGCGCACGCGCTGGTGGTCAAGGGTGACCACCGCATCGAGACCAAGTCCGCGCGCACCGACTTCACGGCCTCCAACGAAAGCCGCACCGTGGGCGGCAACCAGACGGTGACCATCGCCGGCAACATGGCGCACAAGGCGTCGCGCATGACCTTCGAGGCCGGCCACATCGAGTTCAAGGTGACCGGCGGCAACTCGATGAAGATGGACGCCGGCGTGGCGCCGTTCCAGGCCAACTTCATGCAGTACAGCCTGGTGAGCAACACGCACATCAACCTGATGGCCATCGGCGACATCAACCAGACCTCGCTGGGCTCCAACACCACGGTGCTCGGCGCCAACAGCAGCGGCTACATCGGCACCAACAGCGAGGCGAACCTGGGCGCGGCGCGTTCCACCTTCCTGGGCATGAGCATGGACAACGCCGTGGGGCTGGCGGTGGCCAACTTCATGGGCATGCAGATCGAGAACACCATCGCGCTCAAGCTCGAGACGGTGGCCTCGATGGGCATCGAGCGCAAGCTCGGCAGCCTGCGCGAGGCGCCGATCCACATCTTCAAGGCCGGCGGCGGCGGGGGCGGGGGCGGTGGACCGCCGCCGCTGAACCGCGTGGCCGCGCTCTTCTCGGCGGTGGGCGCGATCCGCGGGCTGTTCCTGGGTGCGCGCGATGTGGAGGCCACCTTCACCCAGTACGAGAACGCGGCCAAGCAGCTCGAGGAGGCGGCCAAGGACCCGGACGTCGGCCGCATTCCCGGCCTGCAGAAGCGGCTGCAGGACATGGCCGCACTGGCGCGCGATCGCAAGGCGCAGGGCGAGGCGCTGGCGGGCTCGCACTACGGCACCGACACGGCGATCGGTGCGGGTACCGGCGCAGCGCTGGGCCTGGTGACCGGGCCGTTCGCGATCATCGCGTCGCCGGTGCTGGGTGTCGCGGGCGCCGTGGTGGGCGGTCCGATCGGCGCGATGGGCCGCGCGATGGGCAGCGGTGCCGAGGACCAGGCCGATGCGCTCAAGCCGGCCGAGGACGGCTCGGTGCCCGCGCCCCAGCCGACCCCCCAGCCCTCGCCGGCGCAGACGGCACCGGCCGGCACCGGCGAGCCCGCCAGTTCGAGCCAACCGGCGGGGCCGAGCGAACCTGCCAGTTCGAGCCAGCCGGCAGGGCCCAGCGAGCCTGCCAGTTCGAGTCAGCCGGCAGGGCCGAGCGAACCTGCCAGTTCGAGCCAGCCGGCGGGGCCCAGCGAGCCTGCCAGTTCGAGCCAACCGCCGGCGGCGGACGGGCCCCAGAGCACGCCCGGGCCCACCAGCTCGCAAGACCCCAACAGCTCCGGCGGGTCGGGCACGCCCTGACGGGCCGGGCCGCACGCGATGCAGATCAACAAGCCGCAGGCCCTGGGCCTGTCCACCCGCCCGATCGAGTACCGGGGCCGGCGCGCGCTGTGCATCAGCGCGCTGCTGCATGTGCCGCTGGAACAGGGCGCGCACGGCCGGCTGTGGGGCGAGCAGTCGATGTGGGATTTTCTGGCCGAGGAAATGGCGGAGCCCCTGGTCGACGAAGGCGTGGCCAAGCTCACCGCCGAATTCCTGGTGCACGGCCGGGCCTGCCCGCCGTCGGCACCGGCCACCGGCTGCGCGGTGCGCGTGCGCGTGGGGCCGGTGAGCAAGACGCTGGTGGTGATGGGCGACCGGCACTGGGAGGGCGAACGCGCCAGCGCGCCGCAGCCCTACACGCAGATGCCGATCGGCTGGGAGCGCGCCTACGGCGGTGCCGATTTCGCGGCCAACCCGGCGGGCATCGGCCGGGCCGCCGTGCAGGGCGTGCGCCCGCTGCCCAATGTGGAATGGCCGCACGCACCGCTGCACCATCCCGACCAGGTGGCGGAGCCGGCCGGCTTCGGCCGCCTCGATCCGATGCACCCGGCGCGTGCCGCCTGGCGCGGCACCTACGGACCGGAGTACCTGCGCGAGCACGCGCCCGGCTTTGCGCCCGACACCGACTGGCGCTTCTTCAACGTGGCCCCCGCCGACCAGTGGTTTGCCGAACCGCTGCGCGGCGACGAAGAGTTCGAGTTCGTCCACCTGCATCCCGAGCACCCCACGCTCACCGGGCGCCTGCCCGGCCTGCGCGCGCGCGTGTTCGCCGCCTACGCGATGGGCGCGGGGCAGGACGACGCGCTGCGCGAAGTGCCGATGCGCCTGACCACCGTGTGGTGCTTTCCGCATGCGCAGCGGCTGGTGCTGGTCTTCCACGGCCTGGCGGAGATGGCCAGCGACGACGGCAGCGACATCCGCGGCATGACCTGCGGCGTGGAGCGCATCACCGAGGCGCCGCGCCCCGATGCGCACTACCTGCACGTGATCGCGCAGCGCGCCGATCCGCGCCTGGGCCTGGTCCACAGCCTGCGCGACAGCGACCTGCTGCCCGAGGGCCTGGACATCACCGATCCGCATGCCGAGGCCGCGCGCGCGCCCTTCGCCAGCGACGGCGTGCAGGCGCAGGCCCAGTACCGGCGCGCCGAACTCGATGTGGCCATGGCCCGCGAACAGTTGCGCGGGCTCGGCAAGGACCCCGACGCGCTGGGCGTGACGATGCCACCGCGCGAGCCCGTGCCCAAGCCCGACGAGCTGGCCGAGGTGCTGCAGCGGCAGATCGAAGCCTCCGAGCTGCAGCAGCTGCATGCACTCAACGACGTGCTCGCGCACATGGAGCAGGCCATCGCGATGGCGCGCGAGCGCGGCGTCGACCTGGCGCAGCTGCAGCACCGCGGACCGCCCACCTACCGCGCCGAGCAGGACCTGAAGCAGCTCGAACAGACCGCGCGGCACGAGAAACGCGACTTCCGGCCCGAGGTGGTCTACGGCCCGCTGCTGCAGAAAGAGGGCGCCGACTCGCTGGGCTACCTGCAGGCGGCGCACCAGCAGCCGCCGGTCGATCGCATGGCGCCCGATGCGGCCGCGGCGTTGCGCGACGAGATCCGGCGGGCGGCGGCATCGGGCTTTCGCGCCTTCCGCGGCATGGACCTCACCGGCGCCGACCTGCACGGGCTGGACCTGCGCGGCGCGGACTTCACCGGCGCCTGGCTCGAAAGCGCCGACCTGCGCCAGGCCAACCTCTCGGGCGCCAACTTTTCATATGCGGTGCTGGCGCATGCCGAGCTGAGCGGCGCCATCGCCATCGGCGCCAACTTCGAGGGTGCCAACCTGGGCGCGAGCCGCCTGGACGGCTGCGTGCTGGACGACGCCGACCTGCGCACCGCCGTGCTCGAGCGCTGCCAGCTGGAAGGCACACGCGGCGCGCGCGCGCAGCTGGGTGGCACCTCGTTGCTGGAAACGGCCTGGGGCCGTTGCGACTGGAGCGAGGCGCAGGCCGGCGGGCAGGTGTTCTATCGCGCGGACCTGCGCACCGTCGCCTTCACGGGCGCGACGCTGGCTGGCGCCAGCTTCGTCGAGTGCGACCTGCGCGGTGTCGATCTGCGCGGCGCCGACCTCGCGGGCGCCAACTTCGTCGACTGCCAACTGCAGGGCGCGCGCTGGACGCAGGCGCGCGCCGCCGGCGTGGTCGTCACGCCCGCGTGCGACATGACGGGCGCGGACCT
>NZ_BCUS01000135.1 GCF_001591345.1 Variovorax boronicumulans NBRC 103145 | reverse complement strand
CCCGCCGCGCGGCTTCGCGCCGCCGGCCGAGCCTTCGCTCAATGTCGGCGTGATCGGCAACTGCGCCTACAGCGCGCTCATCGACGCGCGCGCCCGCGCCGTCTGGTGCTGCCTGCCGCGCTTCGACGGCGACCCGGTCTTCAACGCGCTGCTCCACCCCGGCGAGGAGGCCGGCGCCTGGGCCATCGAGATCGAGGACTTCGCCTCCAGCAAGCAGTGGTACGAGCCCAACACCGCCGTGCTGCGCACGCAGCTGTTCGACAGCGCGGGGCAGGGCATCGAGATCACCGACTTCGCGCCGCGCTTTCACAGCCGCTCGCGCTACTTCCGTCCGCTCATGATGGTGCGCCGCGTGCGCCCGATTGCCGGCGCGCCGCGCATCCGCGTGGCGCTCGACCCGCGCTTCCAGTGGGGCGCTTCGGCGCCGACCGAGGTCACGCGCGGCAGCAACCACATCCGCTATGTCGGGCCCGATGTGACCTTGCGGCTGAACACCGACGCGTCGATCTCGCACATCCTGTCGCGCCAGCCCTTCGTGATCTCGCGCGAGTACAACTTCATGTTCGGCGTGGACGAGACGCTGCTCGAAGGCATCGCCGACACCGCGCGCAAGTTCGAGCAGGAAACCATCGCCTACTGGCGCACCTGGAGCAAGCGTCTGGCCATTCCCTTCGAGTACCAGGACGCGGTGATCCGCGCGGCCATCACGCTCAAGCTCTCGCTGTACGAGGACACCGGCGCCATCGTGGCCGCCATGACCACCAGCATCCCCGAGGCGCCGGGCAGCCAGCGCAACTGGGACTACCGCTACTGCTGGCTGCGCGACGCCTTCTTCGTGGTGCGCGCGCTCAACTCGCTGAGCGAAGTGGGCACGATGGAAGACTACCTGCGCTGGCTCGGCAACGTGGTGATCGGCTCGCACGGCGAGCACATCCAGCCGCTGTACGGCATCGGGCTGGAGCGCGAGCTGCCCGAGTCTTTTGTCGAGGGCCTTCCGGGCTACCGCGGCATGGGCCCGGTGCGCGTGGGCAACCAGGCGCAGGAGCACTTCCAGCACGACGTGTACGGCAACATCGTGCTCGGCGCGGCGCAGGCTTTTCATGACCACCGGTTGCTGAGCCGCGCAGGCGTGGCGGAGTTTCCGCACCTCGAAGCCGTGGGGGAGCAGGCCGTGCGCGTGTACGGCACGCCCGACGCCGGCATGTGGGAGCTGCGCACGCGCGCACGCGTGCACACCAGCTCGGCGCTGATGAGTTGGGCCGCGTGCGACCGGCTCGCCAAGATCGCGCGCACGCTGGAGCTGCCTGAACGCGCGGCCTACTGGCATGGTCATGCCGCACGCATGAAGGAAGAGATTCTTGCCAAGTCGTGGTGCGAAGAGCGCCAGGCCTTTGCCGAAAGCTTCGGCGGGCACGAGCTCGACGCGAGCATCCTGCTGATGGTCGAGGTGGGCCTGATCGATGCGCGCGACCCGCGCTTCATCTCCACCGTCGACGCCATGGAAAAGTCGCTGTGCGACGGTCCCTACATGCGCCGCTACGAAGCGGCCGACGACTTCGGCAAGCCCGAGACCGCCTTCAACATCTGCACCTTCTGGCGCATCGACGCGCTGGCCAAGATCGGCCGCAAGGCCGAGGCGCGCCAGATCTTCGAGACCATGCTGGCGGCACGCAACCCGCTGGGCCTGCTGTCGGAAGACACGCACCCGGTCACGGGCGAGATGTGGGGCAACTTTCCGCAGACCTATTCGATGGTCGGCATCATCAACGCGGCCGTGCGCCTGTCCGCTCCCTGGGATTCGTGCATATGAGTCGTCTCGTCGTTGTTTCGAACCGCGTGGCCGACCCGCGCAAGCCCGCCGCCGGCGGCCTGGCCGTGGCCCTGGGTGAGAGCCTGCAGCAAAGCGGCGGCCTGTGGTTCGGCTGGAGCGGGCAGATCGTCGAAGGCGGCCCCACGGGCGAAGGCGAGCTGCACAAGCAGCAGGCCGGCAAGGTGACGCTGGCCACGCTCGACCTGAGCCGCGACGACCACGACAGCTACTACCTGGGCTACAGCAACGACGTGCTCTGGCCGGTGTTCCACAACCGCCTGGACCTGGCGCATTTCGATGCCGGCTTCATCGGTGGCTACCGCCGCGTGAACCAGCTGTTCGCGCGCAAGCTGATGCCGCTGCTGAAGGACGACGACATCATCTGGATCCACGACTACCACCTGATGCCGCTGGCCGCCGAGCTGCGCGCCATGGGTTGCAAGCAGCGCATCGGCTTCTTCCTGCACATTCCGCTGCCGCCGCAGATCATCATCGCGGCCATTCCGCAGCACGAGTGGCTGATGCGCTCGCTGTTCTCGTACGACCTGATCGGCTTCCAGGCGCAGCAGGACGTGCAGCACTTCGAGCACTACGTGCGCAACGAGGCCCATGGCGAATACCTGGGCAACGACATGTACCGCGCCTACGGGCAGACGGTGCGCTGCAACGCCTTCCCCATCGGCATCGACGTGGACGAGTTCGCGGCGCTCACGCACGCCAAGGAATCGCGCGACATGTACGAGACCATGAAGCGCGAGTACTCGAGTCGCCGGCTGCTCCTGGGCATCGACCGGCTCGACTACTCGAAGGGCATCCCGCAGCGCGTGCGCTCGTTCCGCGAGCTGCTGGCCAACTACCCCGAGAACCGCCGCAGCGCCACGCTGATCCAGATCGCCTCGCCCACGCGCGAGACGGTCGACGCCTACGCCGACATCCGCAAGGAACTCGAATCGCTGTGCGGCGCCATCAACGGCGACTACGGCGAGCTCGACTGGATGCCGGTGCGCTACATCCACCGCATGGTGGCGCGCCGCCGCGTGCCCGGCCTGTGCCGCGCGGCGGCCGTGGGGCTGGTGACGCCGCTGCGCGACGGCATGAACCTCGTGGCCAAGGAATACATCGCGGCGCAGGACCCGGCCGACCCGGGCGTGCTGGTGCTGTCGCGCTTTGCCGGCGCGGCCGAGCAGCTGAAGGAAGCGCTGCTGGTGAATCCGTACGACACGCACGGCACGGCAGAGACGGTGCAGCAGGCGCTGCAGATGCCGCTGGAAGAGCGGCGCGAGCGGCACCAGAAGCTGCTGTCGCGCATCCGGGCGCAGGACATCCACTGGTGGCGGCGCACGTTCCTCGAAGCGCTGCGCGAGGCGGCGAGCGAGCGCTGATCGCGCACAGAACCGGCGTCAGCCCAGTGGCACGCGGGCCCCGAACTTCGCGCGCTTCAGGCTGAAGAACGCCTTCACGTTGCGCACATTGGCGTCGGCCGTGAACAGCCGCTGCGTCAGCGCGCCGTAGCCGGGCATGTCGCGCGCCACCACGACCAGCACGAAATCGGGCCCCGGCGACACGCGCCAACACTGCTGCACGGCGTCGTCGGCGATCACGCGGGCCTCGAAGGCGTCGAGCGCGGCGGCGTCCTGCCGGTCGAGCGAAATCTCCACCACCGCCTGCAGGCCGTGACCCAGCACCGTGGCGAGGCGGTCGGGCGAGAGCAGGGCGACCTGGCGCTCGATGAGCCCTTCCTGGCGCAGCCGCTGCACGCGGCGCAGGCAGGTCGGCGGAGAGATGCCCACCTCGGCGGCCAGGCGCTGGTTGGTCTGCGAGGCGTCGTTCTGGAGCGCGTCGAGCAGCTTGAGGTCGATGGCGTCGAGGGAGATTGATTTCATATGAGTTGAAATTATGGAATAAAACTCCATCTACAGGTTTGAGTGAAATAAAACTCCAAAACTGTGGAAATTTAGACGCCATATTTCTTGGGCGTCTCCCTACCATCGAGCCCTTCTGTTCTTCAAGACAAGGTACACCCCATGTGCGGCATCGTCGGCGCAGCCTCCCATCGCGACATCGTTCCGGTCCTGGTCCAGGGCCTTCAGCGGCTCGAATACCGCGGCTATGACTCCTGCGGCGTCGCGGTGCATGCGGGCGGCCTGAGCCGTGCGCGCACCACCTCGCGCGTGGCCGACCTGCTGACGCAGGTGCGCGACGACAAGGTCGAAGGCCTCACCGGCATCGCCCACACGCGCTGGGCCACCCACGGCGCACCGGCCGTGCACAACGCCCACCCCCACTTCAGCCACGGCGTCGGCGCCGACGCGCCCGCCGCGCGCCCGGGCCGCATCGCGCTCGTGCACAACGGCATCATCGAGAACCACGAGCCGCTGCGCGCCGCGCTCGAGGCCAAGGGCTACGTGTTCGAGAGCCAGACCGACACCGAGGTCATCGCCCACCTCGTCGACAGCCTCTACAACGGCGACCTGTTCGAAGCCGTCAAGGCCGCCGTGCTGCAGCTGCACGGCGCCTACGCCATCGCCGTCATCTGCCGCGACGAACCGCAGCGCGTGATCGGCGCGCGCGCCGGCTCGCCGCTGATCCTGGGCGCCGGCAAGGACGGCACCGAGAACTTCCTGGCCAGCGACGCGATGGCGCTGGCCGGCGTGACCGACCAGATCGTGTACCTCGAAGAAGGCGACGTGGTCGACCTGCAGCCGGGCAAGTACTGGATCGTCGACAAGAACCACAAGCCCGTCACCCGCACCGTGCGCACCGTGCACGCCCACAGCGGCGCGGCCGAGCTGGGCCCGTACCGCCACTACATGCAAAAGGAAATCTTCGAGCAGCCGCGCGCCATCGGCGACACGCTCGAAGGCGTCGAGGGCATCGTGCCCGAGCTGTTCGACGGCATCGGCCAGGACGGCGCCACGGGTGCGAGCGCGCACCGCGTGTTCCAGGACATCGACAAGATCCTCATCCTGGCCTGCGGCACCAGCTACTACAGCGGCTGCACCGCCAAGTACTGGCTCGAGAGCATCGCGAAGATCTCCACCCAGGTCGAGATCGCCAGCGAGTACCGCTACCGCGACTCCGTGCCCGACCCCAAGACGCTGGTCGTCACCATCAGCCAGTCGGGCGAAACCGCCGACACGCTGGCCGCGCTCAAGCACGCGCGCTCGCTGGGCATGGAGCAGACGCTGACCATCTGCAACGTCGCCACCAGCGCCATGGTGCGCGAGTGCAAGCTGGCCTACATCACGCGCGCCGGCGTCGAAATCGGCGTGGCCTCGACCAAGGCCTTCACCACCCAGCTCGCGGGCCTGTTCCTGCTCACGCTGGCCATCGCGCAGTCCAAGAACCGCCTGAGCGCGCTCGACGAGGCGCGCTACCTGAAGGAAATGCGGCACCTGCCCGTCGCGCTGCAGTCGGTGCTCGCGCTCGAGCCGCAGATCATCGGCTGGGCCGAAGACTTCGCGCGCAAGGACAACGCCCTGTTCCTGGGCCGCGGCCTGCACTACCCGATCGCGCTCGAGGGCGCGCTCAAGCTCAAGGAAGTGACCTACATCCACGCCGAGGCTTACGCCGCCGGCGAACTCAAGCACGGCCCGCTCGCACTCGTCACGAGCGAGATGCCCGTGGTCGCCGTGGCGCCGAACGACGCCCTGCTCGAAAAGCTCAAGAGCAACCTGCAGGAAGTGCGCGCCCGCGGCGGCGTGCTCTACGTGCTGGCCGACGGCGACACGCAGATTGCGAGCGGCGAAGGCCTGCACGTGATCCGCATGCCCGAGCACTACGGCGCGCTGTCGCCGCTGCTGCACGTGGTGCCGCTGCAGCTGCTGGCGTATCACACGGCGTGTGCGCGCGGGACGGACGTGGACAAGCCGCGCAACCTCGCTAAAAGCGTGACGGTGGAGTGAGGGGGCGAGGGCTGCTCTTCGCCATCGGCTTCGCGCGCAGAGCACGCACCATGGTTGCTGACGACCGTGCCCGCGCGAAAACGGAGTGCCTTCTGTCTGCGCCCGGTCGCTGCCCCTGACGGCGCAAGGCGTATTGACACTGAAGCCCGGTTCAATCTTAAAGTCTGCTCCGAGCCGAGGGGCGTTCCCGCGAGGGGGTGCTCGGCCTCTCTCGCCGTCGGTGCCGCTGCCCCGTGCATCGCGGCCGACTTCACAGGGGGTGCTGCTCAAGCCCGTTCAACCTGCCATTGCACAGCAAGGAGTCAAGACCATGGCCTATGTGACGACCGAGGATGGGGTTCAGATCTTCTACAAGGATTGGGGGCCCCAGAGTGCGCAGCCTCTTGTCCTCCATCACGGCTGGCCCCTGAGCGCAGACGATTGGGACGCACAGCTGCTGTTTTTCCTGGCCCAGGGCTACCGCGTCGTCGCTCATGACCGCCGCGGGCATGGACGCTCGTCGCAGGTCAGCGATGGACACGACATGGACCACTACGCGGCGGATGCCTCCGCGGTGGTCGAGCATCTGGATCTGAAGAACGCCGTCCATATCGGTCATTCGACCGGCGGTGGCCAGGTGGCGCGCTACGTCGCCAGGCATGGCCAGCCGCAGGGCCGCGTCGCCAAGGCCGTCCTGATCAGTGCCGTCCCGCCGCTCATGGTGAAGACGGAGAGCAATCCGGGCGGCACCCCGGTCGAGGTGTTCGATGGCTTTCGCAAGGCGCTGGCCGACAACCGGGCGCAGTTCTTCCTCGACGTGCCTTCGGGACCGTTCTATGGCTACAACCGGCCCGGAGCGAGTGTTTCCCAGGGCGTCATCCAGAACTGGTGGCGCCAGGGAATGATGGGCAGCGCCAAGGCCCATTACGAAGGCATCAAGGCGTTCTCGCAGACCGACCAGACGGAAGACCTGAAAGCCATCAAGGTGCCGACGCTCATCATGGCGGGAGACGACGACCAGATCGTTCCCTACAAGGCGGGCGCGCTGCGTCAGGCCGAGCTGATCGAGAACAGCGAGCTCAAGGTCTATCCCGGCTTCTCGCACGGCATGTGCACCGTGAATGCGGAAGTCATCAACGCCGACTTGCTCGCGTTCATTCGCGCGTGATCTCAGCCGTTGGGTTGAGGAGGGGCCGCAGCGCCCTTCGCCCACGCGCGCCCACGCGCCTTACATGGACAAACGGTAATGAAGCGCGGGCTTTTCCCGCTTCCACCTGGGCTAGCATTTGCGTTGCAGGCCCCCGCCTCCCAGGGGCCGCAACGTGAGCACAACCGCACCGCCATCCATGGGTATTTCTTGCCGTGGCCGCACCGACTGACGTGCTCGGCCCCACCGTCATCTGGAACTGCCTCATCGTCGAGGACGATGCCGACAACGCGCGCTACATCGCCGAAGGCTTCCGTTCGCTCGGCCATGTGGCGGTGATCAGCCGCGATGGCGCGGATGCGTTCGCGCGCGCCACGGGCGAGACGTGGGACCTCGTCATCCTCGACCGCATGCTGCCCAACGACGTGGACGGCCTGTCGATCCTCACCACGATGCGCGCCCTCGGCAAGAAGACGCCGGTGCTGGTGCTCAGCGCATTGAGCGCGCTCGACGAGCGCGTGCGCGGGCTCAAGGCCGGCGGCGACGACTACCTGGCCAAGCCCTTTGCCTTCTCCGAACTCGCGGCGCGCGCCGAGGCGCTGGTGCGGCGCTCGCGCACCGGGCCCGAGATCCGCACGCTGCAGCTGGCCGATCTCACGCTCGACCTGGCGCGCCGCCACGTGGAGCGCGGCGGCCGGCCCATCGCGCTGCAGCCGCGCGAGTTCAGGCTGCTGGCCTATCTCATGATGCATCCGGGCCAGGTGGTCACGCGCACCATGCTGCTCGAGGCCGTGTGGGACTACCAGTTCGATCCGCAGACCAACGTGATCGACGTGCAGGTGAGCCGCCTGCGCGGCAAGCTCGATGCGGGCGGCGCGCCGACGCTGATCCACACCGTGCGCGGCGTGGGCTACACGCTGGCCGCGCCGCAATGACCCGGGCCCTGCGCCAGCTGTGGCGCTCGGTCGGCTTCCGGCTTGCCTTCTACTACGGGCTGCTCGTCGCCATCACGATGCTGGCCGCGCTGGCCATCGTCTACATGCAGACCGTCGGCGTGCTGCAGCAGCGCATGGTGCGGCAGGTGGCCGCCAGCGTGCAGCAGCTGGTGGTGCGCTACGAAGCGCGCGGCGCCGAGGGCGTGGCGGGCGAGATCGCCCACGCGCTCTCCGACGGACGCAACTCCGACAACGAGATCTACCTGCTCACCGACCGCGAGGGCCGCAAGCGCGCGGGCAACCTCGACCAGATGCCCTCGCTGGCGCCCGATGCGGGCGACGGCGTGCACCGCCGCGTGGTGCGCGCGGGCCAGACCGTCATCGCCTACCTCGTGATGCGCCCGCTGCCCGACGGCGGCATGCTCGTGGTGGGGCACGATCTGCGCGACCAGGAGTCGATCGAATCGTTGGTGGCGAGCGCCAGCGCGGCGGCGGGCATCGTGGCGGTGCTGCTGCTCATCGGTGGCACCTTCGTCTTTCGCCAGGAACTGGAGCGCAGCGTGGGCGCGGTGCGGCGCACGGCCGCGCGCATCGCGGCGGGCGAGCTGCAGGAGCGCGTGGCGCCCTCGGGCCAGGAAGACGAGTTCGCGCTGCTGGAAGGCGACATCAACGCGATGCTCGACCGCATCCAGTCGCTGATGGACGGCGTGCGCCATGTGTCCAACACCATCGCGCACGACCTGCGCACGCCGCTCACGCGCGTGCTGGTGCGCCTGCGTGCGGTGGAGGCGGGGCTCGGCGACGCCGGCCATCCACAGCGCGAGCCCGTGGCCACCGCCATCCGCGAGCTCGAGGAGCTGGCCGTGATGTTCGAGAAGCTGCTGCAGATCGCCGAGGTCGAGGCCGGCGCACGGCGCCAGCAGTTCGCGCCGGTGGCGCTGCACGTCATTGCCGACGACGTGGCGGAGCTGTACGAGGCGGTGGCCGAGGTGCGGGGCATCGCGCTGCTGCGCGAGCCGGCCGACCGCGCCATCGCGCTGGGCGACCGCGACCTGCTCGCGGGCGCGGCGGCCAACCTGCTCGACAACGCGCTGAAGTACGGCGGGGCCGGCGCCACCGTGCGCATCGGCACGCACACGGTCGACGGGCGTGCGCAGCTGTTCGTGCAGGACGACGGCCCCGGCATTCCGAGCGCCGAGTACGAGCGCCTGGGCGTGCGCTTCCATCGGCTGGACCACAGCACGCCGGGCCACGGCCTGGGGCTCGCGAGCGTGCAGGCGGTGGTGGCGCTGCATGGCGGTCGCCTGCAGTTCGGCGATGCCCGCCCGGGCCTGCGCGCCTGCATTGACCTGCCGACGGCGGACGCCTGAGCGGCGCCTTCTTCGTCTCCTCGCGCCTCGAACATTGCCGAATGGCAATGCTTTGTTCATACACACCGCCGCGCTGAATTCCTAGGATCGCTGACGCACATCCTGTGCCGATCAACGCAGTTCCAGGAGACATCAACGGTGAGAATCAAGAGTCAGAGAGACTTCTGCTCGGGCGTGCTTTTCAGCGCCTTCGGCGTGGCCTTCGCATGGGGCGCCACGACCTACAACGTGGGCACCGGCGCCCGCATGGGCCCCGGCTACTTTCCGCTCATCGTGGGCATCCTCATCGCCTGCATGGGCGTGCTGATCACGTTCAAGGCCCTCACGGTCGAGACCGCCGACGGCGAACCGGTGGGCCGCATCGCATGGAAGCCGCTGCTGTTCATCATCGGCGCCAACCTGGTGTTCGGCGTGCTGCTCGGCGGCCTGCCGAGCATCGGGCTGCCGTCGATGGGGCTCATCGTCGCGATCTACGCGCTGACCTTCATCGCAAGCCTGGCGGGCGACAGCTTCGGCTGGAAGGGCGTGACCCTTCTGGCGACCGTGCTCGCGCTCGGCAGCTACCTGGCCTTCGTGGTGGCACTGAAGCTGCAGTTCCAGGTGTGGCCCACCTTCATCGCCGGCTGACCCGCGCAGAACAACAAGAAATCCAAGAGAACAATGGACCTGATTACCAACCTCTCGATCGGCTTCGGCGTGGCCTTCACCGCGCAGAACCTTGTCTATGCCTTCGTCGGCTGCCTGCTGGGCACGCTGATCGGGGTGCTCCCGGGCATCGGCCCCGTGGCCACCATCGCGATGCTGCTGCCCGCCACCTACGCGCTGCCGCCCGTGTCGGCGCTCATCATGCTGGCCGGCATCTATTACGGCGCGCAGTACGGCGGCTCGACCACCGCCATTCTGGTGAACCTGCCGGGTGAATCGTCGTCGGTGGTGACCGTGATCGACGGTTACCAGATGGCGCGCAAGGGGAGGGCCGGGCCGGCGCTCGCTGCGGCGGGCCTGGGCTCGTTCTTCGCAGGCTGCGTCGGCACGCTCATTCTTGCGGCCTTCGCACCGCCGCTGACGGAGCTGGCCTTCAAGTTCGGTCCGGCCGAATACTTCTCGCTGATGATCCTGGGCCTGATCGGCGCCGTGGTGCTGGCCTCGGGTTCGCTGCTCAAGGCCATCACGATGATCCTGCTCGGGCTGGCGCTGGGCCTCGTGGGCACCGACGTGAACTCGGGCGTGGCGCGCTACAGCTTCGACATTCCCGAGCTGACCGACGGCATCGGCTTCATCGCGATCGCGATGGGCGTGTTCGGCTACGGCGAGATCATCGCCAACCTGGCCGTGCCCGAGCATGAGCGCGAGGTGTTCACCGCCAAGGTCAAGGGCCTGTGGCCCACCAAGGACGACTTCAAGCGCATGACGCCCGCCGTGCTGCGCGGCACGGCGCTGGGCTCGGCGCTGGGCATCCTGCCGGGCGGCGGTGCGCTGCTGTCGGCCTTCGCGGCCTACACGATCGAGAAGCGCATCAAGCTCAAGCAGGGCGAGGTGCCCTTCGGCAAGGGCAACATCCGCGGCGTGGCGGGACCGGAGTCGGCCAACAACGCCGGCGCGCAGACCTCGTTCATTCCGCTGCTGACGCTGGGCATCCCGCCCAACGCGGTGATGGCGCTGATGGTGGGTGCGATGACCATCCACAACATCCAGCCCGGCCCGCAGGTGATGACCAGCAACCCCGAACTCTTCTGGGGCCTGATCGCCTCGATGTGGATCGGCAACCTGATGCTCATCGTGCTGAACCTGCCGATGATCGGCATCTGGATCAAGCTGCTGACCATTCCCTACAAGTGGCTCTTTCCGTCGATCGTGCTGTTCTGCGCGGTGGGCGTGTACTCGGAGAACAACAACACCTTCGACGTGTGGATGGTCGCGATCTTCGGCATCGTGGGCTACCTGTTCCTCAAGCTCAAGTGCGAGCCCGCGCCGCTGCTGCTGGGCTTCATCCTCGGGCCGATGATGGAAGAGAACCTGCGCCGCGCGCTGCTGCTGTCGCGCGGCGACTGGAGCGTGTTCGTCATGCGTCCGCTGTCGGCGGGGCTGCTGGCGGCGGCGGCGCTGCTGCTCATCGTGGTGCTGCTGCCTTCGGTGAAGGCCAAGCGCGAAGAGGCTTTCGTCGAGGAGTGACGCTGCGGTGGCGCGGCGGCAAAGCCGCGTCACCCGCCGAACAAGCGCCGCATCCAGCCCATCTTGACCTGCCCCGCGGCGCCGCCTTGCTGCACCGCCTTGCGCACCTGCGCATGCACCAGCACTTCCGCCGACGAATCGGTCGTGTGCAGGTGCGCCTTCACGGTCGGCACGTACGCGCCGTCTTCGTGGCGGATGTGGTTGAACAGCCAGCGCGAGAGCATGTCGTGCAGCTCGGCCAGCACCTCTTCGCCGTGCTCGAAGCGCGTGCGGAATTCGGTGACGCGGCGCACGAAGATCTCGTGCACCTTCCGGTGCGGACCCGTGAAGGGGTAGCCCGCGTCCTCGATCATGGCCTCCTCGAACGCGAAGTGCGAGGCGGTGTAGTCGATGGTCTCCTCGATGATCCGGCCCACGGCCTGGCGGTCGTTGGTGCGCCGGGCATCGTCCAGCGCATTGATGTACTGCACGATGCGCTGGTGCTGCGTGTCGATCTCATGGATCCCCGTATTGAGCTCGGTCTTCCATACAAGGTGGGCCATGGTCTTCAGAACTTTGCAGGTGGATGTAAAAGTCCAGTATCGGCAGCCGAAAGCGCCGCGCGGTTGATCTGAATCAAGCGCGTCGGTGCGGTGAAAGAGAAAGAAAGACAATCGGCCCGTGACGCCCGCCGAAGACCCCCAGAACCCGCCCGCTGCCGTGGAGCCCCGGCCGTTGCCGCTGGTCGTGCGCTGGCTGCTGATGGTCTTCGCCGCGTTGTGCCTCGTGCTGGCCGCCATCGGCGTGGTCGCGCCGGGCATGCCGACCACGGTCTTCGTGCTGATGGCCGCCTGG
Organism: Variovorax boronicumulans NBRC 103145; assembly: GCF_001591345.1. GTDB lineage: Bacteria > Pseudomonadota > Gammaproteobacteria > Burkholderiales > Burkholderiaceae_C > Variovorax > Variovorax boronicumulans. The sequence goes on along the minus strand of NZ_BCUS01000135.1, from coordinate 3,218 downwards.
GCCGCGGCGCGCAGCTCGCCGCGGCTGCACCGCTGGTTGCTCAACCACCGGCTCTTCGGTCCGCTGCTGCGCAACTGGGAGAACGGCCGCACCGTGAGCCGGCGCGCCAAGTGGAGCGCCACCGCGGCGATGGCGTTCTGCGCGGTCGTCATCGTGTTGACGGCGCACAAGCCGTGGCTCGCAGGCGTCGCCATCGGCTCGATGGCGGTCGTGCTGGCGTGGCTGTGGCGGCGGCCGGAGCCGCCGCAGGGCGGCTGATCAGCCCTTGGCCAGCTCGGCGCAGATCGCCGGGTTCCAGTGGAAGCTGCGCGCCTTGTAGGCCGTGTCGAAGATCACCTTGTAGCGGCAGCTCGTCGCACCGCCGCCCGAGCGGAAGTGAAAGACGTAGTCCCACTCGCGCACGGCCGCCATGCCTTCGTCGAAGTGCGGGCGGCCGATCAGGGCGTAGAGCTGGTCCTTGGTCGCGCCGGGGCCGATGGCGCGCAGGTTCTCGCGGTTCGGAAAGCTGCCTTCGGTCTGCCACGTTTGCTGCTGGTCGGCGCCGGGCCAGACGAGTTCGGTGGCCTTGCCGTCGCTGTCGATGCCGCGGCTCACGTACGAGGTGCAGCCGGCGAGGGTGAGCAAGGCCAGCAGCGCGGCGGTGGGCAGAAAAAAGGTGCGTGTCATGAAGGAGGAATGCGTGGGGCCTGGAGCGGTGGCGGTTCTGGGGTTCATGCGGCTCACCACTGGTAGCCCGCGCCGGCCGAGACGCCGACGCGGCCGCGCGAGTTCGCCGAGCCGGTGAACTTCATCACCCACTTGCCGTTGTCCGAGATGCTCGAGAAGCCGACCGCGAGGGCGCTCTGGCCCTCGTAGCCGGCGATGCCGGCCGCGATCATGTTCTTGCCCGGCATGTAGGCCTGCGGCATGCCGGCCATGGCCATCGCACCGGCGGTGCCGGCGTTGGCGTCGCGCTGGTTCACGCGGATGGCGTCGCGCCACTGCGCACTCTGTGCGTTCAGCTGGTTGACGTTCACGGCGTCGGTGCCGGCCACGCCGGGCGCCACGTTGGACACGGTGGTGCCGTTGGGCGCCTGTCCGTTGCCCAGCACGATCTGGTTGTGGTTCACGCTGCCGTCCACGTTGGTCACGTAGTTGACCGCGCCGGCCTGCACGGCCTGCAGCTGGCGCACGTTGACCGCGTCGGTCGCCTGAGTGCCGCCCGCGACGTTCGTGATCTGCCGTTCGCCGCCCGCGCTGCCGACCGAGACCGCGCCCTGCGTGGAGCCCACGGCGACGTTCGAGAAGCGCTCTTGCTGGCCGCCCATGCCCGCGCGGTCGGCGGTGGCGCCGGCGCCGAGTGCCACGCCATTGACGGCGCTCGCTGTCGCGCCCGTGCCGATGGCCACGGCGGACGCGGCCGATGCGGTGCTCTGGCGGCCCACGGCCACGGCCGACTCGGCGCCCGCGGTGGCGCGGTCGCCCACGGCCACGGCGCTGTCGGCCAGCGCCTGCGTGTTCGCGCCCAGCGCGGCGGCGTTGATGCCGTCGGCAATCGCCTTGTCGCCGGCCGCCAGGCTGCTCTTCTTGCGCGCCTGCGTGTTGGCGCCGAGTGCGGTCGAGTTGATGTCGCTCGCGGTGGCGCGGTCGCCCACGGCGACGCTGCTGGTGGCCACGGCCGTGCTGTTGGCGCCGATGGCCGTGGCGTTGGTGCCGAAGGCCTGGGCGACGTTGCCCACGGCCGTGCTGCTGACGCCCGCGGCCACGGTGGTGGAACCGATGGCGGTGGCGTAGGTTTCGGTGGCGCGTGCGTCGGAGCCCGCCGCCACGCTGCCGAAGCCGGTGGCCTTGGCGGCCGTGCCGCCGAGCAGCAGCGCGTCGCCGCCGAGGTTGCCGTTCACCATCCCTTGCAAGGCCGCGGCATCGGGGCCGCCGTTCACGGGGTCGGTCGGCACGCCGGTGATGAGCGCGAAGCCGCCGCTGGCGTTGGGCACCTGGCAGGCCCACGTGGGACCGGCGCCGCCCGAGCTGCAGACCGCGCCCGAGCCGGTGGTGTAGCTGGCACCGCCCAGGCTCACGTCGGCCCAGGCCGACGGGCCCGCAAGGCCGGCGGCCAGTGCGAGCACGGCGCCCGCGATGCCCCTGGTTTTCTTCTTGCAGACGAATGCGGCGCGCGCACCGCCCCCCACGTGCTGTGTGACGTGTTCCATGGTTCTCTCTTCTCCCTGAGATGGCGCCTGATGGCGCGCTTGATGTGTGACGCTTCGACTGTATGAACCGCAGGGCGCGCGAACCTAGGACCTAATTCACAATAAATGTGAAGGTACCGAAAGCAAATGTTGCTTTCCATCGCGCATTCACACTTCAGGAGATCGCATGAAACCCCAGCCCATCGAGCACGCCGCCGCTTCCGACGAGGTCCGCGCGGTGTTCGACGACATCAAGGCGTCGCGCAACGTGCCCGACGTCAACAATTTCTGGAAGTACCTGGCCAACGACCCGGCCACGCTGAAGCGCACCTGGGCCAGCCTCAAGGAGGTGATGGCGCCGGGCGCGCTCGACCCGGTGGTGAAGGAAATGATCTACCTCGCGGTGAGCGTCACCAACAACTGCGGCTACTGCATCGCGAGTCACCACGCGGGCGCGGAAAAGGCCGGCATGACGCCGGCCATGTTCGCCGAGCTGATGGCCGTGGTCGGCATGGCGAACGAGACGAACCGGCTGGTCAACGGCTACCGCGTGCCGATCGACCCGGCGTTCGACAAATAAGCCTGCTCAACCGATCGTCATCAGGCTCGCATTGCCGCCGGCCGCGGCCGTGTTGACGCTCAGCGCGCGCTCCAGCACCAGGCTTTCGAGCGGAATGCCGGTGTCGCCGGGCGCGAAGCCGCGCACGCCGACGATGGGGCCGGGCCGCGCCGCCACCTGCTGCAGCACGCTGGCGAGGTGGCCGGCGTCGCCGTGGTGCAGCACGGCATCGAACACCACGGTGGGCGCGCGCCAGTCGTTGGCGAGCACGACCGCGTGGCGCGCTTCGTCGGGCAATGCGGCCAGCAGCGCGTGCGCGCCGGGCGCATCGGCAGGCCAGATGGCCGTGCTGCCGACCGACAGCACGGCCGCCAGTTGCACGAGCCGGTCGGCTTGCGCATCGGCGAGGCACAGCACGGCCTCGCGCGGCTGCAGCGTGTAGACGTTGCGCTCGCCGGTCGGGCCGGCCAGCGTGCGTGCGCGGCCGACGT
>NZ_BCUS01000134.1 GCF_001591345.1 Variovorax boronicumulans NBRC 103145 | reverse complement strand
TTGCGTCGGTCAGGGCCTTGCCCAGCGCGCGGCCGGTGGTGTCCCAGCCGCCACCCGGGTTGGCCGGGATCATCATCTTGACGTTGGCGGCAGCGCGCGCCGACAGCGGCAAGGCGCCGGCAGCGGCCAGTGCGGCCAGGGACTTCAAAAAGGTATCGCGACGCATCGTTGGTGTCTCCTGAGAACTTGGGAACGGATGGAACCTGACTTGGACCTGAGCCGCTATCATGCGCCGCCCCGCTGTCAGTTGGCTGTCCACCAGACTGGGGAAAACACCGAAGTACCGACCCCCTGCCCGTATGAAGCTGCTGCTCGTCGAAGACGACCCCTCGATGCAAATCACCCTGCAGCGCACCCTCGGGCGGCGCCGCATCGACGTGCGCATCTGCGGCGACGGCGCGCAGGCGATCGCGCAGTGGCGCGCCGTCGAGCCCGACGTGGTCGCGCTCGACCTGAGCCTGCCGCACGTGGACGGCCTGCAGGTGCTGGCCCAGGCGCGCGCCGAGGGCCTGCGCACGCCGGTGCTGCTGCTGACCGCGCGCGGCACGGTGGGCGACCGCATCATGGGCCTGAACGCCGGCGCGGACGACTACCTGCCCAAGCCCTTCGACCTGGACGAGCTCGAGGCCCGCATCCGCGCGCTGCGCCGGCGCAGCCTGAGCGCGGGGCCCGACCCCACGCTGAACCCGCTGGAGGTCGGCAGCCTGCGCTTCGAGCCCGACAACGGCGCGGTCTACCACCGCTCGGAACTGCTCGAGCTCACGCCGCGCGAGCTCGCGCTGCTCAAGGCGCTGATGATGAAACCCGGCCACGCGGTCACCAAGGAGCGCCTGTTCGAGCTGGTGTTCCCGGGCGAATCCGAGGTGCAGTACGAGGCCATCGAGGTGGTCGTGTACCGCCTGCGCAAGAAGCTGGTGGGCACCGGCACCGTGCTGATGACGATGCGCGGCCTGGGCTATCTCTTGCGGGCCGAGACTTGAGGGCGGCCCTGCGGCGCACGATGTCGTCCCTGCGCGCGCGGCTCCTGCTCGGCATCCTGGTGCCGGTGGCCGTGTTCGTCGTGATCAACAGCGTGAGCCTGTACCGCCAGAGCCTGGCGGCCGCCACCACCGCCTACGACCGCACGCTGCTGGCCTCGGCCAAGACCATCGGCGAGCAGCTCGACGTGGAAGGCTACGACGACATGGCGCGACTGCGCGCGATCGTGCCCTACTCCGCGCTCGAGGCTTTCGAGGCCGACAACCGCAGCCGGCTGTTCTACCGCGTGTCGGCGCTCGACGGCGAGATGGTCTCGGGTTTCGCCGAGCTGCCCTTCTGGCGCGGGCGCATCCCCGACCGCGGGGCGTACGCGGCGCTGGTCGATTTCTACGACGCCGAGTTCCGCGGCCAGCCGGTGCGTGTCGCCGTGATGCTGCAGCCGGTGGCCAGCGCGCGCGGCCGCGGCATGGCCGTGGTGCAGGTGGCCGAAACATTGGAGTTGCGCGAGACGCTGGTGCGCAAGCTGCTGCTCGACATGCTCTGGCGCCAGCTGCTGCTGATGGGCGTGATCGCGCTGGTCACCGTGGTCGTGGTGCAGCGCGCCACGCGGCCGGTGCGCGAACTCGGCGAAGCCATCGAGCGGCGCCCGGAAGACGACCTCTCGCCCATCGACGCGCCCGGCGCCCCGGCCGAGCTGCGCCCGCTGATCGACGCCACCACCGAGGTCATGGGCCGGCTGCAGCGGCTGCTCGATCACCAGAAGCGCTTCGTGCGCGACAGCGCCCACCAGCTGCGCACGCCGCTCGCGGTGCTGAAGGCGCAGGTGCAGTCGGCGCGCCGCGGCGACGTGGCACCCGAGCAGGCGCTGGTCGAAATCAGCCAGACCGTCGAGCGCGCCACCACGCTGGCCAACCAGATGCTGTCGCTGGCCAAGGTGGAGCAGCTGCGCCAGCAGCCCGAGTCGGCGCTGCTCGACCTGGGCGACGTGGTGCGCCACATCGCGCTCGACCTGTCGCCGCTGGTGGCCGACAAGGCGCTCGATTTCGAACTGGCCGCCGACGACGCCGTGACCGTGCGCGCGCACCAGTGGATGCTGCAGGAGCTCACGCGCAACCTGCTGCACAACGCCATCAAGCACAGCCCCGCGGGCGCGCCGCTCTCGGTGCGCGTGCACGCGGAGGGCGACGAGGCCGTGCTCACCGTGCGCGACGACGGCCCGGGCATTTCCGCCGAGCTGCGCCAGCGCCTGTTCGCGCCGTTCTCGGCGGGCAACACCGCGAGCGGCTCGGGCCTGGGCTTGGCGATCTGCCGCGAGATCGTTCTGGCCCTGGGTGGACGCATCAGCCTCGACAACCGCACGGTACCCAACCCCGGCGGCGCCGATCGCGTGACCGGGCTCGACGCCGTGGTGCGGCTGCCGCTGTCGCGCCACAATGGCTGACCTTTCTTTTCCGACCTTCATGGACCGTCTGCGCATCGACAAGTGGCTCTGGGCCGCCCGCTTCTTCAAGACCCGCTCGCTGGCCGCGGACGAAATCGGCAAGAACCGCATCCAGGTGAACGGCGAGGTCGCCAAGGCCTCGCGCGAGGTCAAGGCCGGCGACACCGTCGCCATGCGCCTGGGCCCGCTCACGCGGACCGTGACCGTGCGCGGCCTCAGCGGCCAGCGCGGCCCGGCGCCCGTGGCCCAGCAGCTGTACGAGGAAACGCCCGAAAGCCTGGCGGCGCAGGCCGCCTTCCGCGAGCAGCGCCGCATGGGCAGCGAGCCGGCCCTGGCCATCGAGCAGGGCCGCCCGACCAAGCGCGACCGGCGCGAGATCGACGGCGTGCGCCACCAGGCCGAGTGGGACAACCGCTGGAGCGCGTCGATCGACGAGAGCAACGGCGACGACGACCACCCGCCTCCACGCGGTCGCCCGCAACGCTGATTCGCGTACCCTGCGGGCTTCGTTTCTTTTTTGACGGAGCGCCCGCAGATGTCCAAGTTCAAGAAGTACCGCGTCGGCAGCAAGTTCAAGCTCTCGCGCATCGACCCTGACGACTCGCCCTTTCTCACGGGCGACGAGTCGGCCCAGCGCGCCGAGCTCGACACACTGGCCGTCGAGCTCGACGAACTGCAGGACGTGCTGCACGCCGAAGGCCGGCGCAAGGTGCTGCTGGTGCTGCAGGGCATGGACACCAGCGGCAAGGACGGCACGGTGCGCTGGGTGTTCTCGCGCACCTCGCCGCTGGGCGTGCGGGTGACGGCCTTCAAGGCGCCCAGCGAGGACGAACGCGCGCACGACTACCTCTGGCGCTGCCACGCCGCCGTGCCACGCACCGGCGAAATCATGGTGTGGAACCGCAGCCACTACGAGGACGTGCTCGTGCCCGTGGTCGAAGGCTGGATCGACGCCGACGAAGCCCGCCGCCGCTACGCGCAGATCAACGACTTCGAGCGGCTGCTCACCGAGACCGGCACCGTCGTCGTCAAGTGCATGCTGCACATCGACAAGGACGAGCAGCGCGAACGGCTGCAGGCCCGCATCGACACGCCCGGCAAGCAATGGAAGTTCAGCATGGGCGATCTCGAGGTGCGCACCAAGTGGGCCGACTACCAGAAGGCCTATCAGAACGCGCTGGCCGCCACCTCGAGCGACCACGCGCCGTGGCACGTGATCCCGGCCAACAGCAAGCGGCACCGCAACATGATGATCGCGCAGCTGCTCGTGAAGACGCTGCGCGAGATGAAGCTCAAGCCCCCGCCGCCCGACCCGGCGCTCAAGGGCATGGTCGTGAAGTGAGCCCGGAGGGGCCGGCTCAGGAGCGGCGCACGGGCGCCGTCGGGCGCATCGGCGTCTGCGCCAGCACGCGGCAGTTGCCGAACTCGCAGCGCACGGCCCAGGCCACGCCGGTGGTGCACGGCACGCTGTAGCTCTCGTAGCCCGGGCCCTTGGCCGTCAGCTCGGCGCGCGGCTGCACGTTGCAGCGGCCGGCCTTGGCCAGGCGCTCGACGTTGTAGGTGTCGATGCCCGTGCGGCGCGGCTTGAGCGCCAGCACCGGGTTGAAGGTGTTGCCGTAGAACGTGTCCTGCACGTTCGGGTCGAGGTTGCGGTAGCCGCGCTTGGCCATGCAATGGACGATGGCGATCTGCTGGTGCTCGGCGATCAGCGCGCTGCTGGGGCGGGTGTTCCAGTCGATGACGGCGGCGCTGATGCCGGTGTACGAGGCCGCGGCGACGATGCCCTGGCCGTGCACCGTGATCAGGCCCAGGCCCAGCGCGGCCCACATGGCGTCACCCGATTCGCTGCGCGCGGTGATGCGGGTGGCGGCGGTGCGGCAGTCGGCCACGTCGCTGTCGTAGCGCACCTTGTCCACGCCTTCCATGGCCACCATCGGCACGTACGACATGCCGGTGCCCTGGCCGGGCCCGGGCGGCGGTGCGCTGGCGCATCCGGCCAGAACCACGGTGGCCAATGCAATGCTGAGCGGCAGCTTCATGGGAATCCCTCGTCCTCTTCGCGGTAGTTGCGAGGGATTTAACCATACATATAGTTACTCTTGAATCGACTTGTCGCGAATGAGAGACGACCTCCAGACGGGGCATTCGGGCGGCGATCCGGGGTCTGCGACAGGGCAAGGTACAGTTTTCACCCCTCCCCGGTTTCCCCTCCATGCCCTGTATTCCCCGGCTTTCCGCTCCCCACTTTCTCTCGATCGCACTCACTGCCGCATCCTTCGGTGCCGCAGCCCAGCAGCCGCAACTTTCCGCTGTCGACCTGGCCCGCAAGAACGCCTGCATGGCCTGCCATGGCCTGGTGCACAAGCAGGTCGGGCCGGGCTTCGCGCAGATCGCCGAGCGCTACCGCAACGATGCGGCCGCGCCAGCGCGCCTGGCCGACAAGATCCGCAACGGCAGCGTCGGCACCTGGGGCCGCGTGATCATGCCGCGCCAGTCGCTGGTGTCGGAGGCCGATGCGCAGGTGCTCGCGCGCTGGGTGCTGGCGCAACCGCAACAGCAGCAGCCACCCGCGCGCTGAATCGCCGCTCAGGTCGACAGCTGCGACGGCGCGGCCGACGCCACCCGGAAATCCGCCGGGAACGTCCAGGTGCCGGGCGCCTCGCGCTTGCCCAGCTGGCTCAATTGATAGCCCATGCCCTACACCGCGTGCAACGACAGGCCGTGCGGCTGGTCGACATACAACCCGAGCTTGCGGCGCAGCTTCGACACGTTGGCGTCCAGCGTGCGCGAACCGGCGGCCACACCGCTTTGCCAGCCGATCATTTCCAGGTGCTCCCGGTCCAGCGGCCGGTTCATGTGGCGGAAGAATTCGGCCGCGAGGTCGAATTCGATCGGCGTCAGGCGAATCTCGGTGCCGGCCACGTCGACCATGTCGAACGGCGACAACAGGCTGAATTCCTGCCAGTCGAGGCTGCGCGGCACCACCGGCCGATTGCGCTGGCGCAGGAAGAATTCGAGCATGAAGTACATCTCCTCGAAGGTCGACGGCTCCGGCAGCACGGCGTCGTCGGGGCCGGCATGCAACAGCGACAACCCGCGGATCTGCCGCTTGCGCGCGCTCATGATCAATGGCGTGTGATAACGCAGCGTTTCACGCACCTGGCCCACGAGTTTTTGCACATCGTCGGGCGCCGAGGGAATTGAAAGCAGCAGCGCTTCGAAATTACCGCCGGGTGCCACCTGCGAAATCAATTCGTCGACATGCGCAAATGCGACGGGCGTATAACCCAGCATCTTGACGGCACGACTGGCGTGCCACCGCGTTCGGGGAGAGGGGTCCAACACTGCAATGTGCGGGGAGTTTTGCTCAAACATTGAAAATTACCTTGCACACCGTGGCGTCACAAACTTCTATTTTTGCCCCGTTGGCGGGGAAATCGACTTTCATCATTCAACCCTTCAGGAATAAATTGCTCTGAATTGTTGAAGGCAGACGCATTTTTTTACGAATGCATTTGCGACCGGCGCAATTCCTTGGGAAGTGAATCTATTCCCAAATAAAGTTCACAGGTATGAATGAAGAGAACAGAAATATGAGGATCGGGCACGGCGGCCACGCCATGCACCCATCCACCGGCCAGGGCGGCCGGGCCGGCGGCGCGCCGGTCAGCTGACGAGCAACGTGCCGTCTGCCGCGGCCTGCCCCTGCTGCAGGGCAAAGGTGCGCGGCGTGCAGCCGTACTTCTTGCGGAAGACGAGGCCGAAGTAGGCCGGGTCTGCAAAGCCGCAGTCGTAGGCGACCTGGGCGACGAACCTGCGCGCCCCCTCGGGGCTGCGCAGCATGCGGGCCGCGGCCTCGAGCCGGTCGTTCTGCAGGGTTTCGAGAAAGGTCATGCCGCGCGCGGCCTTGGCGAACACCTTGTGCACGTAGCGCACCGACACGTTGAAGCTGGCGGCCAGCTTCTGCGCGTCGATCTCGGTGTCGGCGTGGTGCTCGCGAATCCAGGCCCGCATGCGGGCGTGCAGGTCGCCGTCGCGCGGCGACACGCGCTCGCCCAGCGCGCCCGGCTGCGCCCTCAGCCCGTTCTGCTCCAGCGAGAACGACAGCATCGACATCAGGTGCTCACCGAGCAGCTGGCGCTGCGCGGGGCTCTGGATGCTGCACAGGTGCTCGACGTCCAGCGCCCGCAGGTAGCCCGACAGCATCCCGGCCCAGCCCTTGGCGCCGGCCAGCCGCAGGTCAGTGGACTGGTCCGCATGCGGCAGCCAGCGGTTCACCACCGCTTCCGACAGGCCCAGCGTCCATGAGTTGGTGGCCTCGGTCGAGCGCAGGCGCAGCGGCTGCCAAGAGTCGATCAGGACCATGTCGCCCGCAGCCAGTTCGATGCGCTGGCGCTGCTCGCTGATGGCCAGGCCGCCGTCGAGCTTGATCAGCAGGTGATAGGGATAGACCTCGGCGCCCATGAGCTGGCTCGGGCCCGTGCGCTCGATGGTCGCGCCGCTGCCGTGCACCCGCATGAAGGCCATCCCGGCCGTGTCGACGATGGTGAGTTCCTGCTGGAAGTGGCTGCGCTCGGGGCTGTCCAGCCGCCCCACGTGCGGGCCGATCTCGTCGGCCCAGAAGGCGAACCCGTCTTTGCGCGACACCATGCCGGTGTGAAAGCGCTGGATGCGACTGTCGGTGTCGGACATGCGGCACGCCCCTCTTCCTCCATGCAGCCGGCGCCACGCCAGAAGCCGCGGGTCACCAACGGGAACTCCCGATTTTTTCCTGACAGGTCCGCGTGGACCTCGGATAATTTTTACAAACGATAACAGAGATAACAGCCCGGGTGTTCGGGGGGATGACGCACCGCGCCGACCGGCGCAAGCCACGGTTCCAGGCCTTGCCGATCGCCGGTCGGCATGTCGGTCGGGCCCGCTTCGCCCTTCGGCCGGCGCTCGCGGCGGGCAATTGCATCCGGATGTGACTCGCGACACATCCGCGCCGCGAAAGCGAATGTCAAAGAAGGGCGCGATTCGTAGCATTCCTTCGGATCGAACGTCAACCGGAACTCTCTCTACTGGGGATGAAATGGCTGCCTTGTTTTTCACGGAACTCGAACCTTTCGGCACGCGATGGCGCGCAGCGCTGGCGTCCTGCCTGCCAGCGCTGCGCCGCGACGCCGAAGTGGTGCGGCCCTCTTCTCCCCCGCCGCCGGCGGACCGGGTGTGTGCGCTGGTCTTCATCGCCAATCTGGCGCAACTGGCCGACTCCGACGGCCCGGAGGTGGCGGCGGGCGTGAGCCGCGAGATCCGGCGCCGGCTCTTCGCGGCCTTCCCGCCGTCGGGCGACACCGACCTGAGCTGCCTGCGCGACGACTGCTTTCTGCTGCGAACCCGCCACGCGCGGCTGGACGACCTGCTGGCCGCGCTCGGGCGGGAGCCGATCCTCGTGAAGGGCATCGCCGCGCAGCCGCAGCTGCATGCCGACTGGATCGCCCTGCGCGACAGCGGTCCGATGAGCCCGGCCGAGATCGAACTGGCACTGTGGGCCGCACAACCGCATCCCGCGCCCACGCCCAGGGGGCGGCCTGCGAGCGACGTCGTGGTGGACGACATCGAGCACGTGTACGACCTGCGCATCGCGCGGCAGGGAGATGCCCTGTGGCTGCGCGAGCGCTGTCTGCGAGGCGCCGAGGAACGGGCCCGGATCGACACGCTGTTCGCGCAGCTCCAGCCCGGCTGAGATGGCCTTGCCGTCTTCAGCCCGTCGCAGCCCGGCCCGGCGAAGGGGCGCCCGATGGCGAGTCGCCCCGGGGGCGCCGCACCGTCCTGTTCCTTGACCGCCGCCCGTGGATTCGCCCATGAGAACGAACCGCCGATGGTCTCGCAACCCCCTTGGCCATGTATCTCCATCCCCTGATCGCCAGCGTGCCGCCCGACGAGCGCGCCGCCTTGATTCGCAGCAGCGCGCTGCATTCCTACCGGCGCAACGAGATCGTGCTGCAGGCGGACACGCACACCGACCGCATCTACTGCGTGGCCACGGGCCTGCTGCGCGCGGTCGACAGGGACGTGACGACCGATTTCATCCGCCGGGGCGATTTCTTCCTCGGCCCCTCGCTGGGCGAGAACAGCTACCAGGCCACCTCGACGCTGGTGGCCGCCCTGCCCTCGTCGGTCTACCACCTGCCGGTGGCCGCGGTGCGCCGGCTGTGCGCGCTGTACCCCGAGGTGACCATGGGCCTGCTGGAGATCGCGATGAAGCGCGTCGCCATGGTGCGCGGGCAGCTGCGCCGCATCTCGTCGCTGTCGTCCGAAAGCCTGGTGAGCCGCGTGCTGCACGAGCTGACGCAGCTGGCGCCGGCCGCCACAGGCGGCTACGACAAGCGCATCACGCAGGCGGTGATCGCGTCGTACTCGGGGCTCTCGCGCGAGGTCGTCAACAAGACCATGCGCGACATGGAAAGCCGCGGGCTGGTGCGCCGCGACGACCAGGGCGTGCACGTGCCGCCGACCTTCGCCTCGACCGATTTCGGCAACCTGCCGCCGGACGCCCACGAGCTCTCCGACGAGCTCTGTGCCTGGAACGGCGACAGCCCCGAAGCGCCATGACACGCCGCCTTCATCGGCCCTGACTGCAACAAGGACAGCACCGACGATGCCCAAAGGAATTCCGAACCCCGTCGACATGTATGGCATTTCGCCCCGCCCCTGGGGCTTCGAGGTGTCGCTCGTGCGAAACGGCGTGCGCTACGCGCGCCTCTTCGGCCACGCCAGCTACGGCGGCCCCCAGCAGGCGCTGCGATGCGCCCAGGCCTGGCGCGACACCATCGTGAAGGAGCATCCGCCGGTCGCGCGCAAGGACCGCGCGCAGACCCTGCGCAGCAACAACAAGACGGGCGAGCCCGGCGTCTTCAGCCGCCTGTCCGCGCAAGGCAAGCCGGTGGCCTGGCTGGCCAAGACCTACCTCGGGAACGAGGAAATCCTGCGCGCCGAATTCGACCTCGCCGACTGGGGCCCCGCGGCCCGCGCGCATGCCATCGGCGAGCGGCAACGCCAACTCGGCCGCATGGTCGGCCTCGCGCGGCTGCACCCCGCCGAAGAAGCCATCCGCCGGCGCCCGCCGCCCGACGACGAAGCGGCGCTGCCGCCCAAGCGCTCGAAGTCGGAGATCGTGCGACGCAACAACACGAGCGGCGTCAGCGGCGTGCAGTTCAAGACGCCGCGCGCGGGCCATCCGGGGTACTGGGTGGCGATCACCTACACGGCGGGCAAGGGCAGTGTGAGCAAGTCGTTCTCGGTGCGCACGCTCGGCCATGACGTGGCCCGCGACATGGCCATCGCCGAACGCCAGCAGCAGTTGCAGGCGAAGACGTCGGACGACGACGCCTGAGCGCCAGCAGCGTCCTGGCGAGGATTTGCAACGCCGCCCTGGCGTGAAAAGCGCGATTTCATGCCCAGTTATTTGCGGGACACCACACCAGCTAACGCTGGTTCTGTTGCTCGCTCCTGTGCGCGATGACCGCGTCGCGCACCGCGCGCTTCGGCGCCAGTTGCGGCTTGCCGCAACTGCTGCAGCGATAGAAGCGCAGGCCGGGCAGGAACTTCATCCACGACCGCCGGTGGATGCGTTCCAGCCCGGCCAGTCCGCATCGGCAGCGGACGAAAGGATTGCCGAAGGCCGGGCCGGGCGCGCGGCCGTGGCGTGTCGTTGCGTACCCAGGAGCGTCGGTGTGCATGCGGGTCATCGTGCCGCCCCACGGGCACGCCGCACGCCCGACTGTGATCCCGCTCACTTGCCGCCGCAACAAATCTGCGCGCGGTGATCCGCGCCTAGGCGGCAGCAGGCTCCTGCGGCTCGCCCAGCGACAGCATCAACCGGTTGGCCCAGTTGAAGAAGGCCGCGCCGTGCACGACGTCGGCAATCGCCAGGTCGTCCAGCCCCTGCGCGCGCAAGGCGTCGACGTGCGCGGGCCCGAAGGTCGACGGCGTGGCCGACAGCGCGACCGACGCCTGCACGATCGCATTCCAGCGCGCGCCCAGGTCGGCCTGCACGCCCTCGTCGAGCAGGCGCTGCACGTCGTCCGTGCGCTGCGAGAAGTGCGAGGCGAAGCGCGCGTGCACCGACGCGCAGTAGATGCAGCCGTTGAAGCGCGAGGCCGCAGCGGCCGAGAGTTCGCGCTCCGCGCGCGGCAGGCCGGCCTCGGGGTTGTAGAAGATGTCCTTGTCGGTGCGGGTGCGCGCGCCGAGGATGTCCGGGTCGCGCGCCAGCAGGCGGAAGTACGGCGACTTGGCGCGCGAGGCGTCGACGAGGCCCGCGTAGTGGCGCTCGGTCAGTTCGTCCTCGGGCAGCGGTTCGAGCCAGGGCAGCCATTCGAGCTGCGCCTGCGTGAAGCTGCGCGGATGCGTGTTGTGGGGATGGGTCAGGGTCGATTCGGTGCTCATGGGGCGCTCATGCAGAAGGAATGGCCAGCGCGCGCAGGCCGATGACGACGCGGATCTGGAACGCGAGGAACGCCACCAGTTGCGACAGCGTGACGATCTCCGTAGTGCGCCATCCCGCGTCGAGCAGCGCCTGCAGCGCGGCTGGGCTGGCGTCGCGCGGGTGGAAGACGAGCAGGTGCGCATGCGCGAGGCCGGCCGACAGCCGTTCGCCCAGCACCGCGCGCTGCGCCGCATCGACGGCGTAGACCGGGCCGGCCGCGTCCTCCACGCTCAGCGGACCTTCCGGATAGCGGCCATACGGCCCTTGCGTGGCACCGCGTGCAACCTCGGCCTCGACGGCCTTTGCTACGCCCTGCCCCGCCAAGGCCTCGGCATAGAAGCGCGCCACGTCGGGCTGCCCGTGCAATCCGGCGACGAAGGCCGCGACGGCGAAACGATCTGCGATCTCGAAGTGACCGGCCACGGGCTCGGCCGGCGCGAACAGCGCGAGATAGCTCTGCTGCGCCTGCGTGCGCGCCTGCTCGCGCTGCGCGCGCAAGCGGTCGAGCGCACTGCCGGGCGCGATGCCCACCAACTGGTCGATCACGTCGACAGCCTCGGGAACGGGAGAAGAAGAAACAACGGCATTCATGGAGAGAAAACAGCCTAGAGAAGCGCAAGCGATTGAAGGTCCGGCACACCCGTGTCGCGCGCCCAGCCCAGGGCCGGTGCGACGACCGTGGCGGTCAGTTCGATGGAACGCAGGATGGCCGCGTGCGGCGGATCGACCGAATGCACCTGGCACACGAGGTCGGTCACGCGCGCGAGCGTGCGGTCGGCGCGCAGCGAGGCGATCACGTCGTCGGGCGCGCCGACATGCACGTCGTACGCGGCGATCAGCTGCTCGAGCGGTGCATCGGCGCGGACGCGGTCGGCCAGGCCGATCTGCCCCGTGGCGGCGGCCTGCACCACCGCGCGGCGCAGCCCGGTCTCGGCCAGGCGCAGCGCCTCCTTGCGGGTGTCCGCCACGAACACGCTGCGCGAACCCACGATGCGCGGCGTGCGCCCCGGCGGCAACGCGGCCAGGTAGGCGTCGATGATCGGGTCCTGCAGGTCGGCCAGCGATGCATCGGGCGCCTGCGCCGTGCGTGGCTGCGTGCGCGAGAGCATCAGCCCGTCGCCGGCCGTGCCCGCGCGCGTGCCGCCGCTCACCGAGAACGTGGCCTGCCAGAGCCGGCCGAGCAGTTGCGCACCCGCCGGGTACAGCGTGTCGCCGCCGGGCAGCGGCCGGCCGGCCCAGGCCTCGCGCACCGTGGCGAGCTGCCGCTCGAACAGCGCTGCGCGGTCGTCGCTGTCCAGCCCGAAGGCCGCGAAGGACGCCGGCGTGCCGCCCGTGCCGACGCCCACTTCGATCCGGCCGCCCGAAAGCAGGTCCAGCACGATCGCGTCTTCGGCCGTTCGCACCGCGTTCTCCAGCGGCAGCGTGACGATGCCCGTGCCCAGGCGGATGCGCCGCGTGCGCGAGGCCACGTGGGCAAGGAAGACGAAGGGCGACGGCAGGCCGCCCTCGTGTTCATGGAAATGGTGCTGCGCCACCCACGCGGAATCGAAGCCGAAAGCCTCGGCATGGGCGATCTGCGCGGTGACGAGGCGGTAGCGCTCGGCGGCGGGGACATCGTCGAGCAGCCGGCTGAAGAAGCCGAGCCGCTTGCGCGGGGAAGTGAAGGTACCGGGCATCCGAAGGCCTGTGGGGTCGAGAGCCTTCGAGTGTTGCGCCGCAGGCCGCTCGAATGGAACGCCGGTTTTCGCGTTTGCTTATGCGCTTTGCGCGCATCGCGCGTTCAGTGCGGCATCGCAGGTGATCGCCGTGTGAAGCGCCGCAGCCAGCCCACGCCCGCCCCAACGCCGACGGCCATCAGCCCGGTGGTGGCCAGCATCGCCGCCGTGTGGAGCGCGACGGCCGCGAACGCCGGCACGAGCGAACCACTCATCGCGCCCTTCGCCGCATCGCCCATGCACAGCGGGATCAGCGCCGGCACCAGCATCAGCCCGGCACCATGCGCGGTGGACATCATGAAAGACCACAGCGCCAGCCCCGCATGCCCCGCCGGCGCACGCGCCACGGCGGGCAGGCGCCCCGACAGGTGAACAAGTGCGACCCCCGCGAACAACCCGCCGGCCAGCCACTGCAGCAGGCCCCGGTCCATCGACAGGCCGAAAGCCACCGCAACGACCACGAGCGCCACCGAGGCGACGTGCCCGACGCCGATCGGCCACAGCGCCCGCAGCGCCTGCGCCCGGTCGTGCGAACGCAGGCCCCAGGCGGCGGCGAACATCCAGCCGGTGGTGGGGTTCAGGCCGTGCAGGACGCCCATTCCCGCCACCGCCAGCCAGGGCCAGAGGCTTGCCATGGTGCGGACCGATTGACACGCCAGGTCGCGCGTTTCTTTACGACTGCGCGTGGCAGCAACCACCCGCCGCCGCAACGGGCGCGGGCTCGTAGCGGTCGTGGTGACGAATCCAGTCCATCGCGTAAGACGGGTTGTGCTCGTCGCGGCCCTTGGGCACGAGGTCGAGCATGTTGTAGGTGCCCATCATCACTTCCACGCCGCGGCCGTAGGTCGAGTAGGTGTGGAACACGTCGCCGGCGTCGTCCTTGAAGAACACGCTGACGCCGGGCGCTTCCTCACTCGGGAACGGTTGCTTCACGTAGTTGTAGGCAACGGCGCCGCTGGCCATTTCGTCGGGCGTGAAGCTCACACCGAAGTCGTGGTTGAAGTCGTTGTCGTGCGACGAGACCCAGGCGAACTGCCAGCCCATGCGCCGGCGGAAAGCCTCGATGCGGGCCAGCGGCGCGCGCGAGACGGCCACCAGCGTGACGTCGCGGTGTTCGAGGTGCACGCGCATGCCGTCGGAATGGTCGGCCATGAACGAGCAGCTCTGGCAGCCCTGCTCCCAGTCGGGGCCGAACATGAAGTGCTGCACGAGCAGCTGGCGGCGGCCTTCGAACAGGTCGGCGAGCGGGCGACGGCCCTGGGGCGTGTCGAAGACGTAGGCCTTCTCGACGCGGGTCCACGGCAGCGCGCGGCGCTCCTCGGCGATGCGGTCGCGCAGCTGGGTCAGCTCCTTCTCGCGCGCCAGCAGCGACTTGCGCGCATCGATCCAGTGCTCGGGGGTCACGACGGGGTGATTCACTGGGGTGTTCATGGTGTGCTCCTTGGCTTGCGTGTCGTTCACGCCGTGGCGGTCTTCGGGCGCCGCACCGCGCGGACCTTGCTGGCCCGGCCATCGCCGGCGTAGAAGAGCCCTGCGCCGTCGGACTCCAGGCCGCTCACGCCGACGCCGCTGGGCATTTCCAGCCGCGCGATCACGTC
Organism: Variovorax boronicumulans NBRC 103145; assembly: GCF_001591345.1. Taxonomy (GTDB): domain Bacteria; phylum Pseudomonadota; class Gammaproteobacteria; order Burkholderiales; family Burkholderiaceae_C; genus Variovorax; species Variovorax boronicumulans. Next base: position 1,398 of record NZ_BCUS01000134.1, on the reverse strand, counting down.
GCCGCTGGCGGGGTCGATGCGGCGGATGTCGCTCTGGTCGCCTTCCCAGGTGCCGTGCCAGAGTTCGCCGTCGACCCAGGTCACGCCGGTGACGAAGCGGTTCGACTCGATGGTGCGGCGGATCGCGCCGGTCGCCGGGTCGATCTGGTGGATCTTGCGGTCGCGGTACTCGCCCACCCAGAGGCTGCCTTCGGCCCAGGTGAGGCCCGAGTCGGAGCCGTTGCCGGGCGCGGGAATCGAGGCCAGCACCTTGCCGGTGGCGGCGTCGATCTTGTCGATGCGCGCCTCGACGATCTGATAGAAGCAGGTGCCGTCGAAGGCGGTGCCGGCGTCGCAGGCGACGTCGATGCGGCGCGTGGCTTCGCCGCTCGCGGGGTCGAAGGCGACCAGTTGCCCGCCGGTGGCGGCCCACACCTGGTGGCCGTCGTGCGTCACGCCGTGGATGCGCTCCACGCCTTCGAACGGGCCGTACTCGCGCACGATCTGCGCGGCCTGCACGGCGCCTTCGAAACGGTCCTTGCCTGCCTTCTTGCTCTGACTGCTGTTGCTGCTACTGCTCATAGTGGGCTCCTGTAGGTGCGCCACAGGGGGTAGCGCATGAGCCCGACTCTATTCAATCGGCAGCGCGGCGGGGAGTAACAAGATCGTCGTGAATCCCGCCAGCGGCGGGGCCAGCCAGCGGCGCGCCCTGGCCTGCCCGATGGCACGCACGCGCCGCTGCGCCTCGAGCTCGGCCAGCGCGCGCTGCACCGTGCGTTGGCTCGCACCCAGGGCCAGCGCGAGCGCCGAGGTCGACCAGGCCGCGCCGTCGGACAGCAGCGCCACCAGCGAAGCCTGCTCGCCGTCGATGGGCGGTGCCAGCACCACGACCGGACGCGCACCCAGAGGTTGGAGGATGAAGCCCTGCGGCGTGGCCTCGATGCGCGCCATCGGCTTGACGAGCGCGCGCAGCCGGCCGATCTCGACGCGCAGCCGCGCGCGGTGCGTTTCGTCGGGGTCGCGGGTGCGGAAGGCGTCGGCGATCAGCGTGTCGCGGTCGACATCGCCGGGCCAGGCCGCGGCCAGCGCACGCGCCAGCGAGAACAGCACGGGCCGGCGTGCGAGCGAACGCCAGGTGTCGCCGCCTCCGACGCCACGGCGGCAGGCATCGACGACGAGCGCATCGGACGCGAGCAGCGCCTCGACCTCCTCGAGGCGCAGGGCCTGTTCACCGCCGGAAGCGATGCGCCGGGCGGCGGGACGTTCGAGCGCGGCGCGCGCCTCCGCCACTTCGGCCAGCAGCGCCGGCACGCGCGCACGCCAGGCCGCGTCATGCGCGCGGGTGAGCGCTGCCCGTGCCGTGCCGGTGCGCAGCGAACGCAAGGCCAACTCGGCCGACGCCAGTTCGGCCACCGCCGA
>NZ_BCUS01000133.1 GCF_001591345.1 Variovorax boronicumulans NBRC 103145 | reverse complement strand
CGCGTGGGTGCCGGCTTGGCTTCGGGGCCGGCGGGCACCAGGACCGACAGGCCCAGGGTTTCGCGCAGCAGGGCGGCCAGGCGGTAGGCATCGGCGTTGGCGTCGCCGCTCAGGCTGCTGTCCTTGCCCAGGTCCTCGATGGAGCGGGCCGCCAGGCGCAGGCCGCCCACGGCGGTGATGCTCTTGGCCTGCCGGCTGGAGGGGTCGCGGCGCAGCGACTCCTCGGCGGCCGAGATGGCCAGGCTGTAGCGGCCTTCGTTGAAGTAGATCTGCGCGATGCGCGACCACGGCTCACCGCGGGTCGGGTTGTCGGTGGCGAGCTGCTGGTACTGGCGGATGACGGGCGCCTTGTCGCCAGTGGCGGCTGCCGCGGCGGCATCGACCTCGGCCAGGCTCTTGTTGTAGGCGGCGGTCGCCTGCGCAACGGCCGCGTCCGGCGTGGTGGTACAGGCCGACAAAAAGACGGTGCTCGCAATGGCACCGGCAATCATCGTGCGCGACATGATTTTTCGAATCGACACATTCCCCCCTGATCTGACTTTTTAGCAGGCCGCAATCATTCATTAAATTGCGACCGTTGACAATAACAATACACGATACTACAGCCGCGTGGATGGCAAATGACGGGGGCGGATTAATGCTAATTTCCTAATCGAAAGTCATTTTCGAAATCGGTTAATCCTATTTGGTCCATCGAAATATTGTTACGGCTCGCTTTTAATGAAAATATTAATTACATCTGGCGCGCTGCTGGCCGCGTTGATGCTCGGCGGGTGCAGCTCGCCGGCGCTCACGATCGCCAACATCGCGCTCGAGGCGAGCGGACTGAAGAAGCCCGAGCTGCCCGAGTCGCAAAAGCCCCCGCGCAAGGTGACGATGTCGATCGCCGCGGGCAAGAACCTCAACGCCGACGGCCGCAACCGCCCGCTGTCCGTGGTGATGCGCATCTACAAGCTGAAGGAAACGACGGGCTTCTACCAGTCGTCCTTCGACGCCTTCGTCACGCCGGGTCGCGACAAGACGCAGCTGGGCGACGACCTCGTCGAGAGCCGCGAGATCACGCTCATTCCCGACCAGCAATACACCTGGACCGAGATGGTTCCGCGCAGCGCCAACGCGGTGGCCGTGGTGGTGCTGTTCCACTCGCCCGACGCACAGCGCTGGCGCTTCGCCTTCAACGCCGCCGACGCCGAAAAGACCGGCATCGTGATGGGCGCGCATGCCTGCGCGCTCACCGTCACGACAGGCGCGGTGGTGGGCCAGCAGAACGCACAAGGCGCGGCCCCCACGGGCGCGCTCAACCTGTTGGGGCCGGTGACTTGCCGGCCCTCGCCCGCCTGATCTGCAGCGACGGCGGGCCTGTCCGAGTCGACACGACGATGCGATACATTCAAAAAAAATTGTGGGGAGTTGATCCGACGTGAGCTACGCAGCCAAGGTCCTCTGGGGAGAGGGCTTGTTTCTACGCCCCCAGCATTTCCAGCGCCAAGACGCGTACCACGAGGCGCGCCTGCGCGCCACGGCGCAGACGCTGCATCCGTACTTCTGGGGCGTGCGCTCCATCAGCTTCGACCTCGATGCGCTGGCCAGCGGCATGCTGCGCGCCTCGCAGCTGTCGCTGGTGTTCCCCGACGGCGAACCGTACGCGGCGCCGCAGGCCGACGCGCTGCCCCCGCCCATCTCGCTGGACACGCTGAGTCCGGGCCAGAACGAGATCACCTTCTACCTGGTGCTGCACCCGGTGAAGGAACTCGGCAAGAACTACACCGACCCCAACGAGGAAGGCTTTGCCGCGCGCTACACCAGCGACGCGACGCAGTCGCTCGACCTGTACACCAACGCCGTGAGCGCCGAGGTGGTGTTCCTGCGCAAGAGCGTGAAGCTCCTGGCCGACACCGAGCCGCGCGAGCAGTTCGTGTCGATCCCCGTGATCCGCATCCGCCGCACCGCCGCGGGCGGCTTCGAGATCGACCGCAGCTTCGTGCCGCCGTGCACCAGCATCGACGCCTCGCCCACCGTGTTCCAGCAGCTGCGCCGGCTGCTCGACGTGCTGCAGGCCAAGGTCAATTCGCTGTACGGCATCCACCGCGAGCCGAGCAAGAACATCATCGAGTTCCGCTCGGGCGACATCGCCTCGTTCTGGCTGCTGCACACGGCCAACTCGGCGTTCGCCTCGCTCTCGCACCTGTTCCATCACCCGTCGCTGCACCCGGAGCGGCTGTTCCAGGAACTGCTGAGCCTGGCCGGCGCGCTGATGACGTTCGCCAAGACCTACTCGCTGAACGACCTGCCGGTGTACGACCACGAGAAGCCCGGCCCGGCCTTCGCCGAGCTCGACCGCATCGTGCGCGACCTGCTCGACACCGTCATCTCCACGCGCTACTTCGCCATTGCGCTCACCGAGACGCGCAATGCCTTCTACCTGGGGCGCCTGGACTCCGGCAAGATCGACGAGAAGACCGTGTTCTACATGTCGGTCACCGCCAGCATGCCGGCCGCCGAGCTGGCCGAGGTGGTGCCGCAGCGCTTCAAGATCGGCGCGCCCGAAGACGTCGACAAGCTGGTGCTCTCGGCCATGCCAGGCGTGCGCATCGTCTACGCGCCGCAGGTGCCGCCGGCCATCCCGATCCGCGCGGGCGCGTGCTACTTCTCCATCGACAGCAAGAGCCAGCTGTACGACCGCATGCTGCAGGCGCAAAGCGTCACCATCTACGCGCCGGCCGGCATCCCCGACATGCAACTCGAACTGATCGCCGTGACCGGCTGATCACCCGCCCGATCGTATGAACACCACCACCCTCAACAAGGCCCCTTCCCTGCTGGGCGCCGACGCGCCGCCGGCCTCGTTCACGCCGGCCGGCGTGGCGCCCGACGCCGATTCGAGCCTGCTCGATCTGCTGTACGACGGCTTCGTGATGCTGTTCCTGCTGAAGAAGAAGCAGCAGCCGGCCACCACCGAGCAGTTCCTCACGGGCATCCGCAACTACCTGGGCGAGTTCGAGCGCAACGCGCGCAAGCTCGACGCCACGGCCGAGCAGATCCACGCAGCCAAGTACGCCTTCTGCGCCACGGTCGACGAGTTCGTGCTCTCGGCGCCCGAGTTCGCCATCCGCTCCGAATGGGAGCGCCGGCCGCTGCAGCTCACGCTGTTCGGCGACCAGCTGGCGGGCGAGAACTTCTTCAACATGCTCGAGGTCGAGCGGGCGCACGGCGCCGCGCGCATCCAGACGCTCGAGGTGTTCTACATGTGCCTGCTGCTGGGCTTCCAGGGCAAGTACGCCATCGACGGCACCGAGAAGCTGGCCTACCTCACGGCCCGCGTGGGCGACGAGATCGCCAACGCGCGCGGCAAGCGCACGCCCTTCGCACCGCACTGGCCGCTACCCGACCTCATCTCGCACTCGCTCAAGCGCGAAGCGCCGCAGTGGGTGGTGGCCGCGCTGTTCGCGCTCATCGGGCTGCTGGGCTTCATCGGCCTGTCGGCGCACCTGGGCAGCACCACGCAGGGCGCGCTCGCGAGCTACCAGGACATCGTGAAGCTCGGCCCGCGCCAGGCCAACCTGACGATCTCGCTGCCATGACCACGGCCGCGACGAACCGCCTCGACCTCGCGGCCCTGCTGGCCCCGATCTCGGAGGCCAAGCCCTGCGGCGAGGACATGCTGTTCTCGCGCGAGTTCGACGCCATCCAGGAAGCGCGCAAGCACGACGACCCCTCGCTCGAACAGGGCGAATGGGTCATCGAGCTGAAGGAGGCCAACTGGCCTTTCGTGATTTCGGAGTGCGAGAAGCTGCTGCGCGCCTCCACCAAGGACCTGCGCCTGGGCGTGTGGCTCACCGACGCGCTGGCCAGCCAGCGCGGCTTCGAGGGGCTGGCCGACGGCTACCGCCTGCTCAGCGGCCTGTGCCGCCAGTACTGGGACGAACTGCATCCGCAGCCCGAAGGTGGCGACATCGAGATGCGCATCGGCACCGTCACCTGGCTGATCTCGCGCTCGGTCGAGCTGCTGCAGCGCGCGCCCATCGTGAGCGACGGCCACACCGGCCACAGCGCGCTGGTGTGGGAGACCGCGCTGGCGCTCGACCAGGCCATCCGCCGCACGCCGGCGCAGGCCGACGAGCTGCAGCGCAACAAGGTGACGCTCGAGCAGTTCGACCGCCTGCGCCGCGCCACGCCCGCGAAGTTCCTGCAGAAGACGCACCGCGACGTGCAGGCCTGCGAGCAGGCGCTGGCCGAGTTCGAGGCCGTGTTCGACGAACGCACCGCCTCCAACGGCCCGAGCTTTCGCGCCGCGAAGGACGCGGCCGCCGCCATCCGCCAGGCCGTCGAGCGCTTCGCGCGCGAGGCCGGCGTGCCGATCGACAACGGCGCGGCACAGCAAGCCACCGCCGCTGCACCGGCCGCCAGCGCACCGGCTGTCCCGACCCGCATCGAACCTGTCTTCGACGCCGCCATGCCCCATTCATCTCCCACCTACCACGCGGCGGTGCATGTGCCCGCCGCGCTGCCGCCCGGCATCCACAGCCGCGCGCAGGCCATCGCGCAGCTCAAGGAAGTGGCGGCGTATTTCGAGCAGACCGAGCCTTCGAGCCCGGCCGCCTACATGGCGAACAAGGCCGCGCGCTGGGCCGACATGCCGCTGCATGCGTGGCTGCGCAACGTGATCAAGAACGAGCAGGAGCTGGCCCAGCTGGTGGACCTGCTCGATCTGCCCAAGGGCGACGACGAGTCGCGCTGACTTCGCGCCTTCGCGCTGAGTGAAAGAAGAAAGGCCCGCGTTGCGGGCCTTTTTCTTTAGCGTCCCACCCGGAACTCGATGCGCCGGTTGCGCGAGCGCCCCTCGTCGGTCGCGTTGCTCGCCACCGGTTGGTCCGGGCCCACGCCCGAGGTCGTGAGCGTCATCGGGTCGATGCCCTTGCCCACCAGGTAGCCCTTGACCGATTCGGCGCGCGACTGGCTCAGCGCCAGGTTCGACGTGCGGTTGCCGGCGTTGTCGGTGTGGCCCACCACCGCCACCGACTTGTTCGTGAGCTTCTGCAGGATCGGCGCCATCTCGTCGAGGATGGCGCGGCCCTTGCCCGTGAGCGTGGCGCTGCCCAGCTCGAACTCGATGGTGCGGTTGCCCAGCACCTGGTCGACCGCGATCTGCTCCGACGCGGGCACGCGCAGGCTGTTCTTGATGGTGTAGGTCGGGTTGAGCGAATTCGCCATGTCGCTCACGATCTTCTGGCGCAGCGCCTCGTTGCCGACCTCGCCGCTGAGCGCCATCTGCGTGCCCTCGATCTGGAGCTGGCCGCGGTGGATGTCCTTGAGCGAGGGCGTGATCAGCCGCTGCACGTTGGCGCTCCAGTTGGCCGGCATGCTGACGGTGTTCACCACCTCGATCTTGTCGATCACGCCGCTGGGCCCGTAGACGCGGCGCAGCGCCTCGATGACGGCGATGCGCGTGGCTTCGTCGGGCACCTGCCCGCCGGCCACGACCGGCTCGCCCTTGCCGACGGCCGCGGCCGTGGTCTCGACGCGGGCGGCGGTGGCGCCCGCCGCGGGTGGTTGTTGGGGTTGCTGGGCCTGCACGGCCGGCACGAGCGCGAGCCCGCAGGCCATGGACAGCACGAGAACGCGCAAAGAACAATTCATGACCTTGTCATTCCCCGATGAAGACTTCGCGAAAGGCGGTGAGCACGATGTCCAGCGGCAGCTGCGGCTGGTCGAGGTAGCTCACCAGCTTGAACATCGCGTAGTTGCTGTGGATGGTGTCCTCGACCCACTCCGGGTTGTCGATGTCGATGTTGTGCTCGGTGTAGACCTGCGGATGCAGCACGCTTTGCAGGCTGCGCGGCGACAGGCCGTTGAAGCCGATCACCAGCCGCGAGCGGCCGTCGATCTCGGTGACCAGCAGCACCAGTTCGAAGTCGGCCTTGGCCAGGAACTGCGACACCATCTCGAGCCAGAAGGTGGCGATCAGCGACCGGTCGACCGGGTCGCGCGGCAGCGGCAGCGTGAGCCCCTTTTCCAGGTGCGACACGGCGCTGGCCATCACCGGCTGCAGCAGCAGGCCCAGCGCCAGGATGGCGCGGCGCAGCGACACCTTGTGGCCGTCGAAGTTGAGCATCTGCTCGATGCGCAGCAGGCTGGTGTCGCGCGTGAACGCCGCATAGGTGGCGCGCGAGGCCGACTTCTTGAAGCCCGTCTCGATGGCCGGATCGATGGCCTCGAACTTCTTCAGCTCGTTGTCCAGGTCGGTGCCGGCCGCCAGCGACTGCACCTGCACCGCCATGCGGTCCCAGTAGGGGCCGATGAGCATCGGCGCGCCGCGCATGAAGTCGAGCGCCTCGTCCACGTCCACCGAAGTGGCCGCCAGGAACGGGTAGCGGCGCGACGACTCGTCGCGGCTGGGGCGCACGTGCCCCGCAATGGCCACGCGACTGCGCGAGCCCAGGCACACGAAGTGCATCGGCGCGGCGTTGTCGTAGATCAGCTTCCAGCGCGGGTCTTCCGACAGCATCTCCATGGTCTGCGACAGCCAGTGGTCGAACGCCTTGATGAGCTGCGGGTTGTACAGGCCCTTCACGAAGTCGCCGCGTCCGGGCAACTTGCCGAAGTAGCACAGCTGTTGTGGCGCGCTCATTTGCCTGCTCCCCCTGCCTGCACCGGCGCCTGGGCCGGTGCCTGAACCGCTGCGGGTGCTGCTGCGCGCGGCACACCGATCTCCGCGACCGTCGACGGCAGCACCGTGCCGCGCAGGCCCTTGCCCTGCGGCGAATCGCCGCCCGAACCAGCCGACTGCGTGTTCTGGATCACGCGCAGCTTGACGGTCACGCTCGCGTTGTCGCGCGCCCACGTGAGCTCGAAGCTGCCGTCGGGCAACTTGGTGCGCTGCGCCGTGCTCAGCAGGCGCTCCAGGCCGAAGTTGCCCGGCTCGTTGATCAGCTCGACCGTGCGCCCGTCGAAGGTGACGGCGGTGATCTTCGCGCCCGGCGTGCCCTGTGCGTTGGGCCAGACGAAGTTGGACCACTGCGGCGGCGTGTTGCGGTAGCGCAACTGCTGGCCGTCGATCTCGACCATGTATTCCGTCAGGCCCGACACGGGCTGCGGCAGGATCTGGAACAGCGTCTGCGGCTGCGCGCTGCCGCCAGCCCCGGCCGCGGCACCGCCCGACAGCGGCGCCACCCACTGCGCAAAGCCGTTCACGAAATCGGGGCTCAGCGTGAGGCCCTGGTCGCCCCAGGCGCGCGGCGACAGCAGGTCGCCGCGGCGGATCACCAGCGAGCCCAGCGTGGTCGTCACGAACTTGCCGATGGCGCCTTCAGGTCCGAAGAACTGCGCGATCTCCGCCGGCGAGGCCTCGATCTTCGCGCTCGCCGAGAACGGGTACTTGGTGGCCAGCGACTGCTGGAACGGTTGGTGCACCTGCGCACTCCAGATCTTGTTGACCTCCACCGCCGTCGGCTGCACCGTCACTGCATAGGCCTGCAGCAGCGGGCGCACCAGCAGCGGGCGCAGCGCCTGGCGCTGCGCGGCGTCCATGCCGGTGAGCATCTGTTCGTCGACGTACTTGAGCGCGTCGGCCAGCTCGGAGCCGTTGCCTTCCAGCGTCTGCTGCATGAGCTGGCGCGCGCCCGGACCGGGGTCGCCCTGGTTCTTGATCTGGTTGAAGCGCCCGCGCAGCTTGGACAGCGTGCCCAGGTAGCCGCGCAGCAGCGAGGTGTTGTCGCGCTCGACCACCAGGCGCGCCACGCCCGCGAACTCGCGCCCGATCGGGCCCATCGGGATTTCCGTGGCGCCGCCGTTGAGGTCGACGTTCACGTTCACCTGCGACGGCGTGGCGCGGCTGAAGAGGCGCTTGAACCAGTTGAAGGCGCCAGTGCGCGCCTGCTGCAGGCCGGCGTTGACCAGCGAGGGGTTGTCCCACGAGGTCTGGTCGTACACCGTGTCGAAGACCTTGCGGATCGGCGAGTTCTGCGGATCGCCCAGCTGGTTCATCGCCACCACGGCCTGCTCGAAGCTGCCCATGTCCTTCACCGCGATGCCCTGCAGGAAGCGCTGCCACTCCTTGGCGTACTCCAGCTTGTACATGGTGGCCAGCGTCTTGCGGATCTGCTCCGGGCTGCCTTCGAGCGTCAGGTCGTCGTTGCCGGCGACGTTGAGCACCCAGTCCTTGCTGGAGGTTTCCTTGTTGGCGGCGTCGCGGATCGCGTCGTCCACGTACTGCTGCCAGGCCTCGCGCGTGAACGCGCCCGAGATGGCGACGCTGCCGGCGAGGGTGCCTTCGGCTTCGGCGCCGCCGGCCGTGGCCCCGAGGATGCGCGCCACGGTCATCGGCGCGAAGCGCGTGGAGGCGCGCGCCTTGATCTCGGCATACACGCGTTCGCGCGCTGGCATGCCGCGCACCACGCGGCGCAGGTTGTCGCGCGTCTGCTCGACCAGCGCCAGGTTGGTGTCGGCCAGTGCGGGCCAGTTGTCGTCGCCCACGCGGCGCAGGTAGAAGGTGATCATGCGCTCGGCGTCACGGATGACCGCCGCGCGCGGCATGTCGCCGCGGTTGCTCTCGAGCCAGCCGCGCCAGAAGCGCGAGATCTGGTCGGTGAGGTGCGCCGTTTCCACCTGCCGCTTGTCGGACAGCATGAGGTAGGTCTTGAGCGCGTTGTAGGCGTCCTGCACGTCGGCCGGCGAGGAGCCGGCGTACAGGCCGCCGCCTTCCGGCACTGCGGCGGGTGCCGTGGTGGTCGCGGCACCGGCGACCGGCAGCGGCGCGGGCGATGTACCGCCCGTCAGTGCGGCCACCGCGTCGGCGCGCTTCAGGCGGTCGGGGTGCGCATTGACCTCGCGCAGGAAGGCCTGCAGGTTGTCCGACACCGGCGCGAGCATGAGCTGCTTCACGCCGCCGTAGTACTCGGCCACCAGCTTGTCTTCGAGCTGGCTGCCCTGGTACAGGCCCAGCGACAGCGACAGCGGCCGGTCGTTGCGGAATTTCTCGAGCTGCTCGATGCGGTCCTGCAGGATGCCCAGCGCCTCGAAGCGCGTGCGCAGGCCGTTGTCGCTGGCCTGCAGCTTGACCACCTTGTCGAGGTCGGCCTGCACGTTCTCCACCAGCTGGCGGTTGCCGAGGTACGACCAGGTCCAGCCGCCGAGCAGGAGGCCCAGCACGGCGACGAAGGCGAAGAAGCTCACGTAGCGCACGCGCGCCTTCACGGGGCTGGAGAACTGCCGCACCGTCTTCTTGTCGGCAAAGATCACCTTGGAGAACAGGTCGCGCAGGAAGAATCCGTTCTGCGAATAGATTTCCTTCGACTTGGTGGCCGCATTGCTCAGCGTGAGCCCGAAGCGCTTGGCGATGCGCTCGGTCGACAGGCTGCGCATCGTGCCTTCCTGCAAGGCACTGGTGAAGTAGAAGCCGCGGAACACCGGCTTGTGCTGGAAGGGGTTGCTCTCGAACAGCGTGGCCAGGAAGGCGCGCAGCGCGGGCTTGATGGCCGCGAACTCCAGCGGAAAAATCAACAGCTCGGGCGACGGGTCGCTGCTGCGGTGGTTCGCGAAGTGCGAAACGCTGATTTCCTTCAGGCCCATGTAGAGCTCGTCGAAGCGCTTGTCGAACAGCGCCACGGCATCCTGCTTTTCGTCGCCGTCGTAGGGCAGAGAGGCGCCCCACACGCGGTCGCGCTCCATCTTGTCGCTGTCGCCGAAGAATTCCGCAAAGCCGGTGATCAGGTCGGCCTTGGTGAACATCACGTACACCGGCGCGAACACCTCGAGCCGCTCGGTGAGCTCCTGCATGCGCTGGCGCAGGTTCTTCGCGAGTTGAATGGCGAAGTCGGGCCGGCTGCCGATCAGCTCGGGAATGCTGGCCGTGATGATGATGCCGTTGATGGGCGCCTTCGGCCGGTACTTCTTGAGCAGGTCGAGGAAGCCGAACCACTCCTTGCGGTCTTCCTGGTGAATCGAATAGCGCCCCGCCGTGTCGAGCACGATGCCTTCGGTGGTGAAGAACCAGTCGCAGTTGCGCGTGCCGCCGATGCCCTGGATCACCGCGTTGCCCTTGTCGGCGAACGGGAACTGCAGGCCCGAGTTCAGGATGGCGCTGCTCTTGCCCGCGGCCGGGTTGCCGATGACCATGTACCAGGGCAGCTCGTACAGCGCCTCGCTGCCCGACATCTGCCCGATCTTCGAGGTCTTGATGGTCTTGACCGCCTCGACCATGCGCCCGCGCAGCTCGTCGATCTCGGCCTTGCGCTCGGGATCGCTGTCGCGCACGGCGGCATCGGCCTGGTCCTCGAGCATGTCGCCGAGCTTGCGGTTGGCCGCGCGCGTGCGCATGCGCCGCACGAACCACACCAGCAGCCACAACAGCAGCAGCACCACGAAGATGCCGACGGCCCAGATCGCGCCGACTTCGAGCGTCTGCGCCCCGAGCAGCAGGAACGCGCCGAGCGCGATGGCGCCGATCACCGACAAGGTGCGCGGATCGGCCAGGAAACTGAAGAATCGCCGCATAGAAGTTTCTGGAATCGGTCCTGTTTAAGTAGCGGGTGACGCGGGGCTCGCCGGGCCGGCCAGCAAGGCCGTCCGCGCGAGCGCGTCCTGCACGGAAATGGCGAGCACATGCCGTGCATCGCGCGCGGCCAGATGGCACGCGAGCACGACGGCGCTCATGTCGGCCGCGGCCCCCAGGTGACCCAGGGTGGCGCAGACGGAGAGGTTGTTTTCGAAGGGCACGTGCGGCAGCCGCTCCTGCACAAGCTTGGCCACTTCGGTGACGCGGCTGGTGCGGTGGTCGGCGTCGCTCACGACCCAGTCGACCTGGGCGGTCTCGAGAGCCGACGTAGCCATCAGATGTTGGGCGAAGCGATCGAGCAGGCTGGCATCGGGCGTGCGTGCCGTGTCGGCCGAGGCCTCGCGCTGGCCGCTTGCGCTGCGCGACAGGCGCACGGCCTCGGCCGGTGCCAGCAGTGCATCGCCGGCGCGCACGAGCAGCAGGCCCGCGGCGGCTTCGCCGGGCACGCGGCCCTTGCGGCGCGTGGCGGTGTACAGCAGGCCGTCGGCCTCCCAGCGCGCGATGCTGGCTTCGGACACCGAGGAGTCGGCCGCCAGCGCGATCCACAGCGCGGGCCTTTGCTCGCGATGCAGCGACAGGCTGATGCGGTCGAGCAGCGCCATGCCGGACACGCCGTCTTCGCTCTTGAAGCAGTCGACGAGCCAACGCTGCGACGCATCGCCCTCGCGCACGCGCTGCTGCACCCACTGCGTGGCGATCGCGCGTTCGCTCTCGCTCCATGCGCCCGGCAACAGCAGCGAGAGGTTCAGCTGCGGCGCCGCCGCCGGCCCCGGGATGACGCCGCCGCTGGACACGAAGCGCCCGGGCGCGCGCACCGCGAGCGCATCGCCGGCGTTCGCAATGGCTTCGGCCGCGGACGCCAGCAACTCCTGCAGCACGTCGGACATCAGGTGGATGGCGCGCAGCCGATCGTCGGGCAGCGCATCGACATCGAAAGATTCGCCTGCCGGTTGCAGGCTTTCGCGCAGGTGCTCGCGCAGCTCGTTCTCGTCGATGCCTTCGACGCGGCCCGCGATGACGGGGAAGCCTTCGCCGTCACGCAGTTCGGGAACGATCTCTGGCGTCTGCGCCTGGCCGATCGCGGTGGCCACGGTGTCGGCATCGCTGCCGCGCGGCGTGCGAAGGGCGAAGGCGAGCACGGCCATCTGCTGGCGCTCTTGCGAGGCGTCGGGTGCCGCGGCATTCGATGAGGCTGCGGCGCCTGCGGCCACTGTTGCCCCAGCTGCAGGCAACGCAGCAGCAGGTGCGGCCGTGAAGATGCGGCGCAGCACCACATAGAAGAGCATCAGCGCGAGCGGCAACACTACGAGGTAGAGCACGATGTCGCTCGTGCTCGGCATGCGCGCCGTGTACTGCCAGTAGACGATCACGAGCACCCACACCGTGATGAACACGGCGCAGGCCAAAAGAACGGGCTTGATCAGTCGCGACAGCATCCGGAGTTTTCGAACGCCTGGGTCACGCGAGGGCGATGGCAGCGGCCCACGCGGTCGCGTGACCGCATGCCATGCCTGCAGCCGAAGAAGGAGGCACTGCCGTCATTCGGACGCGGAAGCGATCTGGCTGGACAACAGCCTGCAGCCGCAGGCCGCACGGTCGCCGTGGCGCGCCACGCGACGGCCATCGATCGACACGCAGTCGCTGCCCGTCACGATGGGGTTGATGCCATGGCCGGGCCGTGGGCACGACACCATGTCGCCGATGCGCGCCACACGCCGTTCATCGATGTGCGTGTTTTCGGATGCGGTGATCACGAAGCCACCGTGGTCGGTCTTGTCATGCAGAACGATCCACGGGCGATCGTTGTCCGCCTCGGGTTGATCCTCACCCATTTGAACTCTCCCCCTTGATTGCCTCGTGGTGTGCCGGTGCGACAGATGTCGTCTCGGCATTCAGTTGCGTGACAATTTAAATCCCGGCTTGCGGTACTCCACGTGACCGTAATCCCTGAAGGACCATCGACCACCCCAGACCAAGCCCACGGACTCGGCCGCTTCACCATAGAGGCGATAGCCTTCCATGGCCCATGGATCTTTTTCAGAGATCACCAGCTTGCCATTGCGATAGAACGCGTTGTCTGCCGCAAGTCCATACTGATGATAGCTTTGATTGGCCTTCGCCATGGTCACTGTATTGCCCAATGCAGCGAGTTTGGCTTGTCGTTCGGGGCTGCGATAACCCTCGAGCAATGCGAGGTCGTAGCCGTGCTTTTCTTTCATGATCTTGTAGACGAGCAGCAAACGATTACGAAAGTCCACATCGAGAACAGCCCAGTCCCGACTGCCTTCTTTCGTGAGCGGACGAATCTGCTCCACCTCTGCGGTGGCAAACACCTCGGGCGGCAACGGCTGCGGCGGCACCAGCTGCTCGCCCTTGAGCAAGGCCTCTATCTTCGGGTCGCTTGTGGCGGCCCAGTCGTCGAAGAACAGAACCCGGCCACTTCCGAAAGTCACACTTAACAACACCGGCACGATAAGCAGACCCATGCCCGACAGCAACAAGTAGCGATGCCTTACGGCAAAAGTACGCACTCCCGAGCCGCTGTCGCGCATCAACTGAAAACTTGCTTCGGACACAAAACCAAGACGGCGTCCTATTCCAATAAAAAAGAATGCAATAGCAGTAGAAATGGAGACCGTCGCTCGCAACACACGGTCACGAAAAGAAGGGAACAAGAAGATGGCAAGTGCTGCCACCATCAAGGCAAAATAACAAAAGAGAGTGAAGAAGATCAACGGTGTTCAATGAGAGCCACTCAATTGTATGAGTCGCTTAAAAATTTGAACCCATCGCACGCAGCACCTTGTTGCATCCCAATTGCGATATCGCGTTGATCACGCCACATAAAGCCGAGGGGAGAAATCACATGCCCGCAGCCAGCCGGACCACCCATCCATGATGGGCGCGTCAGACGCCCACAAGGACCGACCGAGCCTGCTCGGTTCGAACGCACCCACCGCGGCCACATCGACCGCCGCACCCGGAAGCGAATCCACGCGGGTGCTCGCACAGTTCGGTGGCCGCGAGAGCGGCGCGCGTTCCTTCTTCGCACGGCCCGGCGTGTGGGCTTCGCTCGCGGTGTTGATCGGCGTGGCGGGTGCCACGACCTACCACCTGCAATCGAAGCGCGCGGATGCGGCAGCCACGACCGTGGCGGCAGCAACACCTGCGCCGGTTGCTGCGCCTGTCGCCAAGGAACCATCGAAACCCGAGACGCCCGTCACCGCCGCGGCACCGGAGCCCACGCCCGCGCGCATCATCGAAGGCGACAGTACGCCGCCGCCGGGACCACAGCAGCAACAACCACAGGCCTCCACGCCGTTCGCAGCCATCGGTGCGCAGCCCATGGCCGTGCCGCCGGCCGCGAAGCCTGCGCGCGTTGCAGCGGCAACATCCCCCGCGAAGAAAGCAGGTGCCGACAGCAAGGCCAGCGCCGCAGTCGCGAAGAAGCCGGAGCGCATCGCGTCGGGCTCGAAGAAGCCCGTGCGCACGGCCGCGAACGGCAAGCCCGTCAAGACCGCAGCAAAGCCCGCCGCGCGCACCGACCTCGCGCAAACGGCGGCACGGCCGAAGGGACCCGATCCCGACACCGACCTGCTGACCGCACTGCTCAAGCGCAGCAAGACCTCCGACCCCGCACCATCGGCGCAGGCCACTGCCGCAACGGCGGACTGCAAGCCGGGCGCACCTTGCAAACCTTGAGCATCCGAACCTGAGCGAATTCCCGATGCCTTCCGCTGACCGCAGCGCCCTGTGGGCCGAGCTGAGCCAGACGGCGCGGCTGTACCGCCTCGAAGCGCCGAGTGCTTCGTCGTCCTCCAACAGTGCCAGTGCCGCGCGCGAGAGCATCGACGCCTTGCGCGTGGAAGGCTGGGTGCAGCGCGAGGCGGTGTCGCAGCTGTTCGAGCTGCGCATCGTGTGCCTGAGCCTGCGCGCGGACCTGGCGCTGTCTTCATTGATCGACCAGCCGCTGACGTTGGTCACCGTGCTGGCCAATGGTTCGCTCGCACGGCGCACCGGATTGATTCGCGCCGTCGAGTCGCTCGGCTCCGATGGCGGCCTGGCGCGCTACCGCCTCACGCTCGTACCCTGGCTCTGGCTGGCCACCCAGCAGGGGCGCAGCCAGGTCTTCCAGCAGCGCAGCGTGGCAGACATCATCGAACGCGTGCTCGCCCCGTACGCCGAGGCCGGCAGCTGGGCCTTCTCCTCCGAAGTGAACAGCTTCCTGGCCGACGCCCCCGTTCGCACCTACTGCACCCAGTACCGCGAGAGCGACTACGACTTCTTCTCGCGCCTGCTGGCCGAAGAAGGCCTGGCCTGGCGCATCGAGGAAGACGCCCAGGCCCCGACGGGCCACAAGCTCGTGATCTTCTCGTCCAACGGCACCCAGCCCGCCGATGCGGGCTCGCCCGTTCGCTTTCACCGCAGGAGCTCCCAGGAGCGCAGCGACGCCGTGCAGGCGCTGGTGCGGCGCATGCGCCAGTCGGTGGCCCAGGTGCACCTGAGCGCCTGGAATGTCGACGGCAAGCGCCAGCTCACAGGCAGCGCACCCGCACGCTTTCCGGTCGGTGGCAAGAACGCCCCGCGCCTGGAATATGACGACGTGCTCGGCCTGAACGACCGCAGCCGCGGCTGGGACACCAACCGCACCGTCGAGCGCTACGCGGCCCTGATGATGGAAGCGGCCGAATGCCGCGCCGACCTGATGCTGGGCCACAGCACCGTGCGCACCTTGCGCGCGGGCACGCGCCTCGAGATCGACGACGCGCCCGCACTCGGGCTGCAGGCCAGGCCTGCGCTGCTGCTGGACACCATCGAGCATGTGGGCATCAACAATCTGCCCAAGGACACGGCGGCGTCGATTGCGGCGCAGCTGGGTGCGCTGACGGAGCACCTCGTGTTCGACCAGCCCTGCGCCCCTGTGACGGCCGAAGCCGACGTGTTCGGGCTGGTGTCTGCAGCAGTGGCAACAAGCAACGCTAACAACCTCTACCCGCAGCCCCAGAGCCTGGCCACCGCGCAAGCCCAGGGCTACGCCAACAGCTTCTCCGGCGTGCACGCCCCGCGCCCCTGGCGCCCCGCCCTGGCGGCGGCCGACGGTGCCCGCCTGCACGCCAGGCCCACGGCCAGCGGCGTGCACAGCGCCATTGTGGTCGGCCCTTCGGGCGAGACCACGCCCAACGGCGCCGACGAGCTGTACTGCAACGACCGCGGCGACGTGCGCGTGCGCTTCCACTGGCAGAACGGATCGAGCGAGAACGGCGGTAACGGCGACAGTGCCCAGGACAACCGCAGCACCCGCTGGATCCGCGTGGCCCAGCGCCAGGCCGGTCCCGGTATGGGCTGGCAGTGGCTGCCGCGCATCGGCCAGGAAGTGCTGGTCAAGTTCGTCGACCTGGAC
>NZ_BCUS01000132.1 GCF_001591345.1 Variovorax boronicumulans NBRC 103145 | reverse complement strand
CGGCCACCTCGTGCGCATGAACGACGGCCCCGCGCACCAGGCGCATCGGCCGGCCTTGCAGCGCGCGCTGGCCGGGCTCGACCTGCAGGCGGCGCACGCCGCCGCGCTCGACGTGGCGCGGCAGCTGCCCGCGCAGGCGCCGTTGTCCGAGGTGCTGTTCTCGCTGCCCGTGCGGGCGATGGCGCACCTGCTCGGCTTCGACGGTGCATCACTGCCGCAGGTGGACCGCTGGATGCGCGACTTCGTCGCCTGCCTTTCGCCGCTGTCGAATGCCGACCAGCTGCAGGCGGCGAGCATGGCGGCCGGCGCGCTGATGAACCGCTTCGAAACCCTGAGCGTGAACGCCTCGCCGCGCGACGGCACGCTGCTGGCAGCGGTGCTGGCCGAAAGCGCGGCCAGCGCGCCGCTCTCGCGCGCGCTGCTGGCGAACCTCGTGGGCCTGCTCTCGCAGACCTGCGACGCCACGGCGGGCCTGCTGGGCAACAGCTTGATCGCACTGGCGCGCGAGCCTGCGCTGCGCCCGCTGGCGCGCACGCGCGACGGGCTGCTCGCCATCGTCGAGGAGACGTGTCGCCACGATCCGTCGGTGCAGAACACGCGCCGCTTCGCGATCGAGCCCCTCGAGATCGCCGGCACCTCGCTGGCGGCGGGCGACGCGGTGCTGGTGCTGCTGGCCTCGGCGCACCGCGATCCGGCATTCAACCCCGAGCCCGACCGCTTCATGCCGGTGCGCGCGCGGCGCCGCGTGCTCGGCTTCGGCCATGGCATGCATGCGTGTCCGGGGCAGGCGCTGGCCTGCACGCTGGCTGCGGCGGGCCTCGAAGCGCTGCTGAGCCAACGAAGCGCACCCGATCTCGATGCGCTCAGTTGGCACTATCGGCCGTCAGTCAACGGGCGCATTCCCGTCTTCGACTGAGTCAGTGCGCGGCCCAGCGCCCCGTGCCCGCCAGGTGCGGCGACAACGCGGCCTCGCCCCAACGCAGCGGCAATGCGGCCGGACGGCGCAGCGCGCGCGTGACGTGAAAGCGCATGAGCCGCTCCGCGCCCTCGAACGCTTCAACCTCAGGGCCGTCCGTGACGATCTCCGCCGTGGCGCTCAGGTGCAGCAGCTCGCCGGTGTCGAAATCGACGAACAGCAGGCCCGCGCGCGGGTGCGCCTGCAGGTTGCCGAGCGTGTTGAAGAAGCGGTTGCCGTTGAAGTCGGGCACCGTGAGCACGCCGCCCGCATCGACGCGCACGAAGCCCGGCCGCCCGCCGCGGTGCGACACGTCGACGCCGTGCGAGCGCGCATCGGCCGCGTCGCCCACCGCCACCGCGTCGGGATACGCCGTGGCGATGAACAGCGTGTCGGCCGCACCGATGAGCCGTTCGGCCGCGAGGTCGAGCGTGTCGAGCCACTGCACGGCGGGCTCGTGGGCCGGCGGCGCGGCGAACACCGGCTCGCGCGCCTGGATGTAGCGCGGGCAGTTGCCGAAGCTCTGCTGCACCTCGACCATGAAGCCCGCCGCGTCGAGCGCCTCGACCGTGCCGTTCATGCGGTTGCGCCGCCGCGTGTGCGGCTGGATGCCCAGCAGCCCCAGCGTGGCACCGGGCGCGAGCTGGCCGGTGAGCGGATCGCCGGCGCCCGGCAGTGCATCGATGCGCAGGTGCGTCGCGTCGGGCGAGTGCGCAAAGCCGGCGGGCGCGGCGAGCATGCTGGCCCACGGCTGCAGGTCGGCGTCGAGGCTTCCGACCACGAGGAATGGCAGCAGTGCGAAGAACTCGCGGTGCTGGTCGGGCATGTAGTCGCGGATCACGCGCGGGCCCGCAGCCTCCATCTGCTCGCGCGAGCCCACGAGCGCCTGCAGCGCGCGCTCGCCGGCGTGGAAAGGTGCGGCGATCATGCGACCGCCGCCAGGCCGACCGGCGAACGCACCATCGGCACGAACCCGGGCAAGGCTTCCACGCGCGCCAGCCAGGCACGCAGCTGCGGATAGGCATCGAGCGACACGCTGCCTTCGGGTGCATGGGCCACGTAGGCGTAGTTCGCGATGTCGGCCAGCGTGGCCGACGGGCCCGCGAGGAAGGGCTGCTCGGACAGGCAGGTCTCCATCACCGCGAGCAGCGCGTGCGAGCGCTTGACGGTCTCGGTGCGGTCGGCGTCCACGCCGAACAGCACCATGATGCGCGCCGCCGCCGGGCCGTAGGCCAGCGGGCCGGCCGCCACCGAGAACCAGCGCTGCACGCGCGCCGCGCCCACCGGGTCGCGCGGCATCCAGCGCGCCGGGTCGGGGGCGTAGCGTTCGTTGAGGTACACGAGGATGGCGTTGGAGTCGGCCAGCGTGACCTCGCCGTCCTCGATCACCGGCACCTGGCCGAAGGGGTTGCGCGCCAGGAACTCCGGCGTGCGGTGCTCACGCTGGCGCAGGTTGAGCTCGACGATCTCGAAGGGCAGGCCCAGCACCGAGAGGAAGAAGCGCACGCGGTGCACGTGGCCCGAGATGGCGCTGCCGAAGAGCTGGATGGGCTGGGCGGGCTGGCGGGCGGTGGTGGTGTTCTCGGTCATGAAGAGTCCTTCGGGTGGGTATGGCCTCGATTCTTCTCTCTTCCAGCAAATGAATGAATAGCCTTTGCCGGATTTGACTGCTGCGTTTTCCGGTTTAATCGCGCCATGGATCGTTTCAAGGCCATGCAGACCTTCGTGCAGATTGCCGACCAGGGCAGCCTGACCCGCGCCGCCGAGGCGCTCGGCAGTTCGCTGCCCGCCGTGGTGCGCGCGCTCGCCGCGCTCGAGGCGCACCTGGGCGTGCGCCTGTTTCACCGCACCACGCGGCGCCTGTCGCTCACCGAGGAAGGCCGCCACTACCTGCCGAGCGCGCGCGAAGTGCTGCTCGCGGCCGACGCCGCCGACCAGGCGCTGAAGGCCGAGGCGCGCGAGCCCGCGGGGCAGCTGGTCATCACCGCGCCGGTGCTGTTCGGCCACATGTACGTGGCGCCCGCCATCGTGCGCTTCATGCAGCGCCACGAGAAGGTGCGCTGCAGCGTGCGGCTGCACGACCGCACGGTGAACCTGCTCGAGGAGGGCATCGATGTCGGCATCCGCATCAGCCCGCTCGAAGACTCGTCGCTGGTGGCGCAGACGCTGGGCACCATCCGCCGCGTGGTGGTGGCCAGCCCCGCCTTCCTCGCGCAGCACGGCGTGCCGCGTCATCCGCGCGACCTGGCGGGCGCACCCTGCGTGCGCGGGCGCATCGATGCACCGTCGCAATGGGCGTTCCGCGACGGCGGCAAGACCGTGCACGTGACGCCTGACAACCGCCTGGAGTTCAACCACCTCGCGCCCGCCATCGAGGCCTGCGCCGCGGGCATGGGCTTCGGCACTTTCTTCTCCTACCAGGTGCTGCCGCACGTGGCACAGGGCCGGCTGCAGCTGGTGCTCGAAGACTACGAGCCGGCGCCCCGCCCCGTGAGCGTGATCTACCCGAATGCGCGGCTGCTGCCGGCGCGCACGCGGGCCTTCATCGACTGGATGAAAAGCGAGTTCAGCGGGCTGCGTATGTAGCCGTGCGCCAATCGGCCGGCTGCGTCAGAATGGCCGCGTGCCATCCCACACCACCCCCTCCTCGCCTTCCTCTTCGTCCTCTTCCCCGTTGTTCCAGGTCCGTGGGCTGCGCAAGCGCTACGGCGAGACCACGGTCGTCGACGACCTCTCGTTCGAGATCGCGCCTGGCGAGTGCCTGGGCGTGATCGGGCCGAACGGTGCGGGCAAGACCACCACCATCCGCATGTGCCTGGGCCTCACCGCCCCCGACGGCGGCAGCATCGAGGCGCTGGGCCTGCAGATGCCGCGCGACGCGCTGGCCATCAAGGCGCAGCTGGGCGTGGTGTCGCAGTTCGACACCCTCGACCCCGACTTCAGCTGCGCCGAGAACCTCGTGGTGTACGGTCGTTACTTCGGCTTCAGCAAGGCGCATGTGCGCGCACGCGTGCCGCAGTTGCTGGAGTTCGCCGCGCTCTCGCACAAGGCCGACGCCAAGCCCGGCGAGCTGTCGGGCGGCATGCGCCGGCGCCTGTCGCTGGCGCGTGCGCTGGTGAACGACCCCAAGCTGTTGCTGCTCGACGAGCCCACCACCGGGCTCGACCCGCAAGCGCGGCACCTGATGTGGGAGCGCTTGCAGGTGCTGCTGCAGCAGGGCAAGTCGATCCTGTTGACCACGCACTTCATGGACGAGGCCGAGCGCCTGTGTTCGCGGCTGCTGGTGCTCGACCACGGCCGCAAGATCGCCGAGGGCCGGCCGCGCGATCTGATCGCCGAGCACCTAGAGCCTGACGTGGTCGAGGTGTATGGCAATGGGGCGCTGTCGCTGGCCGGGTCGGCCGAGTTGCAGGCGCTGGCTGCGCGCGTGGAGGTGAGCGGGGAGACGGTGTTCTTCTATACGCAGGATGCGCGGCGTCTGCTCGACGCGCTGACGCAGCACGGCGGGCTGCGCACCTTTCATCGGCCGGCCAATCTGGAAGATCTTTTCCTCAAGCTCACCGGTCGGCAGATTCGCCAGGATGGCTAGGCCTTCTTTCTATGAACACAACCACTGCTTCTTCTGCCGTTTCTCCCGAGACA
The DNA here is from genome assembly GCF_001591345.1 of Variovorax boronicumulans NBRC 103145. GTDB lineage: Bacteria > Pseudomonadota > Gammaproteobacteria > Burkholderiales > Burkholderiaceae_C > Variovorax > Variovorax boronicumulans. Next base: position 11,466 of record NZ_BCUS01000132.1, on the reverse strand, counting down.
CCTGTGCCGCCTTCACCCTCCGTGTGGCGTGCGCCCGAGCTGTCGATGCGATGGTGGCCGGTGTTTTTGCGCAACCTGCTGGTGTGGCGCAAGCTTGCTTTACCTAGCCTGATCGGAAACATCGCGGAGCCGCTGATCTGGTTGGTGGCGTTTGGCTACGGGATGGGCGCTTTGGTGGGGCAGGTGACGGTGGATGGCACGCAGGTGCCGTACATCCTGTTCCTGGCGAGTGGGTCGATCTGCATGAGTGCGATGAATGCGGCGAGCTTTGAAGCGCTGTATTCGGCGTTTTCTCGGATGCATGTGCAGAAGACTTGGGACGGGATCATGAATGCGCCGGTGGGGCTGGATGACATCGTGCTTGCGGAGATGTTGTGGGCGGCGTTCAAGTCGATTTTTACTGTGACTGCGATCTTGTTTGTGATGCTTGGGCTTGGGATCAGTCACAGCCCCAAGTTGATCGTGGCCTGGATGGTGTTGATTGGGTGTGGGATCACGTTTTCTTCGGTGGCACTGATCTTCAATGCGTTGGCTAAGGGGTATGACTTTTTTACCTATTACTTCACGTTGTTCATGACGCCGATGATGTTTTTGAGTGGGGTGTTTTTTCCGCTGGAGCAGCTGCCTTCTGTTGTGCGTGCTGTGGCTGCTTGGTTGCCGTTGACGAATGCTGTTGCTTTGGTGCGGCCGCTGTTTATGGATCGGTGGCCTGAGGGGTGGTGGGTGCATGCGGGTGTTTTGGTTGTGTATGCGGTTGTGGCTTTCTGGATTGCATTGGCGCTGACTCGGAAGAGGTTTCGGGGGTGATTCCTGGGGCTTGGGTCTTGTTCTTTCCCGGGGCCGGGTCTCGGCCCGGCGGCCGACCTACTTTTCTTTGCTTCGCCAAAGAAACGTAGGCAAAAGAAAGGCGACCCTACTGTCTGCGTCCCTCCGCTTCGCTACGGGCAACCTGCGGTGCTCGCATTTCGCGGGGTCTCGCCCAAACTCGCTTCGCTCAAACAAGGGCGAGCCCTGATCCGCGAAACGCTGCGCTCCTCGGCGCATACAGAAGGGATTGGGGAACCCCTCGGGCCATCGCTTCGCTCGGCCAGTGGGCCGCAGCAGGCGCTTCGCGCCTGCTGCGGCGGGGATTGGTCATGGCGCTGCTCCTTGCATGAGCGCATGCGTGTGCGTTCATACAGATGCGGGTGTGCCCACCACCACCACCACCACCACCACCACCACGAGCACGAGCACGAGCACAAGCACAAACGCAGGCTTCGGCTGTTGGAAATTCCCGGGCCGAGCGAAGCGACGGCCCGCCCGGTATCAAAGCCCCTCTGGCTGCGCCGAGGAGCGCAGCGTTTCGCGGATCAGGGCTCGCAGCTGTTTGAGCGAAGCGAGTTCTGCGAGACCCCGCGAAATGCGAGCACCGCAGGTTGCCCCGTAGCGAAGCGCAGGGGTCGCAGACAGTGGGGTCGCCTTTTCTTTGCTTACTTTCTTTTGGCGAAGCAAAAGAAAGTGAGTCCGCCGCCGGGCGGAACTCCCAGCCCCGGGAAGCAACCGCCAAAACCAATCCAAAACAACTACATTGCACACAATTCAATTGCGAACTACAATTCCACCCATGCCAACGAAACCCAACACAGACGACCTGCTCAAGCTAGACAACCAGCTCTGCTTCGCCGTCTACTCCGCCTCCTTGGCAATGACCCGCCTCTACAAGCCGTTGCTAGAAAAGCTCCAGCTCACCTACCCCCAATACTTGGTGATGCTCGCCCTCTGGGAACAAGACGGCCCCACCGTCTCCGCCCTAGGCGAGCGCCTCTCGCTAGATTCCGGCACGCTGACCCCCCTGCTCAAGCGCCTCGAAGCCAACGGCTACGTATCCCGAGTCCGCGACGTCGCAGACGAGCGCCGCGTCCACATCACGCTCACCACCGCAGGCCGCAAGCTCAAGTCCCGCGCCGCCAACGTCCCCGAGTGCCTCATGGCCGCCGCCGAATGCTCCGTCCCCGAGCTGATCGCCCTCACGCAGCAAATACAAACCCTGCGCGACCGCATCCGCAAAGCCGCCTGACACACAAACAACCCATCCAGAGTTCTCCCCGGCTTCGTGAGAAGAAGCCCTTTCATCACCACTCCCCTGACCAAAGGAAATCACCATGACCACCAAGCTCGACAAAGTTCTCTACACCGCAGAAGCCCACACCGTCGGCGGCCGTGACGGCGCCGGCAAGTCCAGCGATGGCGCCATCGACGTCAAGCTGAGCTCGCCCGGCTCGGGCAAGCCCGGCACCAACCCCGAGCAGCTGTTCGCGGTCGGCTACGCCGCCTGCTTCATCGGCGCCATGAAGGCCGTCGGCCCGAAGATCAGCGTCAAGGTGCCGGAAGAAGTCGCCATCGACTCGAAGGTTTCCCTCGGCCCGACGAACGGCGGCGCGGCCTACGGCATCTCGGTGCAACTGGCGATCTCGCTGCCCGGCCTCGACGACGCACAGAAGAAGCTGCTGGTCGACACCGCCCACCAGGTCTGCCCCTACTCGAACGCCACCCGCGGCAACATTGACGTGGAACTGACCATCGTCTGATTCCGCCCTGACGGTTTCACGAAAAAAGCGCCCCGGCCCCAAGCCCGGGCGCTTTTTTCATCTCTGTCTCACGGGTGACGCCGAAACGCACGCCGAGATAGCGCCTTTCACCAAGCTTGGCTAATGTGGCCGCACGTCTCGCCCGTCCCGCCACCCGTCTTCAACACACACCCGTGGAGATCGACCCCATGAGCACCACCCACCTCCTGATCCGCAGAGACCAGCTGGCCACCGCGCGACTGCACACCGACACCTCCGAACGGCCGCTGGCCGACGGGCAGGTGCGCGTGCGCATCGACAGCTTTGCGCTCACCTCCAACAACATCACCTACGCCGCCTTCGGCGATGCGATGAGCTACTGGCAGTTCTTTCCCTCCGAGGAAGAAGGCTGGGGCAGCATCCCCGTGTGGGGCTTTGCCAGCGTGGTGCAGTCGCAGCACCCGGGCGTGGCCGTGGGCGAACGGATCTACGGCTACTGGCCGATGTCCACGAGCGCGGTGCTCAGCCCCGACCGGCTCTCGCCCTCGCGCTTCACCGACGCGGCGGCGCACCGCGCCGAGCTGCCCGCGGTCTACAACCAGTACTTCCGCTGCAACGCCGACCCGCTGTACACCACCGACACCGAAGACCTGCAGGCGCTGCTGCGCCCGCTGTTCATCACCTCGTGGCTCATCGACGACTTCATGGCCGACAACGACTTCTTCGGCGCCACCACCATGCTGCTGTCGAGCGCCTCGAGCAAGACGGCCTACGGCACGGCCTTCCAGCTGCACCAGCGCGAAGGCATCGAGGTGGTCGGCCTCACCTCGCCCGCCAACGTGGCCTTCTGCCAGAGCCTGGGCTGCTACGACCGCGTGGTGACCTACGACGCGCTGGACACCATCGCGGCGGACACCCCCTGCGTGTACATCGACTTCGCCGGCAACGGCGAGTTGCGCACCGCGATCCACGAGCGCTTCACCAACCTGAAGTACAGCAGCTCGATCGGCGGCACGCACGTGGAGCAGCTCGCCGCCAAGGGCGCGGGCAAGAGCCTGACCGGCCCGCGCGCCACGCTGTTCTTCGCGCCGGCGCAGATCAAGAAGCGCACCACCGAATGGGGCGCCGACGAGTTCGGCCGGCGCATGGTGGCCGCGTGGCACCGCTTCCTGGCCACGGTGACCGACGCCAGCAACCCCTGGCTGCACACCGAGCACCACCACGGCGGCGAGGCGGTGCAGGCCGCCTACGCGCAGGTGCTGGCAGGCAAGGGCGACCCGCGCACCGGCCATATCCTTTCGCTTTACAAACAAGCGGGCGCTCGCTGACCCGCAAGGGGCCCATGTGGCGACAATCGCCGCATGACCCCTTCTTCTGTCGCGCCCGCGAACACCCATCCTTACGAGAGCCTCACGCCTGACGTGGTGCTCGACGCGCTCGCGACACTCGGCCTGCACGGCGACGGCCGCCTCACCGGCCTGAACTCCTATGAAAACCGGGTCTACCAGGTCTACCTGGAAGACCCGAACCCGCATCCGGCGGTGGTGCTCAAGTTCTACCGGCCCGGCCGCTGGAGCGAGGCCGAGATCCTCGAAGAGCACGCCTTCTCGCTCGAACTGGCCGCCGGCGAGGTGCCGGCCGTGCCGCCGCTGGCCTTCGACGGCAAGACGCTGCACCACCACGCCGGCTTTGCCTTCAGCGTGAGCCCCTACCGCGGCGGGCGCGCGCCCGAGCTGGACAACTTCGAGGTGCTCGAATGGGTGGGCCGCTTCCTGGCGCGCATCCACACGGTGGGCAGCGCCAAGCCCTTCGAGGCCCGCCCCGCGCTCGACCTGCAGACCTTCGGCCTGGACTCGCGCGACTGGCTGCTGGAGAACGACAAGATCCCGCTCGACATGCAGCGCGACTGGGAAAAGATCTGCAACGAGGCGCTGGACATGGTCCGCGCGACCGCCCTGGCGCTGCAGCCGCCGGCCTCCGACTTCAGGCCCCGCAAGCTGCGCCTGCACGGCGACGTGCACCCCGGCAACATCCTGTGGACGCCCACCGACCGCCCCGGCGGCGGCCCGCACTTCGTCGACCTGGACGACGCGCGCACGGGCTTCGCGGTGCAAGACCTGTGGATGCTGCTGTCGGGCGACCGCGCGCAGCGCACGGCGCAGCTGTCGGGCCTGCTCGACGGCTACGAGCAGTTCCGCGAATTCGACCGCCGCGAGCTGGCGCTCATCGAGCCGCTGCGCACGCTGCGGCTCATCCACTACAGCGCCTGGCTGGCACGGCGCTGGGAAGACCCAATCTTCCCGATCAACTTCCCGTGGTTCGGCTCCAGCGACTACTGGAAGGGCCAGATCCTCGTGCTGGAAGACCAGTGCGAGCAGATGGCCGAAGAGCCGCTCTACGCGTGATCACTGAGCGGCGTTCGCGGCCAGGCTCTGCGCCACGCCTTCGAGCAGCCGCTCGACCAGCACATTGACCGGCCCGGTGCGCCACACGCCGTAAGCCTCCGACTGCGCCACCGCGCGGTCGAGCGGGCGAAACACCGCCCCGCGCAGCGCCGAGTGCCGCATCGCCTGCGGCACCAGCGCCACGCCCATGCCCTGCGACACCAGCGACACCACGGCCAGCCAGTGCCGCACCTCGTGGCGCACCTCGGGCAGGAAGCCCGCGTCGGCGCAGATCGACAGGATGCGCTCGTGGTAATCGGGTGAGGCCTCGCGCGAGAACAGCACGAAAGGCTGCGCGCGCAGGTCGGCCGGCGCCAGCACGCGCTTGCGCGCCAGCGCATGGCCCGCGGGCAGGCAGGCCACGAAGGGCTCCGACAGCAGCAGCCGGTGCTGCAGCTCGGCCGGCATGCGGCTGGTGTGGACAAAGCCCAGGTCGAGCCGGTCGTGCAGCAGCTCGGCGATCTGCACGCCCGAGTTGAGTTCGCTCAGCGTGATGCGCACCGCCGGATGCCGCGCCTGGAACGCGCGCAGCGCGGGCGGCAGGCCGCGGTAGAGCATGGCGCCCACGAAGCCGATGCGCAGCCGGCCCGCCGAGCCGGTGGCCACGTCGCGCGCCTCCAGCGCGGCCTCCTCGGCCTGCAGCAGCACGCGCCGCGCCGACACGCGCAGCGCCTCGCCCGCGGGCGTGAGCCGCACTTCCTTGCTGTTGCGCTCGAACAGGCGCGCGCCCACCGAGTCTTCGAGCTGGCGGATCGCCACCGACAGCGGCGGCTGCGAAATGGCCAGCCGCCGCGCGGCGCGCCCGAAGTGCAGCTCTTCGGCGAGCACGGAGAAGTAGCGCAGGTGCCGCAGTTCCATGAATAGCTAAATCAAATCGTACAAGACCAAATCAATATTAGACACGGATCATTGCCAACTCAACAATGCGGCGAACCAGGAGACGCCCGCATGCCCACACCCGCTGCTTCCGCTGCCACAGCCGCCGCGCACCCGATCCCCGATCGCCACGGCCAGAACCTCTTCACCACCGACACCGAGCTGCACACGCTGCTCGCGCTGTACCTGCCCGAAGCCCTGCGCACCCACATGCGCCCGCACTTCGAGCGCCTGGGCGGCCTGGCGGGCGGCCTGCTGGACGACCTGGCCGGCACCGCCGACCGCAACCCGCCCACGCTGAAGCAGCGCACGCGCACCGGCATCGACGAGCAGAAGGTCATCAAGCACCCGGCCTATGTCGAGATGGAGCGCCTGGCGCTCAGCGAATTCGGCCTGGCCGCCATCTCGCACCGCGACGAGACGCTGGGCTGGGCCGGCAAGATGCCGCCGCTGGTCAAGTACGTGCTGACCTACCTCTTCGTGCAGGCCGAGTTCGGCCTGTGCTGCCCGGTCTCGATGACCGACTCGCTCACGCGCACGCTGAAGAAGTTCGGCGCGCCCGAGCTGGTCGCCAAGTACCTGCCGCGCCTGACCTCGCTCGACTTCGACGAGCTCGCGCAGGGCGCGATGTTCATGACCGAGCAGGCCGCCGGCTCCGACATCGCCGCCACCGCCACCACCGCGCAGCGCCAGGCCGATGGCAGCTGGCGCCTGGCCGGCGACAAGTGGTTCTGCTCCAACCCCGACGCCGGCTTTGCGATGGTGCTGGCGCGCGCCGACGACGCGCCCGCGGGCATGAAGGGCGTGTCGCTGTTCCTGCTGCCGCGCGAACTCGACGACGGCAGCCTCAACCACTACCGCATCATCCGGCTCAAGGACAAGCTGGGCACGCGCTCGATGGCCAGCGGCGAGATCCGCCTCGAAGGCGCGGTGGCCTACCTCGTGGGCGAGGAAGGCCGCGGCTTCCAGCAGATGGCCGACATGGTCAACAACTCGCGCCTGTCCAACGGCGTGCGTTCCGCCGGCCTGATGCGCCGCGCGGTGGCCGAGGCCGAGTACATCGCCTCCGAGCGCCGCGCCTTCGGCCGCGCGCTCGAGCAGATGCCGCTGATGCAGCGCCAGCTCGACAAGCTGCGCGTGCCGTCCGAACAGGCCCGCACCATGGTCTGCCAGACCGCGCAGGCACTCGCGCGCTCCGACGCCGGCGAGCCCGATGCGTATGCGCTGCTGCGCATCCTTACGCCGCTCATCAAGTTCCGCGCCTGCCGCGATGCGCGCCAGGTCACGGGCGATGCGATGGAAGTGCGCGGCGGCTGCGGCTACATCGAGGAGTGGAGCGACCCGCGCCTCGTGCGCGACGCGCACCTGGGCTCGATCTGGGAAGGCACCAGCAACATCGTGGCGCTGGACGTGATCCGCGCCGTGAAGCGCGAAGGCTCGCTGCCCGTGCTGCGCGCGCATGTCGAGAAGCTCATCGGCGACGCCACCGAACTCACACCGGCCTTCGCCGCCGCGCTGCGCGACACCATGGCCCGCGCCTGCGCCCTGGCCGAGACCGCCGCGCGCGAAGGCGGCGACGTGCTCGCGCGCCAGGCCGCCTCGGCCCTGTACCACTGCACCAGCGCCGCCGCGATGGCCTGGGAGGCCTCGGCCGGCGGCTCCGCCGCGCGCCTGCGCTGGGCCCAGCTGGTGCTGCTGCACCGCGTGCTGCCGCGCGATCCGCTGGCGCCCGACGCATTGCCCGCCGACTGGCATGCCGCGCTCGTGCGCACGGCCGCCTGAGCCCCTTTTTCGAGAACAACGGAGACAACCACCCATGCGACAACGATTCAGCCTCCTCCTGGGCACCGCCTGCGCCGCGCTGCTGCTCGCAGCCACGCCCGCCGTGCACGCCCAGCCCGGCGCCTTCCCGACCAAGCCCATGACGCTGGTCGTGCCCTTCCCGCCCGGCGGCCCGACCGACGCGATGGCGCGCACGCTCGCCGCCGAGCTGCGCGACAAGCTCGGCCAGCCCATGATCGTGGAGAACCGCGCGGGCGCCGGCGGCAACATCGGCGCCGACTACGTGGCGCGCGCCGAGGCCGACGGCCACACGCTGCTGTTCGGCACCTCGGGCCCGCTGGCCATCAACGTGAGCCTGTACCGCAAGATCAGCTACGACCCGACCAGGAGCTTCGCGCCCGTGATCCAGGTCGGCTACCTGCCGAACATCCTGGTGGTGAACCCGGCCCTGCCGGTGAAGAACGTGGCCGAGCTGGTCGCCTATGCCAAGGCCAACCCGGGCAAGCTGAGCTACGCCTCGTCGGGCAACGGCGCCTCGTCGCACCTGGCGGGCGTGCTGTTCAACTCGGTGGCCGGCACCGACCTGCTGCACGTGCCCTACAAGGGCACCGGCCCGGCGCTCAACGACCTGCTGGGCAACCAGGTCAGCATGACCTTCACCGACATCCTCACCGCGCTGCCCTACGTCAAGGCCGGCAAGCTGCGCGCACTCGGCGTGGCCACCTCGGCCCGCTCGCAGGCGCTGCCCGAGGTGCCGACCATCACCGAGCAGCTGCACAAGCCCTACGACGTGAGCGTGTTCTTCGGCATCGTCGCGCCGGCCGGCACGCCGCCCGACCGCGTGACCAAGCTCAACCACGCATTCGCCGAGGTGCTCAACTCGCCGAAGGTCAAGCAGATGTTCGCCGCACAGGGCCTGGAAGCCACGGCGGACACCTCGCCGCAGAAGCTCGCGCAGTTCATCGGCAGCGAAACGGCCAAGTGGAAGGACGTGGTGAAGAAGTCCGGCGCGCAGCTCGACTGACCGCCACGACGCACAAGAAAAAACAAGGAGACAAGAAGATGAAGACGCACCTGCTGTCACGCCTGATCGCCGTGACCGCGCTGTTCGCCGCAGCCGGCGCCGCCACCGCGGAGACCTACCCGCAACGCCCCGTCACGCTGATCGTTCCGTACGCCGCGGGCGGCCCCACCGACCAGCACCTGCGCGCCGTGGCAGAAGAAGCCGGCAAGGCCCTCGGCCAACCCGTGGTGCTCGACAACCGCCCCGGCGCGAGCGGCACCAACGGCGCCGCCCGCTGGTGCGCGCCGCGCCCGACGGCTACACGCTGGCCGTGCTGCCGGCCTCGGTGTACCGCGAGCCCTTCATCAACAAGGTGGCCTTCGACCCCGCGCGCAGCTTCTCGTACGTGGTGATGCTGTCCGACTACACCTTCGGCCTCGCCGTGAAGGCCGACGCACCGTGGAAGACCTGGCAGGACTTCGCGGCCGATGCCGCACGCCGCCCCGGCAAGCTCAACGTGGGCGCCACCGGCGCCGTGGGCACGCCGCGCATCGTGATGGACGAGGCCGCCGAGATGGCGAAGGTCCAGCTCAACATGGTGCCCTTCAAGGGCGACGCCGAAGTGACCAACGCCATCCTCGGCGGCCACATCGACGCCGCGCCGCTCTCGGGCGTGGCCGTGCCGCACATCCACGCCGGCAAGATGCGCTACCTCGTGATGCTCACGCCGCAGCGCGTCAAGCGCTACCCGCAAGTGCCCACGCTGCGCGAACAGGGCGTGGACGCGGTCATCGATTCGCCCTACGGCATCGCCGGCCCGGCCGGCATGGACCCGGCGCGCGTGAAGACCGTGCACGACGCCTTCCGCAAAGCCTTGGCATCGCCCGCCGGCCTGCGCGTGCTGGAGCAGCTGAACCAGCAGGCCAACGCGATGGACCCCGAGCAGTACCGCCGCTACGCGCTGGCCACGACCGCGCGCGAGAAGGAACGCGTGGCGCGCCTGCGCCAGCGCGGCCTGCTCGACTGCCCCCCCACGCACACCATGTCGGACACCGCTTTCGTCGACGAACCACCGGGCGTGCTGTTCGGCCTGCCCATGCCGATGGCCCGCGCCTTCGCGCTGCGCGGCGAGGCCATCGGCGACGAGCGCGCGCGCGTGCGCATGCCCTACAGCGCCGACCACACCAACAGCCGCGGCGACGTGCACGGCGGCGCGATCGCCGTGCTGTTCGACTGCGCGCTCTCCAGCGCCGTGCGTTCGCACGCGCCCACGGCCTTCGGCGTGGTCACCGTCGACATCACGGTGCACTACACCGCGCCCTGCGCCGGCGACGTGATCGCCACCGCCGTGTGCGAGCGGCGCGGCCGCGCGATGTGCTTCGCGCGCGGCGAGGCGCGCAACGCCGACGGCGAGCTGCTCGCGCTGGCCACCGGCACCTTCAAGCTGGTGCCGCGCACCGCTCCCTCTTCTTCCGAGTCCACCCCATGACCACCGCTCCCCCTTCGACCGGCGCCCTCGCGGGCATCCGCGTGCTCGACATCTCGCGCATCCTCGGCGGCCCCTACTGCGGCCAGATCCTCGGCGACCACGGCGCCGACGTGCTCAAGGTCGAGCCGCCGCAGGGCGACGACACGCGCACCTGGGGCCCGCCCTTCAAGGAAGGCGTGGCCTCGTACTACCACGGGCTGAACCGCAACAAGCGCGTGCAGCACCTGGACTTCTCGACCGAGGAAGGCCGCGAAGCGCTGCTCGCGCTGGTGGCCGAGGCCGACGTGCTGATCGAAAACTTCAAGACCGGCACGATGGAGCGCTGGGGCATCGGCTACGAGACGCTGTCGCAGCGCTTTCCGCGCCTCGTGTGGTGCCGCGTGTCGGGCTTCGGCGCCGACGGCCCACTGGGCGCGCTGCCGGGCTACGACGCCGCCGTGCAGGCCATGACCGGCATCATGAGCATCAACGGCGAGGCCGACGGCGGCCCGCTGCGCGTGGGCCTGCCGGTGGTCGACATGGTGACCGGGCTCAACGCGGTGATCGGCGTGCTGCTCGCGCTGCAGGAGCGCCACCGCAGCGGACGCGGCCAGTTCGTCGAGGCGGCGCTGTACGACAGCGGCCTGTCGCTGCTGCACCCGCACGCGGCCAACTGGTTCATGGACGGCACGGCGCCGCGCCGCACCGGCAACGCGCACCCCAACATCTACCCCTACGACGCACTGGCCACGGGCACCGACCCGATCTTCGTGGCCGTGGGCAACGACCGCCAGTTCGCGAGCTTCTGCCGCTGCATCGGCCTGCCTGCGCTGGCCGACGACCCGCTGTACCGCACCGCCGGCGCGCGCTCGGTGAACCGCGACGGTCTCAAGCAGCAGCTCGAAGCCGCGCTCGCCGCCTTCGACGGCCGCACGCTGGTCGACCAGTTGATGGCCGCCGGCGTGCCCGCCGCGCCCGTGCTGCCGGTGGCGGCCGCGCTGCAGCACCCGCACACGCTGCACCGCGAGATGGTGGTGGAGATGGAAGGCGGCTACCGCGGCATCGGCGCGCCCGTGAAGCTCAGCCGCACGCCGGCCAGCTACCGCCATGCGCCGCTGACGCCGGGCGATTCCTTCCTACCGAGCGACGACAGCGCAGCGCGCTGACCTGTTCAATCCAGCGAGAGCTTCAGCGCGCGGATCAGCGGATGCCAGCGCGCCGACTCGCGCGCCAGCAGCGTTTCGAACTCGCCCGGCGTGCCACCCACCGTCTCGACGCCGGCCTCGGCCAGGCGGCGCTGCACCACCGGGTTGTGCAGCGCGCTGGCCACCGCGCGCTGCAGCC
>NZ_BCUS01000131.1 GCF_001591345.1 Variovorax boronicumulans NBRC 103145 | reverse complement strand
CAGCGTGCCGACCACCGCCGCCGTCGGCGAGAGCCGACGCGCACCCCAGGCGAAGGCCAGGTAGGCGACCGAGGTGGTGGCCACGCCGGTGTAGGCCGCGCCCGTCCATTGCGCCGCGCCCTCGGGCCAGGTGATGCCGTTCGCCACGGCGACGCCGAGCATGCACAGCGCCGCGGCGCTCATGCCCCAGGCGGACGCGGTCACGGCCGGCACCCGCGCCGGCATGCGCGCGTTGCCCAGCACCACCAGTGCATAGCAGACGGCCGAGCCGAAGGACCACGCCAGCCCGGCACCGTAGCCCGTCGGCAAGGCGCCCCAGCCAGCGGCCGGCATCACCAGCAGCAGCACGCCCGCCAGTGCCAGCACGAGGCCGCCGAGCAGGCGCGCACCGAAGGGTTCGTAGCCGCGCAGCACCGACACGCAGGCCACGATCAGCGGCGCGCAGCAGATCGAGATCACCGTCGGCAGCGCGGCACCCAGGTGCGCGATGCCGGCGAACCAGCAGCTCACGTTCAGCGCCATCGCGGCGCCGGTGCCGACGACGTGGCCCTGCTCGCGGCGCGTCAGATGGCGCCACTCGGCATGGGCGACCGGCGCGCGCCGTGTCGCCTGCCAGTGCAGCCACCACAGCAGCGGCATGCCCAGCGCGAAGCGCGCCAGCGACAGGCTGTGCGGCGCGATGCCGCCGTCGATCAGGAATTGCGCCACCAGGGCGCCGCCGCCCCAGAGCACGCCGGCCAGCAGCACGCCGCCCCAGGCCAGGGCGGCCGTTGTTCTTGCATTCATGTTGAAACTCTCCGTGAGGCCCGTCGCCTCGGCGTCGCGTCGACGCATTGCCGGGGGCGGGCATGACCATCCGGCCACCGCCCGGCGTTCTTCATTCAGCAGAAGAAGGCGGACGGCAGCGACCACTTGCGGGCCTGACGGGCGCGGCGCGAAGCGCGCGCGAACGTCAGCGGCAGGTCGACGAAGGGGGAGAGTGATGCAGGTGCATGAGCGGCCGATGATAGGAGCGGCGCCCCGCGCCCACAAGAGAGAATCGCCGGCATGTGCCCTGCTCTCTATCACCGCCTGCCATGAAGCGCCAAGGTCGACTCGTTCGTTGGGAGGCCGAGCGCGGCTTCGGTTTCATCCGCAGCCCGGAGGTGTCGGCCGACGTGTTCGTGCACCTGCGTGACTTTCGCGACCGCCAGCTGAAGCCGCAGGTCGGCATGGCGGTGCGCTTCGAAGAGATCCATGTCGGCGGCAAGGGGCCGCGTGCGGTGGCCGTGGAAGCGGCTGCGGCCTCGGCGGCTACCGTGCCTCGTGCAGCATCACGCCCGCAGCCTCGCCGGCCTTCGGGTCGCAGCACGGCCGGCACGCCGCGGGGTGCGTGGCTGATCGGGGCCTACGCGCTGGGCCTGGGCGCCGCCGTCTGGCTCGGCCACCTGCCGCTGCTCGCGCTGGCGGTCGTCGCGGGGCTGAGCCTGCTCACCTTCGGGGCCTACGCCTTCGACAAGCGCGCGGCGCAGGCCGGGCGCTGGCGCACGCAGGAAAGCACGCTGCACCTGCTCGCGCTCGCGGGTGGCTGGCCGGGCGCGTGGTGCGCGCAGCAGCTGCTGCGGCACAAGTCGAGCAAGGCGAGTTTCCTGTGGAGGTTCTACGTCACGGTCGCGCTGCATTGCGCGGCGCTGGGGGCGTGGGTGTTCTGGCTGTCGAAGCACGCGGCCTTCGGCTGACCGCGCCTTCGACCAGGCCTCAACGCACCTTGCGCGAAGGCTTGTTGAGCGGCTTGCCGCCGCTGCCGTTGTCGCGCGGCGGGAGGCCCGTGTGCTGCGTGAGGATGCGGCCCTTGGAGGGCTTCACCGGCGCCAGCCTGACTGGCGCCGCGGCCTTGGCGGCCACCGGCGCGGAGGTCGAGTTCTTGCGGCGCGCGCTCGTGTAGCCGCCATCGGTCAACGGCTGCCACGTCGGGATGAGGTGGTGCTTGCCGTTGCCGATGAGGTCGGCGCGGCCCATGCTCTTCAGGGCTTCGCGCAGCAGCGGCCAGTTGTTGGCATCGTGGTAGCGCAGGAAGGCCTTGTGCAGGCGGCGGCGCTTGTCGCCGCGCACGATGTCCACCGTCTCGCTCTCGCGCGTGATCTTGCGCAGCGGGTTCTTGTTGGTGTGGTACATCGTCGTCGCCGTGGCCATCGGGCTCGGGTAGAACGTTTGCACCTGGTCGGCGCGGAAGCCGTTCTTCTTGAGCCAGATCGCGAGGTTCATCATGTCCTCGTCGCTGGTGCCCGGGTGCGCGGCGATGAAGTACGGAATGAGGTACTGCTTCTTGCCCGCCTCGGCCGAGTACTTCTCGAACATCTGCTTGAACTTGTCGTAGCTGCCGATGCCGGGCTTCATCATCTTCGTGAGCGGGCCCTGCTCGGTGTGCTCGGGCGCGATCTTCAGGTAGCCGCCGACGTGGTGCTGCACCAGCTCCTTCACGTACTCGGGCGACTGCACGGCCAGGTCGTAGCGCAGGCCGGAACCGATGAGGATCTTCTTGATGCCCTTGAGCGCCCGCGCGCGGCGGTAGATCTTGATGAGCGGGTCGTGGTTGGTGCCAAGGTTCGGGCAGATGCCTGGGTACACGCAGCTGGGCTTGCGGCACGCCGCCTCGATCGCGGGGCTCTTGCAGCCCAGGCGGTACATGTTGGCCGTGGGGCCGCCCAGGTCGGAGATGGTGCCGGTGAAGCCGCTGACCGAGTCGCGGATGGCCTCGACCTCCTTGATGATCGAGTCTTCCGAGCGGCTCTGGATGATGCGGCCCTCGTGCTCGGTGATCGAGCAGAAGGTGCAGCCGCCGAAGCAGCCGCGCATGATGTTCACGCTGAAGCGGATCATTTCCCACGCGGGGATCTTGGTCGCGCCGTCGTGGCTGCCGTTCTCGTCGGCGTAGCGCGGGTGCGGGCTGCGTGCGTACGGCAGGTCGAACACGTGGTCCATCTCGGCCGTGGTGAGCGGAATGGGCGGCGGGTTGATCCACACGTCGCGCGCCGTGGCGCCCTCGCCGTGCGCCTGCACGAGCGCGCGGGCGTTGCCGGGATTGGTTTCGAGGTGCAGCACGCGGTTGGCGTGGGCGTAGAGCACCGGGTCGCTGCGCACCTGCTCGTACGACGGCAGGCGGATCACCGAGCGGTCGCGCGGTGGCACGGCGATCTTGCCGCGGCCTTGCAGCGCCGGGTTGGGCACGAAGTTCAGCGGCTTGATGGCAGGGTTGACGACCGAGCCGGCCGCAGAGCCCGCGGCTTCGGCGGCCTTGGCGACGGCTTGCGCCTCGTCTTCCTTCGCGCAGGTGGCGCCGTTGGCCTTGGCCTGGTCGGACACCATCAGGTACGGGTTGACGTGCGCCTCGACGCGGCCGGGTTCATCGACGCTGGTGGAGTTGATCTCGAACCAGGCCTCGGGCGTTTCGCGCCGCACATAGGCGGTGCCGCGCACGTCGGTGATCTGCTGCACCGGCTCCTTGGCGGCCAGGCGGTGCGCGATCTCGACGATGGCGCGCTCGGCGTTGCCGTACAGCAGCAGGTCGCACTTGGCGTCGACGACGATGGAGCGGCGCACCTTGTCCGACCAGTAGTCGTAGTGCGCGATGCGGCGCAGTGAGCCTTCGATGCCGCCGAGGATGATCGGCACGTCGTTCCAGGCTTCCTTGCAGCGCTGCGAATACACGATGGCCGCGCGGTCGGGGCGCGAGCCGCCGACGTCGCCGGGGGTGTAAGCGTCGTCGCTGCGGATCTTCCGGTCCGCCGTGTAACGGTTGATCATCGAATCCATGTTGCCGGCCGTGACGCCGAAGAACAGGTTCGGCTTGCCCAGCACCTTGAAGGGCTCGGCGCTTTGCCAGTCGGGCTGCGCGATGATGCCCACGCGAAAGCCCTGCGCCTCGAGCATGCGGCCGATCACCGACATGCCGAAGCTGGGATGGTCGACGTAGGCGTCGCCCGTGACCACGATGATGTCGCAGCTGTCCCAGCCGAGCGCGTCCATCTCCTTGCGCGAGGTCGGCAGGAACTTGGCCGTGCCGAAACGGGCCGCCCAGTACTTGCGGTAGCTGGTCAGCGGCTTGGCGGCACGCGCAAAAAAGGAGACGTCGACGGGGGCGTTCATCGGTGGGAGCGGACAGCGCCGGGGCGCCGCCTGTGTGGGCAACCCTCGATTTTAGGGTTTTCCAGCATTTCTGTCGCCCTGAAGATCCCTTGCCCCGGGATGCGAGGGCTCTTATTTGATTGCCAAAGTCAATCAATTTGAATGACAATGGCAACCATGCCCACGCCAACACCCTCCGTCGACCCGTCCGCCGTCAAGGCCATCCGCCGCTTCAACCGCTTCTACACGCGCCGCATCGGCGCCCTCGACCCCTACCTGGGCAGCGACCTGTCGCTGACCGACGTGCGCGTGCTCTACGAGCTGGCGCACCGCGAAACCCCCGTCGCCAGCGAGATCGGGCGCGACCTGGGCTTCGACGCCGGCTACCTCAGCCGCATCCTGCGCCGCTTCGAAACCCACGGCTGGCTCACGCGCGAGCCGCACCCGCGCGACGCCCGCCAGAGCGTGCTGCGCCTGACCGAGGCCGGCCATGCCGCGTTTGCGCCGCTGCAACAGAAATCGCGCGACGAAGCCGCCGCCCTGCTCGCCGCACTGCCGCCGGCGCAACAAAACCAGCTGGTGCAGGCCATGGACACGGTGCAGTCGCTGCTCGAACCGGCCGCATCGCCGGCCCGGCCCCAGGCCGCCGTGCTGCGCGACCCGGCGCCCGGCGACATCGGCTGGGTGGTGCAGCAGCACGGCGAGCTGTATGCGCGCGAATACGGCTGGGACCACCGCTTCGAAGCGCTCGTGGCGGGCATCGCGGGCGAGTTCCTGCTCAAGTTCCAGCCCGAATGGGAGCGCTGCTGGATCGCCGAGCTCAACGGCGAGCGCGTCGGCGCGATCTTCGTGGTGCGCAAGTCGGCCACCGTGGCGCAGCTGCGCATGCTGATCCTCACGCCCGCCGCGCGCGGCCTGGGCCTGGGCGGGCGCCTCGTGGACGAGTGCATCGCCTTCGCGCGCCGCAAGGGCTACAAGAAGATGACGCTGTGGACCAACAGCTGCCTCACGGCCGCGCGCAGCATCTATGCCAAGCGCGGCTTCCAGCTCACGCACTCGGAGCCGCACGAGGGTTACGGCCAGCCGCAGGTGGGCGAGACGTGGGAGTTGAAGCTGTAGCGCCTACTGCATGTACCAGCCGTGGCTCACGACGAGCGACTGGCCGGTGAGTGCATTGGTCGGGAACGCCGCGAACAGCAGCGCCACACGCGCCACGTCGTCCGTGGTGGTGAACTCGCCATCCACCGTCTCCTTGAGCATCACGTTCTTGACGACCTGCTCCTCGGTGATGCCCAGCGTCTTCGCCTGCTCGGGAATCTGCTTCTCGACCAGCGGCGTGCGCACGAAGCCCGGGCAGATCACGTTGGCGCGCACGCCGTGCTTGGCGCCCTCTTTCGCGACCGTCTTGGCCAGCCCGATGAGGCCGTGCTTAGCCGTGACGTAGGGCGCCTTCAGCAGCGATGCTTCCTTGGAGTGCACCGAGCCCATGTAGATCACGCTGCCGCCGCGGCCTTGCGCATACATGTGTTTGAGGCACGCCTTGGTGGTGAGAAACGCACCGTCCAGGTGAATCGCGAGCATCTTCTTCCAGTCGGCGAAGCTGAACTCGTCGACCGGATGCACGATCTGGATGCCGGCGTTGCTGATGAGGATGTCGATGCCGCCGAAGGCCTTCGCGCCCTCTTCCACCGAGGCATTGACCTGGTCTTCGTTCGTCACGTCGACGCCCACGCCGATGGCCTGCGCGCCCGTGGCCTTCAGCTCGGCGGCGGTGGCATCGGCCGCTTCCTTGTTGAGGTCGGCAATGATGATCTTGGCGCCTTCCTGCGCGAACAGGATGGCGATTTCCTTGCCGATGCCGCTGGCCGAGCCGGTGATGTAGGCGACCTTGTCCTTGAGTTGCATGGTGAAGCGTCCTTGGAAGTGGTGGATAGGAAAAAAACGAGCAAGAACCGGGCACGCGCCCGGCCGTCTTCCCTCAGCGCGACAGCCCCGGCCGCTTGATGCGCCCGGTGCCCGGCTCGCCGAGGTCGAAGGTGGTCACGCCGTTCACCGTGGCGTCGGCGCGCAGCGTCTCGGGGTGCGCGAGCGTCTTGCCCATGTCGCGCACGCCCGATTCCCAGTGCTCCTCGACCGCGGCGCGCGAGAACTCGTAGTCCTTCGACTCGAGCTCGTACGTCTTGTCGCGGTAGATCAGGTGAAAGATGTCGATCGGCTCGTGCGTGAGCTGCGCCTGCACCTCGACCACGCTCGGGTCGTTGCGCAGGCCGGGCGGCAGCTTGGCGATCAGGTCGGCAATGGCCTGCTGCAGGTTCATGTTGGCCGCCAGCGCGTCGGTGTTCAGGCGCGTGCGGCTCGAATAGGTGATGTCCTTCTGGCGCTCCATCACGCCCGACAGCGTGTGCGGCATCTCGCCGCGCGCGTTGAACAGGTCGACCTGCAGCACCACCAGAGCCTCGGAACGCGGGTGCGTGTCGAGCACGTACTGCAGCGGCGTGTTCGAGACGATGCCGCCGTCCCAGTAGTCGTCGCCGTCGATGTGCACCGGCGCAAAGCCCGGCGGCAGCGCGCCGCTGGCCATGATGTGCTCGGGGCCGATGCGCTGTCGCGTGTTGTCGAAGTACACCGAGTTGCCGGTGCGCACATTGACGGCGCCCACGCTGAAGCGCGCCTCGCAGGCGTTGATGCGGTCGAAGTCGATGAGCCGCTCCAGCGTGGCCTTCAGCGGCGAGGTGTCGTAGTAGCTCAGCAGCGGCGCGGCGCCGCCCAGCAGCAGGGCCGGCGAATAGCGCGGCTCGAAGAAACCCGGAATGCCGACCAGCGAGGCCATGGTGGCGCTCCACTGGTTCTGCGTGGCGCGGTCGCCCAGCCACGACGGCAGGCGCTGCGCCGGCCCCGAAGACACCAGGTGCCAGAACTCACGCAGCCGGTCGACCCGCTGCGCGGGCGCATTGCCGGCGATGAGCGCGGCGTTGATGGCGCCGATCGACACGCCCGCGATCCAGTGCGGCTGCAGGTCGGTCTCGCTGAGCGCGGCGTACACGCCCGCCTGGTAGGCGCCGAGCGCACCGCCGCCCTGCAGCACGAGCGCCTTGCGGGCGGTGCGCATGTCGTCGCGGCGGGCGATGAAGGGATGGGGTGGTGCGTGCGAAGAAGAGGAAGCAGCGGTGGCGGCGCGAGGCTTTTTCTTGGGTGTCGTCGTCATGCGGTCATTGGACACCAGCCCCGCGACAGCCACCTGACCAGGGGCCTTTTCGCGGCTTCAGCCCGGACGAATCTCACATCTTCGGCAGCATCTGCCCGCGGATCTCGCCGCCCGGGTTGGCGGCTGTGTGGATGTTGGCGTACCACTTGCCGGCCACGAGGTCGGCCGCCTGCGCCGGCGTGAGCGTGGCCTGGCCCTCGATCGGGCTGGCCGGACTCGCGAAGGGCAGCACCACGCCGGCATTCGCGCCCGCGGCGGCGGGCCCGTGGAAGTGGGCCGCCGTGGCCGGGCCGCTCAGGCCTTCGTAGGTGATCTTGTACTTGAGCACGTTGGTGTCGCGGTTGAGCCAGGCCTCGGCCATGCCGCTGCCGCGCGTCATGTTGGGCGGCACCTGGCTGGCCGCGTTCATCGCGCCGCTGAAGCTCGCGACGTTCGACTTCGACATCATTCCGCAGCCGGCCAGTGCGACGGCGGCCAGGCCGGCGACGAGGGTGGTGCGCCAGAGTGTGCGAGTGCTGTTGTTCATGGTCGTTGTCTCCTGAGGATGTAAAACATTCAGCATAGGCAGACACCGCCTGCGGCCTTGTCGGCCAGCACCCCTTCTTCGCACGCCTGTGCAAGAGAATGCAACGATGATTTCCGACGACACACTCCCCTCCGCACACGACGTGGTCGCCTTCTGGCGCAATGCCGGCCCCGAGCGCTGGTTCGCGAAAAGCGACGCCTTCGATGCCGCATGCATCGACCAGTTGGCCGCCGCCCACCAGGCCGCGGCCAGCGGCCGGCTCGACCACTGGGCCGACACCGGCGAAGGCGCCCTGGCCCTGCTCGTGCTGCTCGACCAGTTCCCGCGCAACGCCTGGCGCCAGAACCCGCACATGCTCGCCACCGACGGCCTCGCGCTGGCCGTGGCGCGCCGCGCCGTCGAGGCCGGCTTCGACCGGCAGGCCGACGCTCTGATGCAGCGCTTTTTCTACCTGCCCTTCATGCACTCGGAGGTGCTGGCCGAGCAGGAGCGTTCGGTCGAACTCAACGCCACGCAGGACGCCAGCACGCAGCACTTCGCCGTGCTGCATCGCGACATCGTGGCGCGCTTCGGGCGCTTTCCGCACCGCAACCGGATGCTCGGGCGCACGTCCACGCCGGAAGAGCAGAAGTTTCTCGACGAGGGCGGCTTCGCAGGCTAAGCAGCGTCGACATGCGCCGGCAGCGGCACGTCGCGCGTCGGCGACGCCTGCCCCGCCGGTTCGCCGATGGCGTCCTTCATCGAACCGTAGGTGCGCGCATAGACCCAGGTGAACTCGGCGCCCAGCAGGAAGATCTGCGCCGAGTAGTACACCCACACCAGCACCACCACCAGCGAGCCGGCCGCGCCGTAGCCCGAGGCCACGCTGCTCTTGCCGATGTACAGGCCGATGAGGTGCTTGCCCACGGTGAACAGCAGCGCCGTCACCGCCGCGCCCACCCACACGTCGCGCCACTGCACCTTGGCGCGCGGCATGATCTTGTAGATCATCGCGAAGATCACCGTGACCATCGCGAAGCTGAAGACGAAGTTCACCACCTGCGCCAGCGTGGCCCAAGCACCGAACATCGGCGACCACCACTTGCCCAGCGCGGCCAGCGCCGCGCTCGCCACCAGCGACACCATGAGCAGGAAGCCGATGCCCATGATCATGCTGAACGACAGCAGCCGCACGCGCAGCATGTTGAAGACGCCCTTGTTGCGGGTGCGCGCGGGGGCGCGCCAGATGCGGTCGAGCGCGTCCTGCAGCTCGCCGAAGACGGTGGTCGCACCCACGATCAACAGCGCGATGCCGACCACCGTGGCCACGATGCCCTCGGTCGGCTTGTTGACCGCCTGCAGCATGCCCTGCACCGCCGCCGCGCCCTGCTCGCCCATGAGGCCCGAGAGCTGCGCGAAGATCTCGCCGCGCGCGGCCTCCTGCCCGAAGACCAGGCCGGCCACCGCGATCACGATCAGCAGCAGCGGCGCGATCGAGAACACCGTGTAGTAGGCCAGCGCGGCGCCCATGCTCGGGGCGTAGTCGTTGGACCAGGAAGCGAAGGCGCGCCGGCAGAGATCGAAGAGTGCGCGAAGTCGAATGAGCATGGCGTCGGGTCCCGGTGAAGCAGTGCGCCTACGATAATCGTTCCACATGCATCCGTCCGCCCCCGCCGCGGCATCGCCGCCCGACCACCCGCAGCCCGCGTCGCCACGCGACCTTTTTGTTTCGTTCACCTGGCTCGCGCTGCAGGGCTTCGGCGGCGTCCTCGCCATCGTCCAGCGCGAGATGGTCGAGAAGAAGAAGTGGCTCACGCCCGACCAGTTCCTCGAGGACTGGGCCGTGGCGCAGGTGATGCCGGGGCCGAACGTGATCAACCTCGCGCTGATGATCGGCGACCGCTACTTCGGCCTGCGCGGCGCCGTGGCCGCGGTGGCGGGCATGCTCACCGTGCCGCTGTTCGTGATCCTCGCGCTGGCCGTGCTCTACGCGCACTACGCCGCCAACCCGCAGGTGGCGGCCGCGCTGCGCGGCATGGGCGCGGTGTCGGGCGGGCTCATTGCCGCCACGGGCATCAAGCTGATCCCGCAACTGCGCAAGCACCCGCTGGGCTTTGCGACCTGCCTGGCGTTCGTGGCGCTGGTGTTCGCGGCCATCGCGCTGCTGAAGATTCCGCTGGGGTGGGTGCTGCTCGCTGTGGGCGGCGTGGCCTGCGTGTGGACCTGGAAGAAGATCGCGCCATGAACATCGTCATGCAATGGCACGACTGGCTGGCGCTGTTCGGCCAGTACCTGCTGCTGTCGCTGCTGTCGATCAGCGGCGCGATCACCACGGTGCCCGACATGCACCGCTACCTCGTGGCGCAGCACGGCTGGCTCACCGAGGCGCAGTTCACCTCCTCGGTCGCCATCGCCCAGGCCGCGCCCGGGCCCAACGTGCTGTTCGTGGCGCTGATGGGCTGGAACGTCGGGCTCAACGCGGGCGGCGGCATCGGCGCCGGGCCCATGGCCTGGCTGCTCGGCTTCTTCGGCCTGATGGTCACCATGGTCGGCATCATGCTGCCGAGCACCACCCTCACCTACGTCGCCACGCGCTGGGGCCACCGCAACCGCACGCGCCGCGAGGTGCGCGCCTTCAAGCAGGGCATGGCGCCTGTGGTGGTCGGGCTGCTCATCGCCACCGGCTGGGTGCTGGCCGGCGGCAACCAGTCGACCGGCGTGCCGGCCTGGCACCTGTGGCTGCTCAGCGGCGTGGCCGCGCTGGTGGTCTGGCGCACGCGCATCCACCTGCTGTGGCTGCTGGGCTGCGGCGCGGCGCTGGGCGCGGTAGGCTTCGTTTGAGCCTTTTTCCTTTCTGCATACTTTTACTTTCAGGAGCCCTCTGCCATGTCGCAACTTCGTCCGCTCGGCCGTTCCAGCCTTCGGGTGTCTCCCCTCGCCTTCGGTGGCAACGTGTTCGGCTGGACCGTCGACGAGGTGGCCTCGTTCAAGCTGCTCGACGCCTGGCTCGACGCCGGCTTCAACTTCGTCGACACCGCCGACGTCTACTCGGCCTGGGTGCCGGGCCATGTGGGCGGCGAATCGGAAACGATCATCGGCAAGTGGCTCAAGCACAGCGGCAAGCGCAACCGCGTGGTGCTGGCCACCAAGGTCGGCAAGCCGATGGGCGAAGGCAAGGTGGGCCTGTCGCCCACCTACATCCGCGAAGCCGTCGAGGCGTCGCTCAAGCGCCTGCAGACCGACTACATCGACCTGTACCAGTCGCACGACGACGATGCCAACACGCCGCTCGAAGACACGCTGGGCACCTTCGACGCACTCATCAAGGAGGGCAAGGTGCGCGCCGTCGGCGCCTCGAACTACACGGCGCCGCGGCTGGCCGAGGCGCTCGACGTGTCGGAGCGCCTGGGCATCGCGCGCTACGAGAGCCTGCAGCCGCTGTACAACCTGTACGACCGCGCGGTGTTCGAAGACGCCCTGGAGCCGCTGTGCCTCAAGCGCGAAGTGGGCGTGATCAACTTCTACGCGCTGGCGGCGGGTTTTCTCACCGGCAAGTACCGCACCGAGGCCGATGCGGCCAAGAGCGCGCGCGGCGCCAACACCACCAAGAAGTACCTGAACCCGCGCGGCCTGCGCATCCTCGATGCGCTGGACAAGGTGGCCCAGCAGTACAACGCCAAGCCCGGGCAGGTCGCCATTGCGTGGCAGATCGCACGGCCCGGCGTGACGGCGCCGATCGCCAGCGCCACCTCGCTGGCGCAGCTCGAAGAACTGGTGGTGGCCACGCAGCTCAAGCTGGACGCGGGCACCATCGACATGCTCGACCGGGCCAGCGCCGAGACGCCGGCCTGAGCCCCGGCTAGCCGTCGACCGGGTTCAGCGGCGTCGCCAGGATGCGCTGGTAGAACGCCACGTCGAGCCAGCGGCCGAACTTGAAGCCGGCCTGCCGCACGGTGCCTGAGTGCGTGAAGCCCAGGCGCTCGTGCAGCGCGATGCTGCCGGCGTTCGACGCGTCGATGGCACCGACCATCACATGCACCTCGCGCGCGATCGCCTCGGCCACGATCGCCTCCATCAGCGTGCGGCCCAGGCCCTCGCCGCGGTGCGCGGCATCGACGTACACCGAGTGCTCGACCGTGTACTTGTAGGCCGGAAAGGCGCGGAACGTGCCGTAGCTGGCGAAGCCCAGCAGCTTGCCGTTGTCGTCCACCGCACCGATCACGGGAAAGCCGCCGGCGCGCTTGGCGGCGAACCACGTCACCATGTTCTCGGGCGTGCGCGGCTTGTAGTCGTACAGCGCGGTGGAATTGACGATGGCCTCGTTCAGGATCGCCAGGATGGCGCCTGAATGGGCTTCTTCGGTGCAGGCGATGAGACGCATGGTGTTTCTCTGTCGTTCAATATAAGAGAATAATAATCTCACATGGGAAACACTTCACCTTCCACCCCCTCGCCGGCGCCGGCCGATGGCCACATCGACGCGCTCATCGCCACCCGGCTGCTGGCGCTGCGCCAGGCCCAGGGGCTCAGCCTCGCCGATCTGGCCGGGTTGTCGGGCGTGAGCAAGGCGATGATCTCCAAGGTCGAGCGCGCGCAGAGCAGCCCCACCGCCGTGCTGCTTGGCAAGCTGGCCGCCGGCCTCGGGGTCTCGCTGGCGCAGCTTCTCACCGAGGACAAGGTGCAGCCGCAACGGCTGCGCAAACGGGCCGCGCAGGAGGTCTGGCGCGACCCCGAAGCCGGGTATGTGCGCCGCCAGGTCGCCGAGCGCGGCGCGGGCAGCGGCGTGGAACTGGTCGAGGTCGAGCTGCCGCGCGCCGCGCAGGTCGGCTATCCGCGATGGAGCGGCACGCCGTACCGGCAGAGCCTGTGGATGCTCGAAGGCGCACTGCAGGTCGACTACGGCGACGAGCGCTTCGAGCTCGCCCCGGGCGACTGCCTCGACTTCGGCGTCGACCGGCCGCTGGTCTTCAAGGCACTGGGGGCCACCGCCTGCCGCTACCTGCTGGTCGCCGTTCCCGATTGATTGATTGAACGATTGCCTGACCGATGCGGTAGGCAAGCTCCCACACGCAGAGACGACTCAGGCCGGTCCGGGCCACGGGGTGCGTCGGGATACTGCAAGGCATCTCAGCTACCGGAGCCGCACGATGTCCTTTGCGCTTTACATGATCGGCTTTCTGATCTTCCTGGCCGGGGTCGCCTGGGGCGCCTCGGTGGCCGGCGTGCCCACGCTCTACATCGGCATCGGCGCGCTGATCCTGCTGGGCATCGGCGTCTTCAGCGCCGTGGCCCGCACGCGCAGCAAAGACCCGTCCTGAGCGAGCCTGATCGCTTCACAGTTCAGTTCACACAGGCTTCACGCCCGGCGCACATGGCGTCGCTAACTTCGCAGGCGCACCACACCCCGTGGTGCGCTTTGCAAGTCAGCCTCCCATGCACGCCTCTTCTTCCTGTCTCTTTTCTCCCCACGCGCCTTCCTCGTCGGTCGCGCCCTGCCCCGCACCGGCCTTCGTGAGCGACCCGGGTACGGCCTGCACCCAGGTCGACCTGCTCGTCATTGGCGCGAGCTTTGCCGGGCTGGCCTGCGCCCGCGCCGCCGCCAAGGCCGGCCTGCGCGTGATGGTGCTCGAGAAGAAGGCCGCCGCCGGCGCCAAGCTGCACACCACCGGGATCATCGTCAAGGACGCGGTCGACAGCGTGCCGTGGCTGGCCGAAGTGCCGCCCGCGCTGGTGCGCCGCATCGAAGGCGTGCGGCTGTACGCGCCCGACATGCACCACGTCGACCTGCACGCACCCGGCTACTGGTTCTGGGCCACCGATGCGCCCGCGCTGCTCGACTGGATGGTGGAGTCCACCCGGGCCTGCGGCGTCGAGGTGCGCCTGGGCACGCTGTTCGAGCAGGCGCTGTGGGCGAACGGCCGCTGGGAGGTGCCGGTGGCGCAGGGCCCGTGCATCCGCGCGACCTACCTCGTGGGCGCCGACGGTCCGCATTCGCGCGTCGCCAAGGCGCTGGGCCTGTCGCGCAACACGCGCTTTCTCTACGGCGTGGAGCACGAGTACCAGGGCGCGCGCATGGCGCCCGACCTGCTGCATTGCTTCATCGACCGCCGGCTCGCGCCGGGCTACATCGGCTGGGCGCTCGACGGTGTCGGCGTGAGCCAGATCGGCCTGGCGCGCCGCATGGGCCGCCACGACACGGGCGCGCTGCGCCTCGACCCGCTCTTGCGCAAGATCGCCGCCGTGGTGTCGCCCGGCGAGGCGCCGCCGGTCGCCGTGCGCGCCGGGATGATCCCCTGCGGCGGCGTGCTGCCGGTGGTGGCCCGCGAACGGGCCTTGCTGGTGGGCGATGCAGCGGGCATGGTGTCGCCCGTGACGGCCGGTGGCATCCACACGGCGCTGCAGCACGGCGAGCGCGCCGGCGAGGCCGTGGCGCGCTTCGTGCGCGGCGAGGCAGACGACCCCGCGACCTGGTTCGTGCGCGGCTACCCGCGCTTTCTGATGAAGCGCACGCTGCGCTGGGCCTTCGACCACTTCCAGAGCGACTGGATGTTCAACCGCCTGCTCGGCACGGCGCCGATGCGGCGTGCGGCGGAACTGGTGTACTTCCACCGCAAGGGCAGCGGGCCGGTGGCCCGCTAGCCCCCGCTCAGGCGCTGCGCTGACGCATCGCCTCGTAGAGGCACACGCCGCTGGCCACCGACACGTTCAGGCTCTCGACCGCGCCGGCCATGGGGATGCTCACCAGCTCGTCGCAGGTCTTGCGCGTGAGCTGGCGCATGCCCTCGCCCTCGGCGCCCAGCACCAGCGCCAGCGGGCGCTTGAAGTCGCTCTGGTAGATCGTGCCCGGCGCGTCGTCGCTGGTGCCCACGCACCAGATGCTGCGCTCCTTGAGCTCGTTGAGCGTGCGCGCGAGGTTGGTCACCATGAAGTACGGCACGGTCTCGGCCGCCCCGCTCGCCACCTTGGCGACGGTGGCGTTGATGCCGGCCGCATGGTCCTTGGGCGCGATCACCGCATGGGCGCCGGCGCCGTCGGCCACGCGCAGGCAGGCGCCGAGGTTGTGCGGATCGGTCACGCCGTCAAGCACCAGCAGCAGCGGCACGGTGCCGGCCTCCTCGAGGCCCTCGAGCAGCTCGTCGAGCGAGCGGACCTGGGCCACGGGCTCGACCCGCGCGACCACGCCCTGGTGGCCGTGGCTGCCGCTGAGCTTGGACAGCCGCAGGCCGTCGGCCTCGACCAGCCGCACACCGGCTTCTTGCGCACGCGCAATGAACTGTTTCATGCGCGCATCGCGCCGGCTGGCGTCGAACATCACTTCGAGCACCGATTTCGGCGCGGTCTTGATGCGCACGCCCACGGCATGGAAGCCGAAGATCACTTTGGGGGAAGACATGCCCTGATTATCCCTACCCCCAGGCTTGCCCACTTCGTGTGGCCTCCTCCCCCCTGGAAGGGGGCAACACCAGCGGCCCGGCAAAGCCGGTTCCGCGGTGTTTCTCGAATGAATCCCTCGTCGGTCAGGCCAAGGGCAAACCGCTGTTCGCGCGGGTGCGTTCGTCGTGCAGTTCCTGCACCACCAGGGCGTTCATGTGCACCTTCAGCGTGTTGCCCACGCTCCCCAGGTACTGGCAGGCGGCGTACCCCTCGGCCGCCTTTTCGTAGCGCGCCACCCAGGCGTCGCGCGCGGGCAGCCGGTCGGGCGACACGGGCCAGACGCCCGGGCGCGGCCGCAGGTGTTCGCCGATGCCCACGCGCCAGGGCTTGGCGCTCAGGCGGGCGCGAAAGCAGTTCTGGTTGCGGCACATGCGCGCGTAGACCTTGTCGGCGCCCAGCGTCTGGAACACGTCGGTCACGGCGGCGTCGGACGGTGCGAAGACATCGTGCATGGCCAGCACACGCAGCCCGGCCGGCGTGCGGTACAGGCGCAGGTGCCAGTCGGGATGCTGGTGGATGAAGCGCTCGACACGCGCCCGTGCGCCCGCCAGCGGGTCGCTCTTGTCCTCGACCACGGGCAGGCCCTCCTTGTGGGCGCGCCAGAAGCCGAAGGCCGCCACCAGCATGAACGCGGCGACGCCCGCCATCGCCGAGCGCGTGGCGTAGCCCGCGACCATCGCACCGATGAACGCCGCGCCGATCACCGTCAACCCGCGTGCACTGCCGCGCGCGCCCTGGTTCTCGAAGTCGACGTCGACGAACAGCACGTCGGGCGTGTTGAGGCAGCGCGCGCCGTAGCCGTTGCGGGTGACGATGCTGTCGCCCTGGCGTTCGACGATCTCCTCGCGGATCGGCACGCCCTCGGCGCCGTTGTAGGCCAGCTTGCGCTCGCGGCGCTCCAGCTTTTCGCCGTCGACCACGATGCGGTCATAGGCCTCGCGCGTGCGCTGGTCGGCATGGGCCTGCGCGGCCAGCGGGCTGTCGTCGGACCAGCCGAAGCGGCGCACCGTGACCTGCCGGCCGGCCACCCGCTCCTGGATGCGGCCTTCGGCCCAGAACTGGGGAACGATCACGGCCTCAGGCGCCCTTGAAATACGACCACGCCGCGGCCGCGATCAGCAGCACGACGATCACCGGCAGCCACTTGAAGCCGCCGCCCGACACCCGGCCTGGCTCGGCCATCGGATTCACCGTCGCGCTCGACGGCAAGTGCCCGAAGTCGCCGGCGGCCGGGTTCTGGTGCGCCTCGACCAGTTGCTTGGCCTCGGCCAGGCCCAGACCGGTGGCTTCGCGCGTGAGGCGCACGGCCTCGACCTTCTGGCCCCGCGCCAGGGCCGCGAGCGCGGCGGCC
>NZ_BCUS01000130.1 GCF_001591345.1 Variovorax boronicumulans NBRC 103145 | reverse complement strand
CTGGCGGCCCGACATCGTGCACGCGCACGACTGGCACGCGGCGCTCGCGCCCGCCTACCTGGCCTTCGCGCGGCGCGCGGGCGGCCCGCGCACGGGCAGCGTGTTCACGGTGCACAACCTGGCCTACCAGGGCGTGTTCGCGCCCTGGCACTTCGCCGAGCTCGGGCTGCCGGCGCCGGCCTTCCACATGAACGGGCTGGAATACCACGGCCAGATCTCCTTCATGAAGGGCGGCCTGTACTTTGCCGACCAACTCACCACCGTGAGCCCCACCTACGCGCTCGAGATCCAGACCCCCGAGCAGGGCTGCGGCCTCGACGGCCTGCTGCGCCAGCGCGCCGGCGTGCTCAGCGGCATCCTCAACGCGGTGGACGACCAGGTCTGGAACCCGGCCACCGACGCCGCGCTGGTGCAGGGCTACCAGGCGCCCGAGGGCCGCCACATGGCCGGCAAGGCGCGCTGCAAGTCGGTGCTGCAGCGCCAGCTGGGGCTGGCCGAGCGCCCCGACGCGCCGCTGTTCATCGTGGTAAGCCGGCTCACCGAACAGAAGGGCCTGCACCTCGTGCTCGGCGGCCTCGACACGCTGCTGGCGCAGGGCGGCCAGCTGGCGCTGCTGGGCAGCGGCGAAGGCTGGCTCGAAGAAGCCTTCCGCCAGCGCGCGGCGGCGGCGCCCGCCTCGGTGAGCGTCACCATCGGCTACGACGAGACGCTGGCGCACCAGCTCTTCGGCGCGGGCGACGTGACGATCGTGCCCTCGCTGTTCGAGCCCTGCGGCCTCACGCAGATGTACGGCCTGAAGTACGGCAGCCTGCCGCTGGTGCGCCGCGTGGGCGGGCTGGCCGACACCGTCGTCGACTGCACGCTGGAAGACATGGCCAGCGGCGCCGCCACCGGTTTCGTGTTCGACCGCTTCGAGGACGCCGACTACGACCGCGCCCTGCGCCGCGCCTTCGCGCTGTACGAGCGCGCCGCCGACTGGCGCCGCGTGCGCGGCAACGCCATGCGGCGCCCGGCCGACTGGGGCACGGCGGCCGCGCAGTACATCGATGTGTACCAACGGGCGCTGGCCTGAAGCCCCCGCCCCACACCCCACCACCCACTCCGGGAACGCCTCCATGACGATCAAGGACTTCGCCTACGACCACCCCGACCGCGACGTTGCCGCCTTCAAGCGCGCGGTGGCCAACAAGCTGATCTACGCCGTCGGCAAGGACCCCGTGGCCGCCAGCCCCGACGACTGGCTGCACGCCACCGCGCTGGCCGTGCGCGACCAGCTCGTCGAGCGCTGGATGACGACCACGCGCGCCAACTACGCGCAGGACCTCAAGCGCGTGTATTACCTCTCGATGGAGTTCCTCATCGGGCGCACCTTCACCAACGCGCTGCTCGCCGTCGACCTGTACGGCACCGTGCGCGAGGCGCTGGCCGACTTCGGCGTCGACATGGCCGCGCTGGCCGAGCGCGAGCCCGATGCGGCGCTCGGCAACGGCGGCCTGGGGCGACTCGCGGCCTGCTTTCTCGATTCGATGGCCACGCTCGGCGTGCCCGGCATGGGCTACGGCATCCGCTACGAGTACGGCATGTTCCGCCAGCGCATCGTCGACGGCCAGCAGGTCGAAACGCCCGACTACTGGCTCACGCGCGGCAACCCGTGGGAGTTCCAGCGGCCCGAGGTGAACTACCGCGTGCGCTTCGGCGGCCATGTGCAAAAGCGCGAAGGCAAGAACGCGCCCTACGGCGCGGCCGACTGGGTCGACACGCACGACGTGCTGGCCGTGGCCTACGACACCATCATTCCCGGCTACGGCACGCAGGCCACCAACACCTTGCGGCTGTGGTCGGCGCGCGCCACCGAGGAGATCGACCTGTCGGCCTTCAACCGCGGCAACTACATGGCGGCGGTGGAGAGCAAAAACCACTCCGAGAACGTCTCGCGCGTGCTCTACCCCGACGACTCCACGCCCTCGGGCCGCGAGCTGCGGCTGCACCAGGAATACTTCTTCTGCAGCGCCAGCGTGCAGGACCTGCTGCGCCGCTACCTGCGCAACCACACGAGCTTCGACCAGCTGTCGGAAAAGGTCAGCATCCACCTGAACGACACGCACCCGGTGCTGGCCGTGCCCGAGCTCATGCGCCTGCTGCTCGACGAGCACGGCCTGGCATGGGACGTGGCCTGGGGCCACACGCAGAAGGTGTTCAGCTACACCAACCACACGCTGATGCACGAGGCATTGGAAACCTGGCCGGTCGAGATGCTCGGGCGCATCCTGCCGCGCCACCTGCAGATCCTGTACGACATCAACGCGAAGTTCCTGGCCGCCGTGACGCAGACGCACGGCCAGGACGTCGAACTGGTGCGCCGCCTCTCGCTGATCGACGAGACCGGCGAGCGCCGCGTGCGCATGGCCTACGTGGCGGTGCTCGCGAGCCATTCGGTGAACGGGGTGTCGGGGCTGCACTCGGAGCTGATGAAGCAGTCGATCTTTGCCGACTTCGCGAAGATCTTTCCCGAGCGCTTCAACAACAAGACCAACGGCGTCACGCCGCGCCGCTGGCTCGCGCAGGCCAACCCGCCGCTGGCCGCGCTGCTCGACCAGCGCATCGGCAAGGGCTGGCGGCGCGACCTGTCGCAGCTCGAGGCATTGCGCCCGATGGTCGCGCAGCCCGCCTTCGT
The DNA here is from genome assembly GCF_001591345.1 of Variovorax boronicumulans NBRC 103145. GTDB lineage: Bacteria > Pseudomonadota > Gammaproteobacteria > Burkholderiales > Burkholderiaceae_C > Variovorax > Variovorax boronicumulans. The sequence goes on along the minus strand of NZ_BCUS01000130.1, from coordinate 14,279 downwards.
GCGCGCCTTTCGCCACGCCAAGCGCGAGAACAAGCTGCGGCTGGCCAACTGGGTCGGCGAGCACCTGAAGCTCGACCTGGACACCGACGCGATGTTCGACGTGCAGGTCAAGCGCATCCACGAGTACAAGCGGCAGCTGCTCAACGTGCTGCACGTGATCGCGCGGTATCACCGCATCCTCGATGCGCAGGCCAGCGGCGCGCCGGTCGACATCGTGCCGCGCGTGGTCGTGTTCGCGGGCAAGGCGGCTTCGGCCTATGCGATGGCCAAGCAGGTGATCCGCCTCATCAACGACGTGGCGGCCACCGTGAACGCCGATGCGCGCGTGGGCAAGCTGCTGAAGGTGGTGTTCCTGCCGAACTACAGCGTGAGCCTGGCCGAGACCATCATGCCGGCGGCCGACCTGTCGGAGCAGATCTCCACCGCGGGCACGGAAGCTTCAGGCACCGGCAACATGAAGTTCGCGCTCAACGGCGCGCTCACCATCGGCACGCTCGACGGCGCCAATGTCGAGATGCGCGAGAACGTCGGCCCCGAGAACATCTTCATCTTCGGCCACACCACGCCCGAGGTGGCCGACATCCGCGCACGCGGCTACCAGCCACGCGAGATCTACGAAGAAAACGCCGAACTCAAGCGCGTGCTCGACGCAATCCGCGACGGCGCGTTCTCACCGGGTGAGCCGGCGCGCTACCAGGGCATCTACGACGCGCTCGTGAACTGGGGCGACCACTACCTGCTGCTGGCCGACTACGCGAGCTATGTCGCGAAGCAGGCCGAGGTCGATGCGCTGTACCGCGACGCGGAGGCGTGGACGCGCATGGCGATCCTCAACGTGGCGGGAATGGGCGCGTTTTCGTCGGACCGGACGATCGCGGAGTACGCGCATGAGATCTGGCATACGAAGCCAGTGATGCTCGGCTGAGGCGGGCGGGCCGGGCCCGCAAGCTCAGCGCGTTTTGGCGGGGGCCGCCTCGGCCTCGGTGACAAAGCCGATGCGGCTCAACCCGGCCTTGTTCGCGATACCCATGAGCGCAACCACCTTGCCGTAGGGCACGGTCTGGTCGGCGCGCAACTGCACCTCGGTGTCCTTGCTGTCGGCGGCGGCCTTTTCGAGCTGCGCGGTCAGCTCCTCGTCGGTCACGGGCTTGTCGTTCAGGAAGACCTTGCCCGAGGCATCGACCGACAGGCTCACGAACTTCGGCGTGTCGTTGGGCTGGCCCGCGTCGGTCTGCGGCAGGTCGAGCTTGATCGAGCTGGCCATCAGCGGCGCGGTGATGATGAAGATCACCAGCAGCACCAGCATCACGTCGACCAGCGGTGTGACGTTGATGTCGGACAGCGGCCGCTGCCCGCCCGCGCCCATGGCCCGCCCGCCGCCTGCGGCGCTGCTGCCCAGTGAGGTGCGTCCGAAGGCCATGGCGTGCGTTGCGCGTTAAACAGGCATCGGCCGCGCGGGCGGCGGTGCGGCGGGTGCCGGCGCTTCGCCGAAGCTGCCAAGCAGGTCGTGCGCGAAGCCTTCGAGTTCGGCCTCGACGCGGCCCACCACACGGCCGAAGACGTTGTAGGCCAGCACGGCCGGAATGGCAACGGCGAGGCCGAAGGCCGTCATGACAAGCGCCTCGCCGACCGGCCCGGCCACCTTGTCGATGGTGAAACCGCCGGTCTGGCCCGCGATGCCCGCGAGCGCGCCATAGATGCCCCAGACGGTGCCGAGCAGGCCGACGAAGGGCGCGGTGGCACCCACGGTGGCCAGCAGGATCTGCCCGGCCTGCAGGCGCCGCAGCGCGCCGTGCAGCGCACCGCGCAGCACGCGCGTGAGGCGCTGGTTGCGGTCGACCGTGGCGCCCAGCGTGCCGCCGGGGGCTTCGGTGGCGGCCTGGCGCAGCGCGGCCACGGCGGGGCGCACGAGTTCGGCGCGGTCGAAGGCCTGCAGCTTCTGTTCGGCCTCGACCAGGGTGGCCGACTGCCAGAACGCCGCGATGCTGCGCAGCACGTCGCGCGTGCCGCCGCGCAGCAGCCAGGCTTTCCAGAGGATCACGACCCAGCTGGCGATCGACATCGCGAGCAGCAGCGCGGCCACCGAACGGCTGACGCCGTCACCGTGGGTCAGCAGTTCGAACACGCTCATTCGCGTCCTTGGTTGTGGTGCGCGTGCTTAGCGCAGACCCAGCACGTCGAACATGTCGAACAGGCCGTTGCGCTGGCCGCTCAGGAAGCGCACCGCACGCAGCGCGCCCTGCGCGTAGGTCACGCGGCTGGACGACTTGTGGGAGATTTCGATGCGCTCGCCGATGCCCGCGAACAGCACGGTGTGGTCGCCCACGATGTCGCCGCCGCGGATGGTGGCGAAGCCGATGGTCGACGGGTCGCGCTCACCCGTGATGCCTTCGCGGCCGTACACGGCGCAGTCCTTGAGGTCGCGGCCCAGCGCGTCGGCGATCACCTCGCCCATCTTGAGCGCGGTGCCCGAGGGCGCGTCGACCTTGAAGCGGTGGTGGGCCTCGACGATCTCGATGTCGTAGCCGGTGGCCATCGCGCGGGCGGCCATGTCGAGCAGCTTGAGCGTGACGTTGACGCCCACGCTCATGTTGGGCGCCAACATGATGGCGACGTCTTTCGCGATCTCGGCGATCTCGGCCTTCTGCGCGTCGCTGAAGCCGGTGGTGCCGATCACGGCCTGCACGCCCAGTTCGCGGCACACGGCCAGGTGCGCCATCGTGCCTTCGGGGCGGGTGAAGTCGATCAGCACCTGCGCGTCCTGCAAGCCGGTGCGCAGGTCGGCCACGATGGGCACGCCGCTGGTGAAGCCCAGGAAGGCCGCGGCATCGGCGCCGAGGGCGGCGCTGCCTGCGATGTCGAGCGCGCCGGCCAGGCGGCAGTCGGGCGCGTTGCGCACGGCTTCGATGAGCATGTGGCCCATGCGGCCCGAGGCGCCGGCGATGGCCACCCGGCGCAGCGCGGGAGCGGAGGAAGAAGAATCGGAAGTGGGGGTGATGGTCGGTTCAGTCACGGGGATTCGGTCGTTGAAAAGTCCCTACGGGAGCCATGGACACCGACGAAAGCCACCCCACCGATCCGGCGGGCACCGCCCGCAGGAGGGGTGGCCGCCGCCGGAGCCCGTGCCGCGCACGCTCAGCGCGCGGCTTCGAGCGGGGGGTAGGCGGCCGGCAGCGCGGGCATGGGGGCTGCCGGGGTGCCGGTGGTGTCGGCTTTCTTGTCGGCCTTGGGCGCGAATTTCTTGAGCTCTTCTTCGGTGGCCTCGAGCTGCGGCACCTTGCCGCTCTTGCGGCGGGTGTCGAGCGTGGCGACGAATTCTTCTTCGCTGGGCATCTCGTCGCCCTCGAAGCGGTCCATGAGTTCGCCGTTGAAGAACACGGTCAGGCGGCGCTCCTGCGGATCGACGCCCTGGCGGCGGATCGTGAAGACGTAGTCCCAGCGGTTGGCGTGGAAGACGTCGTTCAGCAGCGAGGTGCCGAGGATCTCGCGCACCTGCTGGCGCGACATGCCGGGCTTGAGTGCCGCGACCTGTTCCTTCGACACGAAATTGCCCTGCACCACTTCGACTTTGTAGGGGGTGACGGCAGACAGCGCGCCACGCGTGCGTTCGCTGAAACCGCTGCAGGCACCGAGGGCGAGCGTCGCCGCAATGGCAGCAACCAGCAACCAGGGCCGGCGTTGGAGGATGGCAGGCATGGGAGAAGAGGGGGTAGCGATATGATCGAACATTGTAGCGGCCGAGCCTGAAGGCCCGGCCTCAGCCCAGGGCGCAGGAACCATCATGGCCAACATCGACGAACTCAAGAACACCGGCCTCAAGGCCACCTTGCCGCGACTGAAGATCCTCGAGATCTTCCAGACCGGCAGCCAGCGGCACATGACGGCGGAAGACGTCTTCCGCGTGCTGCTCAATGAACACTCCGACATCGGCCTGGCCACCGTGTACCGCGTGCTCACGCAGTTCGAGCAGGCCGGCATCCTGGAGCGCAGCCACTTCGAAAGCGGCAAGGCAGTCTACGAACTGAACGAAGGCACGCACCACGACCACCTGGTCTGCACCTCGTGCGGCAAGGTCGAGGAGTTCTACGACGCCGAGATCGAACGCCGCCAGCAGATGATCGCCAAGGACAAGGGCTGGGTCCTGCAGGACCACGCCATGTCGCTGTACGGCCTGTGCGGCGACTGCGTCAAGAAGCGCTGACGCTGAAGACCTGCTGAAGCAGAAAGCGGCCCTTCACTTTGAAGGGCTTTTTTCTTTGCTCAGTCCGGATCGCGCCCGCTTTCCATCGCCTTGTGGTGGCGGGCCACGAAGTCGGCATAGGTGTCGATGCCGCGCAGCTGCAGGATCGAGTTGCGCACCGCCGCCTCCACCAGCACGGCGATGTTGCGCCCCGCCACCACCTGGATGATGACCTTGCGCACCGGGATGCCGAGCACGTCCTGCGTGAGCGGTGCCGAGGGCATGCGCTCGTAGTCGCGCTCGAAGCTGTCGCGCCGCACGAGGTGCACGATGAGCTTCAGGCGCATCTTCCGGCGCACCGCCGTCTCGCCGAAGATGGCGCGGATGTCCAGCAGGCCGATGCCGCGCACCTCCAGCAGGTTCAGCAGCAGGTCGGGGCAGCGGCCCTCGATGGTGTTCTGGTTGATGCGGTACAGGTCGACCGCGTCGTCGGCCACCAGGCCGTTGCCGCGCGAGATCAGCTCCAGGCCAAGCTCGCTCTTTCCGAGGCCCGACTCGCCCGTGATCATCACGCCCATGCCCAGGATGTCCATGAACACGCCGTGCATCGAAGTGCGCTCGGCGAAGTGCTTGGACAGGTAGGCGCGCAGCAGGTCGATCACGAAGGCCGACGACTCGCGCGTGGCAAACAGCGGCAGCTGGGCGCGCTCGCAGATCGACAGCAGCTCGTCGGGCGCGGCCTGGCCGTCGGCCAGCACCAGCATCGGCGGCTCCAGCGTGACGATGCGCCCGATGCGGCGCACGCAGTCTTCCTTGCTGCCGCGCGTGAGGTAGGCCACCTCGCGCGCGCCGAGGATCTGCACGCGGTACGGGTGGATGTAGTTCAGGTAGCCGACCAGGTCGGCGGCCGACTGCGCGCGGCTGATGACGTCGGGGTCGAACTGGCGCTCCGAGGCACCCAGGCCCGCGAGCCATTCCCAGCGGAGCGACCCGCGGAACTCCTCGAACATGGCATCGGCGCTGATGACGGTCGGCTTCATGCGTGCGGCGGCCGGCGCAAAACGCCGGCATTCTGGTCAGGATGGAGGGAGAGAAAAGCGTCGCCGCAGCTTATCAGCAGCGGCAGGCCCGGCACGGGCGCTCAGGCGACCTGGGTCGACTGCCAGCCGGCAATGAGGCCGTGCAGCGCGGCGGCGTCGGTGCTGGACTTGATCTGCTCGCGCAGGCCGGCGTCGCTCAGCAGCTCGGCAATTTCGGACAGGATTTCGAGGTGCTTCTGCGTGGCCGCTTCGGGCACCAGCAGGAAGATCAGCAGCGCCACGGGCTGCTCGTCGGGGGCGTCGAAGCCGATGGGGTTCGCCAGCTGGAACACCGCGGCCATCGGCGCCTTGAGGCCCTTGATGCGGCCATGCGGAATGGCGACTCCGTGGCCCAGACCGGTGGAGCCGAGGCGCTCGCGCGCAAACAGGCTGTCGGTGATGAGGGCACGGCCCAGACCGTGAAGGCTCTCGAACAGCAGGCCGGCTTCTTCGAAAGCACGTTTCTTGCTGGTGGCGTCAACGCTCACGAGCACTTGAGCGGGCGGCAGGATGGACGCGAGGCGATTCATGGTGGGGTCAGAGCGGGGGCGATTATGCACCTCCTCGGTAAAAACCCCCAGTCCCCCTAATTACTTTCGTCTACATGTGTTGCCGTGAGGCGTCGCTTCCTCTGGAGGCCCTTGCAAAGCCCCACCAATGTGGTCGGACAAACAAAAGGCCGCCCGAAGGCGGCCTGAGATGCGGGGCGCGGGGCCCGGCGTTTACATCACGCGCTTGGGCGCCACGTGATGGTGGTCCTGCAAGCGATCCTTGTGGCGGACCACCTGGCGGTCGAGCTTGTCGACCAGCTCATCAACCGCGGCGTACAGATCAGCGTGGCTCGATTCCGCGAACATGTCATTGCCCTTGACGTGAATGTTGCACTCCGCCCTTTGGCGGCGTTCCTTTTCCTTCTGCTTTTCCACCGTGAGGATCACCTTGACATCGACCACCTGGTCGAAATGTCGCGTGATCCGGTCCAGCTTGCTCGTGACGTAGGTGCGCAAGGCAGGTGTGACGTCGAGGTGATGACCGCTGATCGTCAAATTCATGAATGACCTCCTGAGAATTGACGGTTGGGGAAATGACCGCGCTCCGGGATGAAGCGTGGCCGGCGAAACAGGTGAGGTTGGGAGAGAGGGAGAAGAGGAAGGGAGATGAAGAAAGGGGGGCGGTCGGATTCACTATGCCCAAGCTGTCACGGTATTGCAATACCGGGGCTTGCCCGAGTGACGGGCCGGTGTATTGCATGCCCTAATCCGCTATTGATTCCATAGCTGCCCCCGTGCAGTGGCATGCCGTTGCGGCACATTGGAAGCAAGTGTTTCCATGTGCAGCGCGCAGTGCCCCTCCCGCCCGAAGGGCCGGCCCGTTCAGCGCCAGGCGACGCGCATGCGGTTGCGCAGGTCGATCACCGCGGCCGGCGGCGGCACAGCGGGCGGCAGCACCGGCGGCGGCGGCCAGGTCTGCAGCTCGAAGCCCGCGAGGTCGGACTCGGTGATGAAACGGGTGCGGTTGGCGTACAGGTGCCGGTCGCCGCGCGCCGCCTGCTGCGTGATGTGGAAGCGCTGCGGCATCACCAGGTGCAGGTGGTCGCGGGCCCGCGTCATCGCGACGTAGAGCAGGCGCCGCTCTTCCTCGAGTTCATGCGCACCCTGTGCCACGTCGGCCGGCATGCAGCCGTCGACCACGTTGATGACGTGCACCGAGTTCCACTCCTGGCCCTTGGCCGAATGGATGGTCGACAGGATCAGGTAGTCCTCGTCGAGCGAAGGCGGGCCGGGCCGGTCGCTGGTGGCCTCGGGCGGGTCGAGCGTGAGTTCGGTGAGAAAGCGCTCGCGCGAGCCATAGCCGGCCGCCAGCCGCGCCAGCTGTTCGACGTCGGCACGCCGCACGCCCGAGGTGTCTTCGTACAGCCGCTCCAGGTGCGGCTGGTACCACTGCATCGCCACCTCCACGTCGGCCGGCCACTGCAGCGACGGCGCGCGCAAGGCGGCGTAGGCCTGGGCGAAGTCGGCCCACTGTTCACGCGCGGCCGACGGCGGTACGAAGTCGCGCACGGCCGCGGCCGGGTCGGCCGCCTGGTCCATCGCGTCGAGCAGGCGCGTGCCGGTGGCCGGGCCCACGCCGGGGATGAGCTGCGTGACCCGGAAGCCCGCCATGCGCCCGCGCGGGTTCTGCGCGAAACGCAGCACGGCGAGCAGGTCCTTCACATGCGAGGCCTCGAGGAACTTGAGCCCGCCGAACTTCACGAACGGGATGTTGCGCCGCGCCAGCTCCAGTTCGAGCGCCGCGCTGTGCGACGAGGTGCGAAACAGCACCGCCTGCGACTTCAGCGCCAGCCCGCCCTCGCGGTGCGCCAGGATCTTGTCGGCCACCCAGCGTGCCTGCCCGGCCTCGTCGGGCACGAGCACCAGCACCGGCTTGCCGGCCGAGGGCTTGTCGGTCCACAGCGTCTTGGCATGCCGCTCGGCGGCCTGCGCGATGACGCGGTTCGACACGTCGAGGATCGGCTGCGTCGAGCGGTAATTGCGCTCCAGCGTGACGATGCGCGCCTCTTGCGAGAACTGCGAGGGAAAGTCGAGGATGTTGCGCACCGTGGCGCCGCGGAACGAGTAGATCGACTGCGCGTCGTCGCCCACCACCGTCACGCCGCGCCCATCGGGCTTCATCGCGCGCAGGATCTCGGCCTGCAGCAGGTTGGTGTCCTGGTACTCGTCGACCAGCACATGGTCGAAGCGCGCGCCGACGTGCGCGGCCAGCGCGGGCTCGGCGACCATCTCGGCCCAGTAGAGCAAGAGGTCGTCGTAGTCGAGCACGTTCTGCTGCTGCTTGGCCTCGACGTAGGCGCCGAACAGCGTCTTGAGCTGCGCCTCCCACTCGGCGCACCAGGGAAAGCTGTCCTTCAGCACGGCGGCCAGCGGCGCGCGCGTGTTCACGCAGCGCGAGTAGATCGACAGGCAGGTGCCCTTGCGCGGGAAGCGGTTGACCGTGGACGACAGGCCCAGCTCATGCCGCACCAGCCCCATGAGGTCTTCGGCATCGCCGCGGTCGTGGATGGTGAAGTTCTCGTCCAGCCCGATCTGCGCGGCGTATTCGCGCAGCAGCCGCGCGCCGATGCCGTGGAAGGTGCCGGCCCAGGGTAGCGCGGGCGGGCGCTCCGACTTCAGCCCCAGCACGCGCGCCAGCACCTGGCCCGCGCGGCGCTCCATTTCCTGCGCGGCGCGGCGCGAGAAGGTGAGCAGCAGCAAGCGCTGCGGATCGACCCCGTCCGCGATCAGGTGCGCCACGCGGTGCGCCAGCGTGCTGGTCTTGCCCGAGCCGGCGCCGGCGATCACGAGCAGCGGCCGGTGGTCGGCGCCGACCGCCGCGCCCACGCCGTGCTCGACCGCCGCGCGCTGGTCGTCGTTGAGCGCGGCGAGCGCGGCGGCCAGGCGCTCGGCTTGCGTCTTCGGGGGGGTGGAAAGAACGGGGGACGCAGGGGTCTGCATGGGCACGACTTTACTGTATGTCCGTCCAGTTCGAGTGCCTTGTCGCCCTGTGGCCGGTGACATAATCGCGCCTCGCTGCAACCGGAGACTCCCCTTGGAAACCGCCCCGTCTCGGCAGCTTTCAACTCCCTGGCGACGCTGCGCGTGATGTACTGACGCCGGGTCCGCGGGAATTGAAAGCGCCCCGCCCTCGCCCATCGTTCAGTCACCCCCGGGAGTGAGCCCATGCTCAACATCTTTACGCTCGCCAACGGCCGCCTCGTCCAGGAAGAGATCGAGTCGCTCGAAGAGCTCTCCAAGTTCCAGCCGATCTGGGTCGACCTCGAGTCGCCCACGCTCGAGGAAAAGCGCTGGATCAAGCAGTACTACGGCCTCTCGATTCCCGAAGACGCGATGGACGAGGACATCGAGGAATCGGCCCGCTTCTACGAGGAAGACAACGGCGAGCTGCACATCCGCTCCGACTTCTTGATCGACGACGACGAAGACCCGCGCACGGTGCGCGTCGCCTTCATCCTCAACCAGCACAACACCGACCTGCGCAGCCGCGGCGTGCTGTTCTCGATCCACGACGAGGACGTGCCCGTGTTCCGCCTGCTGCGCATGCGCGCACGCCGCGCGCCGGGGCTGATCGAAGACGCCAAGGAAGTGATGCTCAAGCTCTTCGACGCCGACGCCGAGTACTCGGCCGACACGCTGGAGAACATCTACGACGAGCTCGAAGTGGCGGGCAAGAAAGTGCTGTCGGGCAACGTCAGCGACGAGCTGGCCGGCGAGGTGCTCGGCGCCATCGCACGGCAGGAAGACTTGAACGGCCGCATCCGCCGCAACGTGATGGACACGCGCCGCGCCGTGAGCTTCATGATGCGCAGCAAGATGCTCAACGCCGAGCAGTTCGAGGAGGCGCGCCAGATCCTGCGCGACATCGAATCGCTGGACAACCACACGGCCTTCCTCTTCGACAAGATCAACTTCCTGATGGATGCGACCGTCGGTTTCATCAACATCAACCAGAACAAGACCATCAAGATCTTCTCGGTGGCCAGCGTCGCGCTGCTGCCGCCCACGCTGATCGCGAGCATCTACGGCATGAACTTCAAGTTCATGCCCGAGCTCGACTGGGCCATGGGCTACCCCTACGCCATCGCGCTGATGGCAGCGAGCGCGCTGGTGCCGATGTGGTACTTCCGCCGGCGCGGCTGGCTCAAGTAGTTCTTCACACTGGGTGCTAGAGTGGCTGTCGGCAGGCAGCTGCCCCTGGAGAGCCCCGTGCGCAGACTTCGTTTCCTCACCAACCGCCACCGCGCGCCGTCGACGAACACCGCGCTCGGACTGCTGCTGGCCTTCAACGCCGGCGCCATCAACGCGGGCGGCTTCCTCGTGCTGCACATGTACACCTCGCACATGACCGGCTTCGCCTCGCAGCTGGCGGACGGCATGGTGCTGGGCAACCTCACGCTGCTGCTGAACGCGCTGGGCGCGATCCTGGCGTTCGTGAGCGGCGCCGCGGTCTGCGCGGTGTTGGTGAACTGGGCGCGGCAGCACCGGCTGCATGGCGTGTATGCGCTGCCGCTGCTGTTGGAGGCCGCGCTGATGTTCCCGTTCGGGCTCGCCGGCGCCATCACGCTGACCTGGGCCACGCCGTTCGCGGTGCCGCTCACGGTGCTGCTGCTGTCGTTCATCATGGGCCTGCAGAACGCCGTGGCATCGAAGACCTCGGGCGGCAGCACGCGCACCACCCACATGACCGGCAACATCACCGACGTGGGGATCGAGCTGGGCAAGATGCTCTACTGGAACCGGCGCGCGCCGTCCACGCCGCTGCCGGTGCGCCACGACCGCAGCCGACTGCGCCGCTGCGGCGGGCTGGTCGCCATGTTCGTGCTCGGCGGCGCCGTGGGCGCGCTGGGCTTCAAGCACGTGGGCTTCATCTGCGTCGTGCCGCTGGCCGCGCTGCTGCTGGCGCTGTCGATCCCGCCGCTGCTGCGCGACCTGCCGCAACTGCGCCGGCTCGCACCGTAGGCAGGTGCTTCAGGCCGCGTCGCGCGGCAGGGAGGCGAGCCAGGCGTCGACGAGCGCGAGGCTGTAGCGGCTCGCCACCTCGGCCACGAAGCGCGTGAAGTCGCCGTGCGCGGCATCGTCGGCGCGGTCCGAGATGGTCCGCAGCGCCGCGAAGGGCACGCCGTAGTCGTGGCAGGCCTGCGCCATCGCAGCGCCTTCCATCTCGACCGCGAGCGCGTCGGGCAGCGAACGCTGCAGGGCCCCGCACTCCGCGGTGGTCGACACGAAGCGGTCGCCGCTGATCAGCAGGCCGCGATGCACTTTCGGTGAACGCAGATGGAACTCATCGACCGCCTTCTGCCCCACCAGGCCCACCGGATCGCGCAGCGTGCTTTCGGCCACCGCCGCCAGCGCATCGCCGATGGCCGCATCGGCCGCGAAGCGCGAACGCCCCATCAGCGGCACCTCGTACTTCGGAAAGATCGGCGAGGCGTCCATGTCGTGCTGCAGCAGCTCGGTCGCCACGACCACGTCGCCGACATTCACGCCCGGTGCCAGCCCGCCCGCCACGCCCGTGAACACGATCGCCCGCACGCCGAAGCGCTCGAGCAGCACCGTGGCCGTGACCGCCGCCGCGACCTTGCCGATGCGCGACAGCACCGCGACCACGGGCTGGCCCTGCAGGTGACCGACCCAGAAGTCGCGGCCGGCGATGCGCATGCGCTGCTCGTCGGGCATGCGCGCGAGGAGCGCGCTCAGCTCCTCGTGCATGGCCGCGACGATGGCGATGGGCGCAGCGGCCATGGCTTACTTGATGTCCACGCCGTAGAACGTGTGGCGGCCGAACGGGCTCAATTTGAAGTCGACGACCTCCTTGCGCACCGGCTTCAGCTGCACCGCATGCGCGATGGTGAACCACGGCGCCTGCTCCTTGAAGATGACCTGCGCCTTCTTGTAGAGCGCATCGCGCTCCGACTGCTTGGTCGCGCTCTTGGCCTTCACCACGAGGTCTTCATACGGCTGGTAGCAGAACTTCGAGATGTTGCTGCCGCTGGCCGACTTGGCCGAGGCGCAGCCCAGCAGCGTGTACATGAAGTTGTCCGGGTCGCCGTTGTCGCCGGTCCAGCCCAGCATGCCCATCTGGTGCTCGCCGGCCTGCAGGCGCTTGCGGTACTCGCCCCACTCGAAGCTCTTGATCTCGGCCTTGACGTTGATCTTGGCCAGGTCGGCCTGAATCAGCTCGGCGATGCGCTTGGCGTTCGGGTTGTAGGGGCGCTGCACCGGCATGGCCCACAGGTCGGTGCTGAAGCCGTCGGGGAAGCCGGCCTGCGCCAGCAGCTTCTTGGCCGCTTCGGGGTCGTACGGGTCGTCCTTCACGGCATCGTTGTAGGACCACAGCGTGGGCGGGATCGGGTTCTTCGCGGCCACGCCGGTCGTGAGGTACACGCCGTCGATGATGGCCTTCTTGTTGATCGCCATGTTGATGGCCTTGCGCACGCGCACGTCGTCGAAGGGCTTCTTCGTCGTGTTGTACGAGAGGTAGCCGACGTTCAGGCCGGGCTGCTCCAGCACCTGCACGTTCGGGTCCTTGCGGATCGCGTCGAGGTCGGCCGGGTTCGGGTACGGCATGACGTGGCACTCGCCCTTTTGCAGCTTGGCCCAGCGCACCGAGGCATCGGGCGTGATCGCGAACACGAGGTCGTCGATCTTGGCCTTGCCGCCCCAATACTGCGGGAAGGCCTTGAAGCGGATGATCGCGTCCTTCTGGTACTGCACGAGGTAGAACGGGCCGGTGCCGACCGGGTCCTGGTCGACCTTCTCGGGCGTGCCGGCCTTCAGCATGGCGATGGCGTACTCCTTCGACTGGATGCCCGCGTACTGCATCGCCAGGTTGGCCAGGAACGGCGCCTCGGCCTGGTTGAGCGTGATCTTCACCGTGTGATCGTCGATGCGGTCCACCGACTTCAGCAGCTTGGGCATGCCCATGTCATTGAAGTAGGAGTGGTTCTGGCTCGTGACCTTGAAGAAGGGATCGCTCTCCTTCCACTGGCGCTCGAGCATGAAGATGAAGTCGTCGGCGTTGAAGTCGCGCGTGGGCTTGAAGCTCTTGCTCGTGGTGTGCCACTTCACGCCCTTGCGCAGGTGGAAGGTGTACACGGTGCCGTCGGCCGAGATGTCCCATTTTTCAGCCAGGCCCGGCATCACCTTGGTGCCGCCGCGCTCGAATTCGACGATGGTGTTGTAGACCTGCGTGGTCACGTCGAACGATGTGCCGGTGGTGTTCATGCCCGGATAGAAGTTTTCCGGGCTTCCTTCGGAGCAGTACACCAACGTCTTGGCTGACACGGCGCCGCAGGCCAGGGTAAGGGCCGTGAGCGCTGCCGGTGCCAGGAGCGCCAGCTTTTGTGAGCGGCGCGAAACGGAGGACTGGGTCTTCATGGGGACTCCTCGAGACAGGGTTGAAAAATTCGCCACTCCACTCTTCTTCAGGACGCGGCGAGCACGGGACCATCGGCGCGCACCGCAGGCGCGCCATCGAGAAACTGCTCGGCGTAGTGGCAAGCCACCAGCCGCTCGTCGAGCGCGCGCAGCGCGGGGCGCTCCTCGCGGCAGCGCGGCTGCACGTGCGGGCAGCGCGTGCTGAAGACGCAGCCTGAAGGCGGGTCCAGCGGCGACGGCAGCTCGCCCTTGAGCACGATGCGCTGGCTGCTCAGGCCCGGCGTCGAGGCCAGCAGCGCCTGCGTGTAGGGATGCAGCGGCCGCGCGAAGATGCGCGACTTGGGCCCCTGCTCCACCGCATGGCCCAGGTACATCACGAGCACGTCGTGCGCGATGTGGCGCACCACGCCCAGGTCGTGCGAGATGAAGAGGTAGGCCAAGCCCAGCTCGGCCTGCAGGTCGGCCAGCAGGTTCAGCACCTGCGCCTGGATCGACACGTCGAGCGCCGACACCGGCTCGTCGGCCACCAGCAGGCGCGGCGACAGCATGAGCGCGCGCGCGATGGCGATGCGCTGGCGCTGGCCGCCCGAGAACATGTGCGGGTAGCGGTTGGCGTACTCGGGGCGCAGGCCGACGCGGGCCAGCATCTCGCGTGCTTTCTCGGCGCGCTCCGGCTTGCTCAGCGTGGTGTTGATGGCCAGCGGGTCTTCGAGCACCGCCGAAATCTTCTTGCGCGGGTTGAGCGAGCCATACGGGTTCTGGAACACCAGCTGCACCGCCTGGCGCAGCTCGCGCCTGCGTTCATGCGGCGGGCTCACGGCATCGGCACCGATCAGCGTCAGCTGCCCGGCGGTGGGTTTCTCGATCAGCGCGACCATGCGCGCGAGCGTCGACTTGCCACAGCCCGATTCGCCCACCACCGCGAGCGTGCGCCCGCGTTCGAGGCGAAACGAGATATCGCCCACGGCGCGCAGCTGCGCCGGCGCGCGGAACAGCCCGCGCCGCACGGCGTAGGTGCGCTGCAGGTTGCGCGCCTCGGCGACGATCTCCGGCGGCGATGCGTCGCTCATGGCAGCACCTCCGCGATGG
>NZ_BCUS01000129.1 GCF_001591345.1 Variovorax boronicumulans NBRC 103145 | reverse complement strand
CGAAAGCGCGCTGCGGATCGCGCCGGACCACCCGGGCGCGCTGCGCGGACTGGCCCAGATGCTGCCCGTGCGCGAGCGCGCCGAGCGCCTGGCGGTGCTCGAGCGGCTGCACCAGTCGGGCGTGGCCAGCCGCTGGTGGGCGGCGAAGAACGCCGTCGCTTCCCTCGAAGATCCCGAAGCCGGGCCGCACGACGAGCAGGGGCTCAAGCTGTGGCGCGCGCGGCTCAAGGAGGCGGAGGAGGCCGAGGCGCGCGCCTGGGAAGAGATCACCGACACGCCGTTCTTCAGCCAGATTTCGCGCCACGACCTGAACGACCACGAGCTGGGCGAACTGCGCGCCGACATCGCGCGCTGCCTGCCCGTGTCGCGGCTCTGGGTGGTGCGCAAGAACCTGCGCGAGTTCGCCTGGCGGCGGGCGTACATCGTGTTCGTCGAGGTGCCGGGGCTCGACGACGAGGATCGCTGGCACCTGTGCCGCGAACTCGAGCAGACCCTGACCCTGCCGGGGGCGGCGCTGGTGCTCTGGGCGGGGCATTCGCCCACGCTGGAAGACATCGAGCGGCAGGCCTTCGGGACCGTCTGGGTGCGCGGCGCCTGAGGCGTTTCGGCCGCGAGGCCGGCCGGCTGAGACAATCGGGGCTATGCATCCCAAAGCCCTGTTGGAGGCCACCGCCGATCTGGTCGGCCTGGTCCTGAAATTCGATCACCCGGCCGACCAGGTCGTTTCGCGCTTTTTCCGCGACCACCGCGAGTTCGGCCCGCGCGAGCGCGCGACGCTCGCCGAAACCGTCTACACCGTGCTTCGCAAGAAGCTGCTGTTCGATCACCTGTCGCCTTCGGGCAGCGGTTCGAAGGAGCGCCGCATGGCGATCCTGGGCTTTCACGGCCCGCGCGACTTTCTGAAGAGCGCGCTCAACGACACCGAGAAGCGCTGGCTCGACAACTGCGACGCCGTCCAGCCGGACGACCTGCTCGAACGCCATCGTCACAACCTGCCCGAATGGCTGGTCGCGCCGCTCAAGGCGCAGCTGGGCGACGGCTTCTGGCCGATGGTCGAGAGCCTGCAGCAGCCGGCGCCGCTCGACCTGCGCGTCAATGCATTCACCGACAAGCGGGCCGAAGTGAAGGCGGAGCTTGCGAAGGCTGCTATCAAATCGGAAGTGACGCCGTTCTCGCCCTGGGGGCTGCGCATCGAAGGCAAGCCGGCGCTGACCAAGCTCGACGCGTTCGTGCGCGGCGCCATCGAGGTGCAGGACGAAGGCTCGCAGCTGCTCGCGCTGCTGCTGGACGCCAAGCGCGGCGAAATGGTGGTCGATTTCTGCGCCGGCGCGGGCGGCAAGACCCTGGCCATCGGCGCGACCATGCGCAACACCGGCCGGCTCTACGCCTTCGACACCTCGGCCCATCGCCTGGACGCGCTCAAGCCGCGGCTGGCGCGCAGCAAGCTCTCGAACGTGCACCCGGCCGCGATCGCCCACGAGCGCGACGAGCGGATCAAGCGCCTGGCCGGCAAGATCGACCGCGTGTTGGTCGACGCGCCCTGTTCGGGGCTCGGCACGCTGCGCCGCAACCCCGACCTCAAATGGCGGCAATCGGCCAAGTCGGTGGCCGAATTGACGGCCAAGCAGACCGCCATCCTGCAAAGCGCGGCCCGGCTCGTGAAGTCGGGCGGCCGGCTGGTGTACGCCACCTGCAGCGTGCTGCCGGAGGAAAACGAGGCCATCGCCGAGGCTTTTGCCGCCGCGAACCCCGATTTCGTGCCCATGGATGCCGCGGAACTGCTCCAGGCGCTCAAGGTGGAGGGCGCCGAAACCCTCTGCGCGGGTGGGGAAGACGGCCGCCGCTACCTGCGGTTGTGGCCGCATCGCCACGCCACCGACGGCTTTTTTGCCGCCGTGTGGAACCGGAAATAGGCGCGGGGCTCCAAACTAGGGTAAATCTGCGGTGTGACAGAAGGACAAAAGGCCTCGTTTTGGCCCTGACATCCTAAAATCGCGGGTTACCTGAAGGCTGCACCTTCGTGTGGCCATGGAGTACCTGACTCAATGATGCTTCCTGACTCCGCCGTTCTGAACGCGGTCATCCAATGGCTCGGACACGGCCTGTGGGACATTGCCTGGTGGCAAGTCGTGCTGTACACGCTCGTCACCACGCACATCACCATCGCAGCGGTCACGATCTTTCTGCACCGTACGCAGACACACAAGGCGATGGACCTCGGTCCGATCCCCTCGCACTTCTTCCGTTTCTGGCTCTGGCTCGGCACCGGCATGGTGACGAAGGAATGGGTCGCCATCCACCGCAAGCACCACGCGAAGTGCGAAACCGCCGACGACCCGCACAGCCCGCAGGTCAAGGGCATCGACGAAGTCTTCTGGCGCGGCGCCGAGCTGTACCGCAAGGAATCGAAGAACAAGGAAACGATGGAGCGCTACGGTCACGGCACGCCCGATGACTGGATCGAACGCAACCTGTACACGCGCTACAGCTGGCAAGGCGTGGGCCTGATGCTGGTGATCAACCTGGCGCTGTTCGGCGCGCTCGGCCTGACCGTGTGGGCGGTCCAGATGCTCTGGATCCCGATCACCGCCGCCGGCATCATCAACGGCATCGGCCACTACTGGGGCTACCGCAACTTCGAGGCGTCCGACGCCAGCCGCAACATCCTGCCCTGGGGCCTGATCATCGGCGGCGAAGAGCTGCACAACAACCACCACACCTACCCGACTTCGGCCAAGTTCTCGGTCAAGAAGTACGAGTTCGACATCGGCTGGGTCTACATCCAGGTGTTCCAGAAGCTCGGCTGGGCCAAGGTCAAGAAGGTGCCGCCGAAGATGCAGATGGGCGACATCCAGCCCGTGGCCAACGAGAAGACGCTCGAGGCTGTCATTGCCAACCGCTACGAAGTGATGGCCGGCTACGCCCGCGAAATGCGCCGTGCGACCAGCGAGGAAATCGACGTGCTGAAGGCCAAGGGTGCCGACCTGTCGGTGCTCAAGGCGGCCAAGCGCTGGCTGCATCGCGACGACGACAAGGTGCCCGCCTCGGCGCGCACCCACCTGGTGCAGGCCCGTGCCGCGCACCCGGTGCTCGACAAGATGGTCACGATGCGCGAAGAGCTGCGTCAGCTCTGGCTGAACACCTCGCAATCGCGCGAGCAGCTGGCTGCCGACCTGGCGGCTTGGTGCCACCGTGCGGAAGCCAGCGGCATTGCCGGCCTGCGCGAGTTCTCGACCCGCCTGCGCGCTGCGCGCGCCTGACGAAGAGCAAAGGGCCGGCGCCTCCCGCGCTGCTGCTCTTGCCCAGTGAAGAAGCCGACCTGCGGGTCGGCTTTTTTTGTGCCTGCCTTTTTCTGCTTTCACAAAAACGACAGGCAATAAAAAACCCGCTGGGTGAGCAGCGGGTTTTTTGGGGAGAACAGGCCGAATTACTTCAGCTTGATTTCCTTGTATTCGACGTGCTTGCGCGCCTTGGGGTCGAACTTCATGATCGACATCTTTTCAGGCATCGTCTTCTTGTTCTTGCTCGTCGTGTAGAAGTGGCCGGTACCCGCGGTGGATTCCAGCTTGATCTTTTCGCGTCCGCCTTTGCTCGTTGCCATGATTTAGCTCCTTAAGCTTGGCCGCGGGCACGCAGGTCTGCGAGCACGGCATCGATACCGTTCTTGTCGATCAGGCGCAGTGCAGCGCTCGAAACGCGCAGGCGAACCCAACGGTTTTCGGTCTCGACCCAGAAACGGCGGTATTGCAGGTTCGGCAGGAACCGGCGCTTGGTTTTGTTGTTGGCGTGGGAAACGTTGTTTCCGACCATCGGGCCTTTGCCCGTTACGTCGCATACGCGTGCCATGTGGACACTCTTTCTTGAACAGCTGGCACCGGCGCAATCGTGGCGATTGCAGGGTGTTTTGCAGCTTGACCTCGCCAGAAACGGGTGGCGGTACCCCGGATTTGCCGCAACCCGACTCCCGGTGGGAGGTAGGCCCTGTTTCGGCAAAGCCTTGGATTATAGCCCTTTCAGGGCCGGCTGGGCTGGCCGTGCCGCAGAAGCGGGAAGCCAGGCCCTGCGGGCCGGTATCCCGTTCCGCAGGGAAAGGTCTCAGTGCTCCTCAAGGAAGCGCTGCGCGTCGAGGGCGGCCATGCAGCCCGTGCCAGCGCTCGTGATGGCCTGGCGGTAGATGTTGTCCTGCACGTCGCCGGCCGCGAACACGCCGGGCACGCTGGTCATCGTCGCGAAGCCCTTCAGGCCCGAGCGGGTCAGGATGTAGTTGTCCTTCATTTCCAGCTGGCCCTGGAAGATGTCGGTGTTCGGGTGGTGGCCGATCGCGATGAAGCAGCCCTTGAGCGTGATCTCTTCGGTCGCGCCGGTCTGCGTGTTCTTGATGCGGATGCCCGTCACGCCCGTGCCGTCACCGAGCACCTCGTCGAGCTGGTTGTGCAGCTTCAGCACGATCTTGCCTTCGGCCACCTTCTCCATGACCTTGTCGATCAGGATCGGCTCGGCGCGGAACTTGTCGCGGCGATGCACGAGTGTGACTTTGTTTGCAATGTTGGAGAGGTACAGCGCCTCTTCGACGGCCGTGTTGCCGCCGCCGATCACGCAGACCTCTTGCTCACGGTAGAAGAAGCCGTCGCAGGTCGCGCAGGCGGAGACGCCGCGGCCCATGAACTTCTCTTCGGAATCCAGGCCCAGGTACTTGGCCGACGCGCCCGTGGCGATGATCAGCGAGTCGCAGGTGTAGGTGCCGCTGTCGCCCGTGAGCGTGAACGGGCGCTTGCTCAGGTCGACCTTGTTGATGTGGTCGAACACGATCTGCGTCTTGAAGCGTTCGGCGTGTTCGAGAAAGCGTTGCATCAGCTCCGGGCCCTGCACGCCATGCACGTCGGCCGGCCAGTTGTCGACCTCGGTGGTGGTCATGAGTTGGCCGCCTTGCGCGATGCCCGTGATGAGCAAAGGCTGGAGGTTGGCGCGTGCGGCGTAGACGGCGGCGGTGTAGCCGGCCGGGCCGGAGCCCAGAATGAGAACCTTGGCGTGTTGGGGTGCGGACATGAGTAGAAAACCTAGGATGGACGCTGCGGCAGCGTGTACATTTTCAGGGTGGTAGCGATACGTGGGGAGTATCACCGCCCGGTTCAACACCGGGTGCACGGTGTTTTCAATGCGCGCGATTGTAGTAATCCATGGGCTCAGCATCAGGATCACATCGCGCGCTGTTTCAGGGATTGATTAATGTCGATGCTGTCCAACCTTGAATTGCTTCGGCGCGTTCCATTGTTCGCGTCGTTGACGGCCTCGCAGTCCGCAAGCATTGCGGATGCGATCATCAAGAAGCGCTTCAAACGCGCCGAGGTCGTCGTGGAGCAGGGCAAGAAAT
The DNA here is from genome assembly GCF_001591345.1 of Variovorax boronicumulans NBRC 103145. GTDB lineage: Bacteria > Pseudomonadota > Gammaproteobacteria > Burkholderiales > Burkholderiaceae_C > Variovorax > Variovorax boronicumulans. The sequence continues at coordinate 11,771 of NZ_BCUS01000129.1, read as the reverse complement.
CCGATGCGCTGTACATCATCCTGACCGGCCGCGCCCGCGTCACGAGCGCCGACAGCCGTGGCCGCGAGGTGATCCTGGCAACGCTGCACCCCGGCGACTATCTCGGCGAGATGAGCCTGATCGACGACGAGCCGCATTCGGCCACCGTGCGCACCGAAATCCAGTGCGACGTGCTCATGCTGGGCCGCGACGCCTTCGCGCGCTGCCTGCCCGAGAACTCCTCGATGGCCTACAACATCATGCGCGGCCTGGTGCAGCGCCTGCGCCACGCTGACCGCAAGATCGAGTCGCTGGCGCTGATGGACGTGTACGGCCGCGTGGCCCGCGCGCTGCTCGAGTTCGCCAGCCAGGACGGCATGGGCAACCTCAAGGTCCGCGACAAGATCTCCCGCCAGGACCTGGCCAAGATGGTTGGCGCGTCGCGCGAAATGGTGAGCCGCGTCATGAAGGACCTGGAAGAGCGCGGTTTCGTCCAGTCCCAGGAAGACGGCTCGGTGATCATCAAGGACCGGCTCCTGACGCTGACCTGAGCCCATAGGCCGGGCGCTTTCGGCGTCCACGGCCTTTTGTTGTAGTGTTCGGGGCGGCCGGCCTGCGTTTTTTCGGGCCGGGCGCCGTGCTTTTCATGACCTATTCGCTCCATACGCTTCAATCGTCCTCTTCTTCTTCCGCTGCCGAAGGGCAACCCGTGCGCCTGCGCGCCCTGCGCTTCGCCCACGAAATCACCTTGATCGCCGGGTTCGCAGCCCTTCTGTTCTGGCTGCTGGCGATGCTGAGCTTCACCCCGTCCGATGCCGCCTGGTCGACCTCGGGCACGGGCGGTGAGATCAAGAACTGGGGCGGCCGCATCGGCGCCTGGCTGGCCGATGGCAGCTACTTCCTTGCCGGCTATTCCGTCTGGTGGTGTCTTGCGGCGGGCCTGCGCGCGTGGCTCTCGTCGCTGGCCGGCTGGCTGCGCGGCGGCGAACCGACGCCGGCGGTCGAACAGCCCCCGCGCGGCCGCTTCAACCGCAGCCGCCTCGCTTTCTGGTTCGGCCTGGTCCTGCTGCTGTGCGCCAGCGCGGTGCTCGAATGGTCGCGCCTGTACCGGCTCGAATCGCACCTGCCGGGTTCGGGCGGTGGCGCCCTGGGCTACCTCGTGGGGCCGGCGAGCGTGCGCTGGCTGGGCTTCACGGGCTCGGCGCTGGTCGCCATCGCCGGCGGCGTGATCGGTTCGGCGCTGGTGTTCCGTTTTTCGTGGAGCCTGATCGCCGAGCGCATCGGTGCCCGTGCGTACTCGCTGTTCGAGTCGCGCCGTGAAAAGCGCGAAATGGCCGCCGACATTGCCATGGGCAAGCAGGCCGCGCGCGAACGCGCCGGCGACGAGGAGGAGCTGGCGCCCGCGCCGCGCGCCAAGAAAATGCGCCCCAGCAAGGAGGCCGCGTTCGGCGACGCCGGTCCTCTCGAGCCGAGCTTCGACGACGAAGAGGAAGAAGTCGCGCCCAAGCGCCGCCCCGCATCGCCGCCCGTGCAGATCGAGCCCGCGATGACCGAGGTCCCCCGCAGCGACCGCGTCGTCAAGGAGCGCCAGAAGCCGCTCTTCAAGGAACTGCCCGACAGCAAGCTGCCGCAGGTCGACCTGCTCGACGCCGCGCTGGTGCGCCAGGAAACGGTGTCCTCCGACACGCTCGAGATGACCTCGCGCATGATCGAGAAGAAGCTCAAGGACTTCGGCGTCGAGGTGCGCGTGGTGCTCGCCTCGCCCGGCCCCGTCATCACGCGCTACGAGATCGAGCCCGCCACCGGCGTCAAGGGCTCGCAGATCCTCGGCCTCGCCAAGGACCTGGCGCGTTCGCTCTCGCTGGTGTCGATCCGCGTGGTCGAGACCATCCCGGGCAAGAACTACATGGCGCTCGAACTGCCGAACGCCAAGCGCCAGTCGATCAAGCTCAGTGAAATCCTGGGCTCGCAGGTCTACAACGAGGGCAAGTCGATGCTCACGATGGGCCTGGGCAAGGACATCATCGGCAACCCCGTGGTGGCCGACCTCGCGAAGATGCCGCACGTGCTGGTGGCCGGTACCACCGGCTCGGGCAAGTCGGTCGGTATCAACGCGATGATTCTTTCGCTGCTCTACAAGGCCGAGGCACGCGATGTTCGCCTGCTCATGATCGACCCGAAGATGCTCGAAATGTCGGTCTACGAAGGCATCCCGCACCTGCTGGCGCCCGTGGTCACCGACATGCGCCAGGCGGCGCACGGCCTGAACTGGTGCGTGGCCGAGATGGAGCGCCGCTACAAGCTCATGAGCAAGCTCGGCGTGCGCAACCTGGCCGGCTACAACACCAAAATCGACGAAGCCAAGGCGCGGGAAGAGTTCATCTACAACCCCTTCAGCCTCACGCCGGACGATCCGGAACCGCTGAAGCGCGAGCCGCACATCGTGGTCATCATCGACGAGCTGGCCGACCTGATGATGGTGGTCGGCAAGAAGATCGAAGAGCTGATTGCCCGCCTTGCGCAAAAGGCCCGCGCCGCCGGCATCCACCTGATCCTGGCCACGCAGCGCCCCAGCGTGGACGTGATCACGGGCCTCATCAAGGCCAACATCCCCACGCGCATCGCGTTCTCGGTGGGCTCCAAGATCGACAGCCGCACCATCCTCGACCAGATGGGCGCCGAGGCGCTGCTGGGCATGGGCGACATGCTCTACATGGCCAGCGGCACGGGCCTGCCGATCCGCGTGCACGGTGCCTTCGTGAGCGACGAGGAAGTGCACCGCGTGGTGGCCTACCTCAAGAGCCAGGGCGAGCCCGACTACATCGAAGGCGTGCTCGAAGGCGGCACGGTCGATGGCGACGGTGACGGCGACCTGCTCGGCGGCGGCGACGGCGAAAAAGACCCGATGTACGACCAGGCGGTCGAGGTCGTGCTCAAGAACCGCAAGGCCAGCATCTCGCTGGTGCAGCGCCACCTGAAGATCGGCTACAACCGCGCCGCGCGCCTGGTCGAGGACATGGAAAAGGCCGGCCTCGTGAGCGCCATGAGCGGCAGCGGCCAGCGCGAGATCCTCGTGCCCGCGCGCCAGGCGGAGTGACCCGCCGGCGCACCATCGACGACGACCCCCATCACCACCGCGCCAGGACTGGTTACGTGCTGAGAGGCAATTTGCAAACGCGCACCGGCGCTGCTGCAAATCTTCATGAAAGCCTACAGAAGCCGGCACCTGCGGCGGGTAGTGTTGATGGGCATCGCAGCAACGTTTTTCCGAGGAACCTCCCATGAAGAAAACCCGCCTCTGGCTGTTGGCCGGCCTGATCTGCACGGTAGCCGGCAGTGCCTGGGCCGACGGGCTCGAAAGCCTCGAAGCCTTCGTGAAGACCGTCAAGTCCGGCCGCGCCGAGTTCACCCAGACCGTGACGGCCCCGCCGCGCGAAGGCCAGCCGGGCCGCGTCAAGACCTCGACCGGCACCTTCGAATTCCATCGCCCCGGCAAATTCAAGTTCGACTATCGCAAGCCCTTCGCCCAGAGCATCGTGGCCGACGGCAAGACGCTGTGGCTCTACGACGCCGACCTGAACCAGGTCACGCAGCGCACGCAGGCGCAGGCGCTGGGTTCGACGCCCGCGGCGCTGATTGCCTCCGCCGCCGACCTGCGCGCCCTGCAGGCCGACTTCGCGCTGGAAGCCGCGCCCGAGCGCGACGGCCTGCAGTGGGTCAAGGCCACGCCGGTGAACAAGGACGGCCAGCTGCAGAGCGTGATGGTCGGCTTCCAGGGTGACGCGCTCGCGGCCCTCGAGATCCTGGACAGCTTCGGCCAGCGCTCGGTACTCAAGTTCAGCAAGGTCGAGGTGAACCCGGCCTTGCCCGCCAGCACCTTCGAGTTCAAGGCGCCTGCGGGCGCGGACGTGCTCAAGCAGTAATCACCAGCAAGACGGTAGTTTCGGTTTGGCCCCGCGCACCCACCAGCCCCTCGCCGAGCGCCTGCGTCCCAAGACGCTCGGCGAAGTGATCGGCCAGCAGCACCTGCTCGGTCCGGGCATGTCGCTGCGCATCGCCTTCGAGTCGGGCCAGCCGCATTCCTGCATCCTCTGGGGCCCGCCGGGCACCGGCAAGACGACCATCGCGCGGCTCATGGCCGACGCCTTCGACGCGCAGTTCCTGAGCATCAGCGCGGTGCTGGGCGGCGTGAAGGACATCCGCGAGGCGGTCGAGCAGGCCACGGCCGCGCGCGACGGGCTCACGCAGCAGCGCACCATCGTCTTCGTCGACGAGGTGCACCGCTTCAACAAGAGCCAGCAGGACGCGTTCCTGCCGCACGTCGAGTCGGGCCTGTTCACGTTCATCGGCGCGACCACCGAGAACCCGTCGTTCGAAGTCAATTCGGCCTTGCTGTCGCGGGCGGCGGTGTACGTGCTGCAGTCGCTCAACGAAGGCGACCTGAAGCAGATCGTTGCCAAGGCGCAATCGATCCAGGCGGTTCCGGCCATCGACGAGGCGGCCATCGACCGCCTCGTCGCCTACGCGGACGGCGATGCGCGCCGCCTGCTCAACACGCTGGAGACGCTGGCGGTCGCGGCCGGCGCCGAGAAGCTCACGAACATCACCGACGAGTGGCTGCTGCGCGTGCTCGGCGAGCGCATGCGCCGCTACGACAAGGGCGGCGAGCAGTTCTACGACACCATCAGCGCGCTGCACAAATCGGTGCGCGGCAGCGACCCCGACGCCGCACTCTACTGGTTCGTGCGCATGCTCGACGGCGGCGCCGACCCGCGCTACATGGCGCGCCGCCTCGTGCGCATGGCCAGCGAAGACATCGGCCTGGCCGACCCGCGCGCGCTGCGCCTGGCGCTCGATGCGGCCGAGGTCTACGAGCGCCTGGGTACCCCCGAAGGCGAGCTGGCACTGGCCGAATGCGTGGTCTACCTGGCCATCGCGCCCAAGTCGAACGCGGTCTACAAGGCCTACAACGCGGTGCGCGCGCTGGTGAAGAAAGACAGCACGCGCCCGGTGCCGATGCACCTGCGCAATGCGCCGACCAAGCTCATGAAGGAGCTCGACTACGGCAAGGGGTACCGCTACGCGCACGACGAGGAGGGCGGTTTCGCCGCCGGCGAGCGCTACCTGCCCGAGGGCCTGGAAGGCCAGGTGTTCTACGAACCGGTCGAGCGTGGACTCGAAATCCGTATCGCGGAAAAGCTGCGCGAACTGCGTCGCCTCAACACAAATTCAGATCGCTGATACAGGTTTGCGCATCTGCATGACTTCACGCGCATACAGCATGAAGTGAGCGGGTAAACCCCGGTCATCCCGCCCCAAAACAGCGCCGGGGCGTGTCTACAATCCCGCCCACCAAATCTGCCGGCGACACATGTTGGCTGGTTTTTTGCTTGTCAAGCCAGTGGCGCCAAACCGGTGCCTCGGTAGGTGAATGGCACCCGCAAGGTGCAACACATAGGGAATCGCGTTATGGAAATATTGCTGCAGCAGATCATCAACGGTCTGGTTCTCGGCAGCATGTATGCCTTGATAGCCTTGGGCTACACCATGGTGTACGGCATCATCAATCTGATCAATTTTGCGCACGGTGAAGTGCTGATGGTGGGGGCGCTCACAAGCTGGACCATCATCGGGCTCATGAAGGACGGAATGCCCAACACACCGGGCTGGCTGATCCTCTTCGTTGCGCTGATCATTGCCTGCGTCGTCGCGGCAAGCCTCAACTTCGTGATCGAGAAAGTGGCCTACCGGCCGCTGCGCAACAGCCCCAAGCTCGCACCGCTCATCACCGCCATCGGCGTGTCGATCCTGCTGCAGACGCTGGCCATGATCATCTGGAAGCCGACCAACAAGGCGTATCCCAACCTGTTGCCGACCGACCCCATCCACGTGGGCGGCGCCGTGATCTCTCCGACGCAGGTCATGATCCTCAGCGTCACGGCGTTCTCGCTCGTGATCCTGATGTGGCTGGTCAACTACACCAAGCTCGGCCGCGCGATGCGCGCCACCGCCGAGAACCCGCGCGTCGCGGCGCTCATGGGCATCCGGCCCGACATGGTCATCTCGGCCACCTTCATCATCGGCGCCGTGCTCGCGGCCATCGCCGGCGTGATGTACGCCTCCAACTACGGCATCGCGCAACACGCGATGGGCTTCCTGCCCGGCCTCAAGGCCTTCACCGCGGCCGTGTTCGGCGGCATTGGCAACCTGGCCGGCGCGGTGGTCGGCGGCATTCTGCTCGGCCTCATCGAGGCCATCGGCTCCGGCTACATCGGCACCCTCACGGGTGGCGTGCTGGGCAGCAACTACAGCGACATCTTCGCTTTCATCGTGCTGATCGTGATGCTCACGCTGCGGCCTTCGGGTCTGCTCGGCGAGCGCGTGGCGGACCGGGCCTGAGGAGCAGCACACCATGAAGAACAGCAAGAACCTCGCGCTCTACATCCTCGGCGTGGTCGCCGTGCTGGCGCTGCCCATCCTGTTGCAGACCCAGGGCAACGCCTGGGTGCGCATCGCCGACATCGCATTGCTCTACGTGATGCTCGCGCTCGGCCTGAACATCGTGGTCGGCTATGCCGGCCTGCTCGACCTGGGCTATGTGGCCTTCTTTGCGGTCGGCGCGTACCTCTACGCGCTGATGGGTTCGTCGCACCTCTCGGACACCTTTCCGTGGTTCAAGGCGATGTTCCCGAACGGGCTGCACACCTCGCTCTTGATCGTGGTTCCGCTCGCGCTGGTGGTGGCCGGCGTGCTCGGCGCGATGCTGGGGGCGCCCACGCTGAAGCTGCGCGGCGACTACCTCGCGATCGTCACGCTCGGCTTCGGTGAAATCATCCGGGTGTTCCTGAACAACCTGGACCAGCCGATCAACATCACCAACGGGCCGAAGGGCATCACGGCGATCGACTCCATCAAGTTCTGGGGCCTGGACCTCGGCAAGGCGTGGAAGTTCGACGGCTTCACGATCTCCTCGGTCACGCTGTACTACTACCTGTTCCTGGCGCTCGTGGTGGCCACGATCATCATTTCGCACCGCCTGCAGATCTCGCGCATCGGCCGCGCCTGGATGGCCATCCGCGAAGATGAAATCGCTGCCAAGGCGATGGGCATCAACACCCGCAACATGAAGCTGCTGGCCTTCGGCATGGGCGCCAGTTTCGGCGGCGTGTCGGGCGCGATGTTCGCAGCCTTCCAGGGCTTCGTGTCGCCCGAGTCCTTCAGCCTGATGGAGTCGGTGATGATCGTCGCCATGGTCGTGCTGGGCGGCCTTGGGCACCTGCCCGGCGTCATCCTGGGCGCCGTGCTGCTGGCCGCGCTGCCCGAAGTGCTGCGCTACGTGGCCGGCCCGCTGCAGGCGATGACCGACGGCCGCCTTGACGCGTCCATCCTGCGCCAGCTGTTCATCGCGCTGGCCATGATCGTCATCATGCTGATGCGCCCGCGCGGCCTGTGGCCATCGCCCGAACACGGCAAGACGCTGACCAAGAAGAACGGCGCGCCCGTCGACCCGACCCATGCGGCCGTGGCGCCCGGCACGCTGCAGACCCATGCACCGGGCATCGACAGCCCCGCTGACGAAGTGCCGGGTGCGGCATCGCGTCCCATGTCCATCAATCCGTGAGCCAAGGACACACAGACATGACGACAGACACCATCCTCGACGTTCGCGGCATCTCCAAGCGCTTCGGCGGGCTGCAGGCCCTCTCGGACGTGGGCATCACCATCAAGCGCGGCCAGGTCTACGGCCTGATCGGGCCCAACGGCGCCGGCAAGACGACCTTCTTCAACGTGATCACCGGGCTGTACACGCCCGACAGCGGCACCTTCGAACTGGCCGGCAAGCCCTACCAGCCGACGGCCGTGCACGAAGTGGCCAAGGCCGGCATTGCGCGCACCTTCCAGAACATCCGCCTCTTCGCCGAAATGACGGCGCTGGAGAACGTGATGGTCGGGCGCCACATCCGCACGCATTCCGGCGTGTTCGGCGCCATGCTGCGCACCAAGGGCTTCAAGGCCGAAGAAGCGGCCATCGCCAAGCGGGCGCAGGAGCTGCTCGACTACGTGGGCATCGGCAAGTTCGCCGACTACAAGGCGCGCACGCTGAGCTACGGCGACCAGCGCCGCCTCGAGATCGCGCGCGCACTGGCCACCGACCCCCAGCTCATCGCGCTGGACGAACCGGCCGCAGGCATGAACTCGACCGAGAAGGTCCTGCTGCGCGAACTCATCGACCGCATCCGCAAGGACAACCGCACGATCCTGATCATCGAACACGACGTGAAGCTCATCATGGGCCTGTGCGACCGCGTCACCGTGCTCGACTACGGCAAGCAGATTGCCGAGGGCAACCCGGTCGAGGTACAGAAGAACGAAAAGGTGATCGAGGCCTACCTCGGCACCGGAGGACATTGAGATGAGCACCGCAGAAGCAACGATGGCAACCGCGACGGCACCGGCCGCCGCCAAGGCCGCAGGCAAGAACCTGCTCAAGGTCCGCGGCCTGAAGGTGGGCTACGGCGGCATCCAGGCCGTGAAGGGCGTGGACTTCGACGTGTTCGAGGGCGAGCTGGTCTCGCTCATCGGCTCCAACGGCGCCGGCAAGACCACCACCATGAAGGCCATCACCGGCACGCTGCCGGCCGGCGCGGGCGACATCGAGTTCCTGGGCCGCAGCATCAAGGGCCGCGGCGCCTGGGACCTGGTGGGCGAGGGCCTCGTGATGGTGCCCGAGGGCCGCGGCGTGTTCACGCGCATGACGATCACCGAGAACCTGCAGATCGGCGCCTACATCCGCAACGACAAGGCCGAGATCGCCAGCGACATGGAGCGCGTGTTCGTGACCTTCCCGCGCCTGCGCGAGCGCAAGGACCAGCTGGCCGGCACGATGTCGGGCGGCGAACAGCAGATGCTGGCCATGGGCCGCGCACTCATGGCGCGTCCGAAGGTGCTGCTGCTCGACGAGCCCACCATGGGCCTGTCGCCGATCATGTGCGACAAGATCTTCGAGGTGGTGCAGACCGTGGCCTCGCAAGGCGTCACGATCCTGCTGGTCGAGCAGAACGCCAACCGCGCGCTGCAACTGGCCGACCGTGGCTACGTCATGGAGTCGGGCCTCATCACGATGAACGGCGACGCCAAGGAACTGCTGCGCGACCCGCGCGTGCGCGCCGCCTACCTCGGCGAGTAAGCGCCGCAAGCGCCAACCGGCCAGCACCGCAGAGCGCGGTGGCTGGCCGTTTTTTCGTCTGGTCCTATCCCATCATCGCGGCGGCGGCCTTGATCGCCTCGCGGATGCGCCCGTAGGTGCCGCAGCGGCACACGTTCTCGATGGCGTCGATGTCGGCGTCCGTCGGGGTGCGGGTGCGGCGCAGCAGGTCGACCGCGGCCATGATCTGGCCCGGCTGGCAGAAGCCGCACTGCGGCACGTCCAGGTTCATCCAGGCCTGCTGCACCGGGTGCAGCGTGTTGCCGTTGGCCAGGCCCTCGATGGTCGTCACCTGGCGCCCGCGCACGTCGGACACGCGCACCGAGCAGGTCGTCACGGCCTTGCCGTCGACGTGGCAGGTGCAGGCCTTGCACACGTTGATGCCGCAGCCGTACTTCGGGCCGGTGATGCCGAGCTTGTCACGCAGCACCCACAGCAGCGCCAGGTCGTCGGGCGCCTCGACGTCGACGTTCTGGCCGTTCACCTTGAAAGATTGCACAGGCATGGTGGGTCTCCTCAGGCGGGGATCGGAACGTTGACGGGCGTGGGCAGCTTGCCCGGCGGGATCGGCGTGAAGTCGACCGGAAAGTTCAGCGGGAAGCTGCGCGGCTTGATGCCGGTGGCGCGCCCATAGGCGTTGGCGATCGCACCCGAGCTCGCCGACAGGCCGACCTCGCCCAGCCCGCCGATGGCCTCGCCATTGGCCGGCAGGATGATGATCTTCACGTCCTTCGGGTAGTGCTTCATGCGCGAGAAGTGGTACTGCGAGTAACTGCCTTCCAGCGGCAGGCCGTTCTGGATGTGCAGCCCCGCCGACAGCACCAGCGCGATCGATTCGCACAGGCCGCCCTGCAGCTGCGCCTCGATGCCCGAGGGGTTGATCGGCGTGCCGACATCGATGGCGATGGTCGCGCGCACCACGCGGGCCTGCGCCGGCACGCGCGCGTCGATCTCGACGATGCAGGCCGTGAAGGACTTCGACTCCTGGTGCACGCCCACGCCTTGCGCAAAGCCCGCCGGCATCGCCTTGCCCCATTGCGCGGCCTCCGCCACCGCCTTCAGCACCGCACGGGCGCGCGGCAGGCGCAGGTACTCGAGCCTGAAGGCGACCGGGTCCTTGCGCGCCGCGCGGGCCATCTCGTCGACCAGGATCTCTTCCACCAGCCGCGCGGGCTGGATGTGCACCGAGCGGTAGGAGCAGGTGTTCATGTCCATCGGCACGGGCGTCAGCAGCTTGGTCGTGACGCCGAAGTTGTAGGGCGAGGTCACCATGGTCTTGAACATCACCTGCTCGATCGCGAAGTTGCCCACCGTCTGCGGGAAGGCGTTGGGCAGCGCGATGGCGGCGGCCTCGAGCATGTTGCCGAAGCCGTGGCGCGTGTCCAGGCGCACGCTGGCGATGCGCTGCTCGAAGGCGATCACCTGGCCCAGCAGCATCGTGGCGCGCGCCTTCTGGTAGATCGGCGGGCGGATGCGCGTGTGGCGCATGTCGTCGGTGCGGTGGTACATCAGGCGGCAGGGGCGCCCCAGCGCCTTCGACACCTGGATCGCCTGCAGCACCGGGTCCCAGAACAGGCGCCGCCCGAAGGAGCCGCCCGAGGGCACCGCATGCACGACGACCTTGTTCAGCGGCAGGCCCAGCTCGGCGGCCACCGCCTGCTGGGTGACGATGGGACTTTGCAGCCCGGCCCAGATCTCGGCGCGGTCGGGCCGCACGTCGGCAATCGCGCATTCGACTTCCATCGGACAGTGCGCGGCCGGCGCGAACTCGAACTCGGCCTCGACCGTCAGCGCGCCCAGCGGCGGCAGCGCGAAGGGCAGCAGCGACGACTTCAGCTTGCGCATGATGGTGGCGTTCGACTCGCCGTCGAGCGGGCCGGCGGCCCAGGTCACGTCGAGCGCGTTCACCGCGGCCCAGGCCTGGCCGAAGGTCTCGGCCATCACTGCCACGCCCGGCGGCGTCGGCGTGATGCCGTTGGTGGCGGGGATCGGCACCACGCCGATCACGCCCGGCATGCCCATCACCGTGTTCAGGTTGTTGATGCCGACGAACTTGCCGTTGATGGTCGGCGGGCGCCGCACCATCGTCGGCTTGGCATTGGGCACCGCCTGGTCGAGCGTGAACTTCTTGCGCCCGGTGACGATGTCCAGCGCGTCGAGCCGCGTCACGCGCTGGCCGACCACCGAAGGCGTCGAGCCTGAGAGCAGGCCGCCGAGGCCGCCCAGCACCGGCATGCCGGCGTGCATCGAGCGCACGCTCGACGAGCCGCCCGTGAGCTGGTTCCAGATCAGCTCGGGGCTCGCGTCGGCCGACGTGACTTCGATCGCGCTCAACGGCAGGCGCAGCTTGTCGGCCAGCATCATGGCGCTGGCCGTGGCGATGCCCTGGCCCACTTCGAGGCGCGGCAGCGCCAGGCGCACGCGGCCGTCGCCGGTGTTCGTCACCTTCACGAGCGGCATGGTCGGCAGCGACGTGAGCGTGACCGCGTCGCCGATGTCGATCAGGTCGGTGGTGTCGGGCGGGGTCATGGGCAGCAGCGCGGCCACCGCGGAGGCGGGCGCCGTGAGGGCGCCGAGCCCCGCGATG
>NZ_BCUS01000128.1 GCF_001591345.1 Variovorax boronicumulans NBRC 103145 | reverse complement strand
GAGAGCTGGCCGTGCGCGCGCAGCGACTCGGTCGCCACCACCTTGATGCTGCCGCCGTTGCCCGCGCCCGTGCCCGCGTTGGCTTCCAGGCGCGTGTTGCCGCCGACGGCGATGGCATTGGTGGCCGCGATGTCGATGCTGCCGCCGCCGGTCGCGCCGCTGGCGTCCAGGCGCGCCACCGCGGGCGAGCCGTCGGAATTCGTGGCGCCGTCGATGAGCACGTTGCGCCCTTGCACCGAGATGCTGCCGCCCTTGCCGCTGTCGCTGGCCACCGAGGCCAGCGTGCCGACGCTGGTGCCCACGCCGGAGAAGGAGGTGACCATGCGCATCGAGATGTCGCTGCCCTGGGCGTCGATGGCGATGGTGCCGCCGCTGGTGCGCAGCGCCGTCGGACGGTCGCCATCGACGGTCACGGCCACGCCGTAGGTGGGCGTGGTGGACGGCGTGATGATGATGTCGGGGCTGCCGAGCGTGGCGCTGAAGCCTTCGCTGCCCGCGTGGCCGATGACGTCGATGCGCCGGCCCGCGCCGGCCGAGACCTCGCCGCGGATGGCGACGCCGTTGCCGCCGCCGGCCGACATGTTCCCCGCCGCGAAGCCCGTGTCGGTGCGCAGGCCGTCGAGGTTGGCGCCCTGGCCTTCGATGCGCACGTCGCGCTCGCTGGCCACGGTGGCGTCGTCGATGACGACCGCCGTGCTGGCGCCCACCGTGGCGCCGCCGATGTTGGAAGTCCACGTCGGTCCCTGGCCCTTGATGCCGATGTCGCCCACCGACTTCAGCACCGCGCCGCTGCCGATGGCGACACCGCTGCGCCCGTAGCCCGCGAGGCCGTCGAGTTGCAGGCCGCCCGCGCCGGCTTCGACCGTGCCGCCCGTGATCGACACGCCGTTGCTGCCGCGGAAGATGAAGTCGCCGGTGTCCTGGTCGTCGATCCAGGTGCGGCCCTGGCCGCGCATCGTCACGCGGCCTTCGCCGCCGGTGGTGACCTGGCTGCCGGCGAGCGTCACGCCATCGCGCCACACGAAATCGCCGGTGTCGCCGCCGAGCGGGACGATGCCACCGATGGCGCGGCCGTTCTGTGCGTCGCCCTGGCCGAAGAAGCGCACGTCGCCGCCGTTGGCTGCGATGGTCGCGCCGGTCAGCACGATGGCGCCGGCATAGTCGGTCTCCGCAGAAGGGTTGCCGCTGCTGTTGTTGATGTTCTTCGCGTTGGTGGCGACGCGGCCGGCCGCGTCGGCGTTGAAGTCGACGTGCAGCGCGCCTTGCTGCGATGCGATGGCCGAGCCCTCGTTCATCACGATGCTGCCGGCCGAATCGACGCGCAGCCGCGCCGTGCCGCCTTCGCTCTTGACGACCTGCACACCGGGCGCAAAGGTCACGCCCGCGCCCAGGCCGGTGCGCCCGCTCGCCAGCGTCACGTCGGTGCCGCGGCCCAGCGTGTCGCCGATGCTGCCGGCGCTCACGGAGCCGCCGGTGAAGGCCGGCAGTTTGCTGTCATACGCCGGCACGTTGCCGGCCTCGACGATGCCCAGGTCGGATTGCTTCGCGCTCACGCGCCAGCTGCCGTTGGCGCCGCCTTGCGAACCACCGCCCGCATCGACGCGCACGGCCTGCACACGCACCGCATCGGCCTCGTTCGAGATCGCACCGCCCTTGCCGGCACCCGCGCCGCGCGCGGTCATCTCGCCGTAGGCCTGCAGCCGCGATTCGCGCTCGGGCGCCGGGTCGGCCTCGCCGACCAGGGCCTGGCCCTGGGCGCTGGCCGTGGTGACGTTGCCGCCGGCGCCGCCCGTGGTGGCGTCGGCGCGCAGCACCGCGGTGGACGACAGTGCCACGTCATAGCCGCGCACCGACACGCTGCCGCCGCCGGCCTGGCCGCTGGCGTCGATCACCGCGCGCTGGTCGCCGCCGCCGGTGCCTTCGATACGCACCTGCCCCGCCGCGATGCGGATGGTGCCGCCGTGCTGCCCCGCGCCCATGCCGGTGGCGTCGAGCGTGCCGCCGTTCATCTCGATGCGGTTGTTGCTGCCGGCGCCGAGCACGATCTCGCCGTTGACGTTCTCCAGCGTGCGCGCGCGCACCGTGCCCGACTGGTTCACCACCAGCTCGCCCGCCGTGGTGGAACTGCCGATGAGCATCACGCGCCCGCCGTCGGCCTGCAAGGTGGCGCCCGCGGCGTTCACCACCTTGGCGCTGGTGGCGGCCATGGCCTCGGCCGCGACCACGAGGTTGGTGAGTCCGTCGTTGCCCAGGTCGAAGCTGATCCTGCGGCCCGAGGCCAGCGCCACGGTGCTGTGGTCGGCGACGATGCGGCCGGTGTTGGTCACCTCGGCGCCCATCAGCACCACGGGGCCGCCCACGGCGGTGAGCACACCGGCGTTGCTCACGACCGTGCTCTTGTTGTCGTCGCGCAGGAAATCGAGCTTGCTGCTACCGGCGAGGAAGTCGTTGTCGGTGGTGTTCAGTGCCAGCGTGGACGCCACGAGGCCGCCCACGTTGACCGTCGCGCCCTGGCTGAACACCACGCCGTTCGGGTTGACGAGGAACACGCGCCCGTTGGCCGTGAGCTGGCCGGCGATGGTCGAGAGCTCGTTGCCCGTCACGCGGTTGAGCAGGATGCTGGACACGCCCATCGACTGGTTGATGTTGACCGCGTCCTTGGCACCGATGGAGAAGCTGTTCCAGTTGATGATCGCGCGCAGCGACGACTGCGAGATGCCCAGCGCCTGCCCGCCCGCGCTGGAGGCCGAGGTGGTGCTGCCCACGGTCACGCCGCCCTGCGTGGTGTAGCCGCCCGGCAGGAAGCTCGGCAGGATGGTTTGCGCCAGCGCCGGGGCCAGGCCCATGCACGCGATCGAAAGCGCCAGCGGACGCAGCGGATGCCGGGGTTGGAAGGTGGTGCGGGGCTTCATGGTCAGAACGCCTTTTGCAGCTGCACGTACAGCCGCGGGTTGCGCCCGCCGCCGTCGGTCTGCGCGGGCGGTGTGCCGGCGCGCCAGGCGAGCGTGGCGTTGATCGAGAAGTTGCCGGGGCGCGACCAGCTCAGGCCGATGCCGTAGCCGCGCAGGCTGTGGGAGTTCTCGCCGTCGAAGGGCGAGGGATGGCGCGCGATGCGTCCGCGTGCCGCGTCGTAGAACAGGTAGGGCGTGATCTCGTCGGTGGCGGCCCAGCGGTATTCGAAGGTGCCGATCAGGCCCTGGTCCACCAGCAGTTCGCCCGAGGGGTAGGCGCGCACCGCGCGCGCGCCGCCGAGCGCGAGTTTTTCGGAGGCATCGAGGTTCTTGCTGGCCCACTGCCCACCGACCGAGAAGTACAGCGAGTGGCGCGGCACGATGGCCTGCAGGCGCGACACCTGGAAGCTCAGCTTGGTGAAGCCGCCTTCGGTGTGGCGCCCGCCGAACTGCTGGTCGGACTGGAAGCTCTGCGCGTCGCGGATCGACAGGTCGCCGTGGTACAGCGTGCCCGAGCTGGCCCAGTAGCCGCCGCCCAGCACCTCGTCGCGCCGCTCCCAGGCCCAGCCGATGCCGAAGCCCTGCACGCGCTTCTTCGCCGTGAAGTCGACGCCGCGCAGCTCGTCGGTGAGGTCCTTCACGTCGGCCGTGAGGCGCAGGAACAGGTTCTGCTGGCGCTGGCGGATCAGCGGGTAGTTGAGCGACACGTCGAGCACGTCGGCACGGCCGCGCGCGTCGAGGTCGACGAACTTGCCGCCCAGGTCGTAGCTCACGCGCGAGATGCCGATGCCCGCGCGCAGGCCGCTGGTGCCCAGCGGCGCCTCGTAGGCCACGCGGCCGTACTGCAGCGCGTTGCTGTTGGACAGCAGCAGGCGCGCATCGAGGTTGTCGCCGATGCCGAAGGGGCTGAGCCAGCGCGCCGTGCCGCCCACGCGGTAGCGCCCTGCCTCCTTGGTGCCGTGGTTGTCGGCCTCGGCCGAGAAGGCCCAGCGCGCGCCGGCCTCGACCTCCACCGACAGGTCGGTGGTGCCGGCCTGCGCGCCTTCCTGCAGGCTGGACGACACCTTGAGACCGGGCTGGTCCGACAGCAGCAGCATCGCGCGCTCGTAGGCCGGCGCGTTCACCGCCTCGCCGGGTTGCAGCGCCGCCAGGAAGCCGCGCACGCGCGCCTCGCTGATCGGCGCCTCGGGCGCGACCAGCACGTCGACCTTGCCGAGCCGGCCTTCGATGATGCTGATCTCGACAATGCCGTCGCGCACGGTCTGCACCGGCACCACCGCCTGCGCGAGGAAGTAGCCGCGCTCCTTGTAACGCGTGGTGATGGCCTGCGCGAGGCCTTCGAGGTCGCCGAGCGTGACCTCGCGGCCGATGTACGGCGCGGTGATGGTCTGCAGCTCTTCGTTGCTCAGCGCCTTCACGCCGTTCAGGCGCAGGTCGGTGAGCTTGAAGCTGCCCGCGCCTGCCGCGGGCCGGGGCGGCGCGGGCAGGGTTTGCGGGGCGACGGCGCCGGTGGCCTGCGCCACGGGGCGGTCGCAGCTGCCGCACGGGTCCTTGGTGGGCAGCAGCGTGGTGGCTTCCTGCGCATGGGCGCGGGGCATGGCGACCCACAGCGTGGCGCCGACGAGTGCAGTCGCCGCAATGGCGATCGGCGTCGGCCGAGGACGAAGGCGGATCGCAGAGGCCATGGCAGTGCTTCTTTGCAAGAGGGAGCGTGACGAAGACATGGTCAGCTCCCCACCGTGAGGCGCCAGTTGCCGATCAGGTTGAACGGCCCCCAGAAGAAGGGGTGGGACATCTTGGGGTCCTTCAGCACGGCCAGTTGTCCGGCCTGCATGGCCTTTTGGATGTCGCGGCCCTTGGCGAGCTCGCCATACAGCGTGCCCATGAGCACGGCGGTGGCGTCGTCCGACACCGGCCACAGCGAGGCGATGAGGCTGGAGCTGCCGGCCGAGAGGAACGAGCGCGTGAAGCCCAGCACCTCGTCGCCCTGCGCGATGCGCCCCAGGCCCGACTCGCAGGCCGACAGCGTGACCAGCGCCGTGCCGTCCATCGGCAGCGCGAGGATCTCGTGCGCCTCGAGAAAGTTCTGCTTGCCGCCTTCGTTGGCCAGCAGGATGCGCGAGTACAGCGGATCGACCTCGTCGGCCTCGGCGTGCGCCGCCACGTGCATCAGCGGCGAGCGCGAGGCCACGTCGCGGAACTGCGTCTTGGTGGCGGCGGCGCCCATGTACACCGTGTTGCGCGGGAACAGCTGCGCGAGCTGCTTCACTTCGGTCTCGGCGCCGGGCAGGTCGTACTTGTCCTCGATGCGCGGATTGCCGAAGGCCGTGAGCGACGCGTTCACGCGCGGCGTGCGCTGCGCCAGCTGCACCGCGATGCTGATCGACGGCGCCACCGACACCGGGTGCGTCTCGATGAGGTAGCGCCCGTCCAGGCGCAGCGCCTGGAACGGCAGGTAGTGCAGCGGCCCGTGCGGCACCACCACCACGCGCTGCCCCGGCGCCAGGCCCAGCGGGCCCAGCAGCGCGGCGCCGAGCTTGTCGGCGTTGGTGATGGCGGCGCGGCGGCCGCGCACGATCGAATTGCGGAAGGTCTCGACGAGTTCGGTGAGCTCGTCGCGCTTCACCGCGATGCGCTTTTCGACAATGCGGTCCGGCCCCACGACCCAGACCATCAGGCGGTCGGGCAGCGCGTGGTACTGCACCACCCGCTCGTCGGCCGCCAGCGTGCGCTGCAGCGCGGCCACGCCGACCGTGCCGGCCGACGATTCACTGAGCTTCGCGCGCCCGCGCACCGCGTCGAGCAGCGCGCGCGAGCGGCTGTGCTCGCTGACCTCGAAGGCGCGCTGCGGATCGCCCGCTTCGCTGTACACCGCCACGCCGCGCTCGAACACCGACTGCAGGTCGGAGAACAGGCCCATCTTCACTTCTTCGCTGCGAAAGCGCGCGCGCACCTGGTCGACATCGGCCAGCGCGCGGCCCGCGGCCTCGGCGGCGGCCTGCTTCTGGCCCAGCGCGAGTTCGCTGCGCGCCACGCCGTCCCAGGCCCAGAGCCGGTAGTAGGCGGTGTCGGTGCCGACCTGGCGCGTGGTGAGCGCGCGGTACTTGTCGCGTGCCTCGGCCGGCTTGTTCTCGGCCAGCAGCAGGCGGGCGCGCGTGCGTTCGAGCTGCGCGGCCAGCGGCGCCTCGCGCGGCTCGGCCATGTCGCCGAGCACCTGGCGCGCGCGTGCCGCGTCACCCGACTCGATGAGCGCGTTGACCAGCGAGGCCTGCACCAGCGGCGCATAGCGCGGCGAGCTGTTGGCCAGTGCCTCGTCGTAGCTGAGCACCGCGCCGGCGAAGTCGCCGCGCCGCGTGCGCACGTCGCCGATCACCTTCTGCACCGGGCCGACCACCAGCTTGGGGTCGCGCGCGGGATGGCGCAGCGCTTCGCGCGCGAACTCCTCGGCCTTCTCGAGCTGGCCCGAATAGCTGTAGACGATCGCCAGGTCGCGGTTGGCCACGGCGCGCAGGTTCGGGTCGCTGGTGGCGTTGGCCAGGTGCAGCGCCTTGCTCGCGGCGCGCACGCTCTGGCGGAACTCGCCCGCCTCGGCCAACGCGACCGCCTGGCTGCAGTATTGATAGCCCGAGAGCTTGACCGCGTCCTGCCCGTAGAGCACCGCGCCTTCGCTGGTCAGGGCCAGCAGCGTGTCGGTGTCGGCCAGCCGCGCCTGCGCCATGCGGTCGGCCGCGGCTTCGGCACTCGGGCCGCCCGCCGCAGCGGCGGGAGTTGCAGGTGGTGGCGCCGGACGTTGTGCCTGCGCCGAAGGACCGCCGGGGCCCAGAAGCAGCACACCCACCAGGCCGACCGCACCGGCAAGACCGGCACGGCGACGCGCCGGATGCGCACATCCCCATCTCGAAAACCACGCCATTGAACCCCCTCGACCCATGCACTCGCTGCCGCGAACGCTCGACGCCGCGGGAGTGCGCGCCGTTCAGGCCTCGTGGGAAAGTCTAGGAGCGGGTGTTCACCTCGCCTATTCGCAATACGGTCTAGCGCAAATGGCGTAGAGCCGGTTCACGCTAGGCGGGCACGCTGTCGATGTTGAGCCGGTCCCAATGCCGGTGCTTCGCAATCGCCGCAATGAAGTCGTGCGCGATCTGCGTCGCCGCCGTGGCGTCGCCCAGGTTCGTGACGGGCGTTTCGGCCACCACCACGCCGGCCGGCGCCTCGCCCTCGGGCGTGACGCCCAGCGTGGCCAGCAACTGCACGCCCTCGCCCACCGCGCAGATCGCCTTGCAGTGCTTGTAGGCCTCGAGCACGAAATGCACGGCATCGCCCTGTGCCGCGAGCGCGGCGGCGCCCTCGGCGCCTGCAGGCACGAGCACGGCGTCGAACAACACCGAGGCGGTGTTGGTGAAGGTCATGTCGACGTCGATCTGGCGTTTCGACGCGCTGGCCACGGTGCCGAGCTTCGGGCCCACCACCTTGCACAGCACGCCCACCTGCTCGAGCGCATCGCGAATGGGCTTCAGCGAGGCCGAGTCGACGCCGTCGGCCACGAGGATCGCGACCTTGCGCGTGCGCACCACGCCGTCGGCGCTGCCATCGCTCATGCGCAGCGCGGGCGATTCGTCGATGGGCAACTCGATGCGGTGTTCGCGAAAGCCCGAGTACCCCGCCGCCGCTTTCGCGTCGGGCTCGCCGATGCCCAGCGGCTCGGCCACGCGGCGTGCGAGTTTCTCGTCCACGTGCGCGAGGTTGTCGACCATGCGCTGGCGGATCGCGGGCACTTCGAGCTTCGAGAGTTCGAAGCGGAAGGCCGCGACGATGTGCTCCTTCTCGGCCATGCTCTGGCTGTTGAAGAACAGGCGCGCCTGCGTGAAGTGGTCGTCGAACGACGGGCTGCGGCGCCGCACCTTCGGCGACTCGATCTCTTCGGGGAACGACTGGAAGCCGTGGCTGCCGCCGTCCACGCGGAACTCGGTGCCGCTGCCCAGCGTGTTGGGCTCGTAGGCGACCTGGCCGCGCGCGATGGTCTGGCGGTGCATGCCGTCGCGCTGCATGTTGTGGAACGGGCACACGGCCTTGTTGATCGGCAGCTCGTGGAAGTTGGCGCCGCCCAGCCGCGAGATCTGCGTGTCGGTGTAGCTGAACAGGCGCCCCTGCAACAGCGGGTCGTTGCTGAAGTCGATGCCGGGCACGACGTGGCCCGGGTGGAAGGCCACCTGCTCGGTCTCGGCGAAGAAGTTGTCGGGGTTGCGGTTGAGCACCAGCTTGCCGATGCGCTGCACGGGCACCATCTCTTCGGGGATCAGCTTGGTCGGGTCGAGCAGGTCGAAGCCCAGCGATTCGGCACGGTCGGGCGCGATGAGCTGCACGCCCAGCTCCCACTCGGGGAAGTGGCCCTGCTCGATGGCCTCCCAGAGGTCGCGACGGTGGAAGTCGGGGTCCTTGCCGGCGATCTTCTGCGCCTCGTCCCACACGAGGCCGTGCACGCCGAGCTTGGGCTTCCAGTGGAACTTCACGAAGTGGCTCTCGCCGCGCGCGTTGACGAAGCGGAAGGTGTGAACGCCGAAGCCTTCCATCATGCGAAGGCTGCGCGGAATGGCGCGGTCGCTCATGGCCCACATCAGCATGTGGGTGCTCTCGGGCATGAGCGAGGCGAAGTCCCAGAAGGTGTCGTGCGCGCTCGCGGCCTGCGGCATCTCGTGGTGCGGCTCGGGCTTGACGGCGTGGATGAGGTCGGGGAACTTCATCGCGTCCTGGATGAAGAACACGGGGATGTTGTTGCCCACGAGGTCGTAGTTGCCCTCGCGCGTGTAGAACTTGACGGCGAAGCCGCGCACGTCGCGCACGGTGTCGGCCGAGCCGCGCGAGCCGGCCACGGTCGAAAAGCGCACGAACACGGGCGTCTTCGCATCGGGGTCCTGCAGGAAATCGGCGCAGGTGTACTGCGACATCGACTGGTAGACCTGGAAGTAGCCGTGCGCTGCCGAGCCGCGCGCGTGCACGGCGCGCTCGGGAATGCGCTCGTGGTCGAAGTGCGTGATCTTCTCGCGCAGGATGAAGTCTTCGAGCAGCGTCGGCCCGCGCACGCCCGCCTTGAGCGAGTTGTGGTTGTCGGGAACCTGCAGGCCCTGGTTGGTCGTCAGGTGCGTGGGGTGCTCGGTGGTGAAACCCTCGAGCTGCAGCTGCTTGGCGTTGGCGCCGTCACCGGTCTTGGCGGTGCTGGCGCGGCGGCCTGCGGCGGCCTTGTTCTGGGGGGACATCGGGGTTCTGGGCATCGATGCGGGTCGGCTCAGCCGGCCTCGTTGCTGTTGCCGCTGCCGATGAAGATGTCGAGCACGTTCACCACGGCGATCAGGCCGATGCAGGCGGTCACGGCAGCCACCGCCCAGATCAGGATGTCGTCGCCCCAGGTGCCCATGAGCGAATCGAACAGTGCCGAGATTTCCATGATGTTTTTCCCTCCGAGAGAAGCGGGGCCGCAAGCCGGCAAATCCGCAAAGAGGAAGCTTAGGTGGGGCCCGGTGCGCGGGCCGTAGTGGCCGCCCCTCCCCGTCTGTGGGAGAAGGTGGGCGTCACCGGTAGGAGGGCGCCGACAGGCGCGAGCCTCAGACGGTCGGGTCGAGCACGCGCTCGCTGGGCCGCGCGAAGTAGAACCACTCGGCGCCCGGCAGCGCCATCGCGTTCGGGAACACGATGAAGCCGTCGTCGGGCGCGCTGACCAGCGTGCCGTCGTGCCGCATGCCCACGGGTTCGCCGCGCTGCACGGGGTCGAAGGTGGCCCAGTCGCGCACGAAGCTGTCGTCCTCGTGCAGGCGGTCGGTCACGCTCGCCAGGCGCAGCAGCTGGGGCGGCTGCGGGGGCGCGGCCGACAGGCCCGGCGGCAGCGCCGCCATGCCCAGCAGCGCGAGCGTGCGGCGGATGGCCGCCCACGCCACCTCGGGCGCCTGAGGGTCCTGGTGCTGGCCGCATTCGAGCGTGACGCCGTAGCCGCCGCAGCTGCGGATGTATTCGTTGGTGCCGCGGCCGAAGTCGATGGCGGCCTCGTCGACCGCCGCGCCGCGCTGCGCGAGGCCGGCGGCGTAGATGTCGAGCCAGCCCTCGACGACGATGGGCGTGCCGATGTGCAGCGCGAGCCGGCCTTCTTCCTGCGCGCGCGCAAAGGGCTCGAGGCTGCCGCTGTTGTCGCGCGGGCCAATCATCGCGAAGGCCTCGCCCTCGCTCTGGAAGGAGTGCAGGTCGAGCAGCACGTCGTGGCGCGCGATGACGGGCGCCAGCCGGTTGGTGATGCGGGCCTCGTAGTCGGCCGGCGTCTCGCTCGGGCGGAACAGGCGGTTGAGGTTGCGCTGGCCCTCGCGCTGCAGGCGTCGTCGCGCGAGCGGGTTGGCCACGGGCACGAGCGTGAGTTCGCCGCGCAGCAGGTGCAAGTCGCCGGCATCGAACTCGGCCAGCACGCGCGCGATGCCCTCGGTGCCGCAGGTTTCGTCGCCGTGCACCCCGCCGATCACGAGCAGGCGCGGGCCGGGGTTCAGCGACGCGAAGGCATGCAGGCGCAGGCTGTCGGTGGCGGTCGCGGCGTCGTCGAAAAGCGGGGTGGACATGCGGGCGATTATGCGGAGGCGACTGTGGCCACGCAAAAGGCAAGACCCTGTGGCATGGCGGGCGTGCAGCGCGAACCTACAGCCGCGCCCTGGCCTGTCCTACTGCCCCGTGGCGGGGCGCCGCGCAAGCTGGCGCCAGACCCGAACTTTGAAGGAGCACACGATGGCCCAGCAGCCGCGCAAGGACAAGAAGGACACCACCCGCGTCGAAAAGGACGGCGAATCGGCGCCGCGCCTGCCGCACGAGCGCGACCAGTCGTCGGACAGCCAGGTGATGCAGGACGGCCAGCCGCCCGAGAAGGGCCGGCGCGGCTACGAGGACGTGGAGCGCGGCGTGGTCGACACCGACCGCGGGCTCACGCCCGAGCGCACCGCCGACGGCAAGGTCAGGCCTTGACGGTGGCCAGCTGCTGGCGCATGTCGCCGATCACCGCGCCGTAGTCCTTGGCGTTGAAGATCGCGCTGCCCGCCACGAAGGTGTCGGCGCCGGCCGAAGCCACGCGGGCGATGTTGTCGGCCTTGATGCCGCCGTCCACCTCGAGGCGGATGTCGCGCCCGCTCTGCTCGATGCGCTTGCGCGCCTGCTCGATCTTGCGCAGCGCCGAATCGATGAAGCTCTGGCCGCCGAAGCCGGGGTTGACGCTCATGATGAGGATCAGGTCGATGTCGTCGATGGCCCAGTCCAGCGCCTCGAGGCCGGCGCCCGGGTTGAACACCAGGCCGGGCTTGCAGCCCGCGGCCTTGATGGCCTGGATGCTGCGGTGCACATGGGTCGATGCGTCGGGGTGGAAGCTGATGTAGTCAGCGCCCGCTTGCGCAAAAGACGCGGCCAGCGCGTCGACCGGCTGGATCATCAGGTGCACGTCGATGGGCACGGGCGTGCCGTCGGCGGTCTTGGCGTAGGGCTTGAGGGCCTGGCAGATCATGGGGCCGAAGGTCAGGTTCGGCACGTAATGGTTGTCCATCACGTCGAAGTGAATCCAGTCGGCGCCGGCCGCGATCACGTCGGTCAGTTCCTGGCCGAGGTGCGCGAAGTCGGCGGAAAGAATGGAGGGCGCAATGCGGAACGGGGTGCTGCTCATAACCCCGGATTCTCGCAGCCGTCGGAAGTCCGAGGAAAGGCCTCCGTTACCATGCGCCCCATGTCACACAGCCCCTTCAGCGTACAGGTCGAACCGCGTTACCTGGCCGACCAGTCCTCGCCCAAGGACAACGTCTACACCTTCTCCTACACGATCACCGTCACCAATGTGGGCACGGTGGGCGCGCAATTGATCGCGCGCCACTGGCTCATCAACGACGCCTCTGGGCATGCGCAGGAGGTCAAGGGCCTCGGCGTGATCGGCCAGCAGCCGCTGCTGGCGCCCGGCGAATCGTTTCGCTACACCAGCGGCTGCCGCCTGCAGGCGGCCAGCGGCACGATGCATGGCAGCTTCTTCGTGGTGACCGAGGAAGGCGAGCGTTTCGACGTGCCCGTTCCCATGTTCGTGCTCGAAGCCGACATCGGCGGCGCCCCGGTCTCCCGGGTGCTTCACTAGGTACTCCCCCAGGCTTCGCGCACTTCGTGTCGCTTCTCCTTCCCCCTCGCCGGGGGCAACACCAGCGGCCCGGCTGAGCCGGTTGCGCGGTGTTCCCCGCACTGATCCGTTACGAATTCATCATGGCTGCTGCATCTCGCGACTTGCAGGGGCTGCTTGCCGGCCTCGACCCCACGGCCGATGTGGCGCAGCGCCACATCTGGCTCATCAACCTCTTCGACTGGCTGCGCGGCGACCGCGCCTCGCCGCAGGCCGCCATCGGCCGCGTGCAGTTGCTGCTCGACGCCGTCGAGGCACGCCCCGAGCTGTGCGATCGGCTGCGCGCCTGGTGGCGCGCGTTCACGCAGTCGGTCGACCTCACGGCGCTGCTGGCCGACTATGGCTTTGCGCCGCGCACCGCCTTCCTGAGCGAGTTCGGCGAGCGCATGCGCCGCAAGATATTGCCGGGCACGCCCGAGACCACCGACGCCTCGGACCTGTTCCGGCTGGTGCTGCCCGGCGTGTTCGACGCCGGCTGGATCGCGCTGCTCGACGACACCCAGCTCGCGCGCATCGGCGCGCTGCTGGCCGACGCCGCGCCCATGCCCGACGGCTCGGCGCGCTGGCGCCACACGGTGATGGACGCCGTCACCTACTGCTGCAGCCAGGTGGTGGCGACGGGCTTTTCGCCCGAGCTGCGGCTGCGCATCAGCCCCGAAGCGGGCGAGGCGCGCCCTTTCCACGCCCTCATGGCCGACCTGGACGCGCTGCGCGAGCAGATGTTCGCCCTGCCGCGCGACGAAGAATCCCTGCAGGCCGCCTTCGTGGCCTTCCGCGACCGGCTCGATGCCTGCCGTTCCAGCGCCTCGTCGGTCTACACGCACCTGGAAGACAACGGCATCTCGGTCGGCCTGGTGTTCCGGCTGCGCCAGCTGCGCGAGCGCGTGCTGCGCATCCGCGAGCTGCTCGACTGCCTGATGTCGCCCGTGCCGGGGCCGAGCATGGCGCGGCTGGTCGGCAAGCTGGTACTGGCAGGCGGCGAGCGCAACAGCATCCGCGCGCTGATCGCCTCCAACTCGTCGATGCTCGCGGCCAAGGTGACCGAGCGCAGCGCCGAGACGGGCGAGCACTACATCACCCGCGACCGCCGCAGCTACCTGCAGATGGTGAAGAAGGCCGCCGGCGGCGGCGCCTTCACGGCGCTGACGGTGCTGGCCAAGTTCGGCATCTACGCGCTGGCCCTGTCGGCCTTCTGGAGCGGGCTGGCCGCGGGCCTCATGTACGCGGCCAGCTTCGTGGCGATCCAGCTGCTGCACCTCACGCTGGCCACCAAGCAGCCGGCCATGACCGCGCCCGCCATGGCGGCGCGGCTGCGCGACATCAAGTCGGACGACGCCGTGGACCAGTTCGTCGACGAGGTGGCCAACCTCGTGCGCTCGCAGGTGGCGGCCGTGCTGGGCAACGTGCTCCTGGTGGTGCCGGCGGTGGGCCTGCTGGTGCTGGGCTGGCAGGCCGCGCTGGGCCGGCCGCTGCTGGACGCGGCGCATGCGGCCTCCACGCTGCATTCGCTGTCGCTGCTCGGACCGACCGTGCTTTTCGCGGCAATCACCGGCATCCTGCTGTTTTCGTCCAGCATCATCGCCGGATGGACAGAAAACGCCTTTGTCCTGCATCGCCTGGACTCCGCCATGCGTTACAACCCTCGCATCGGCGCCTTTCTCGGTGCCGCCCGGGCCCGTCGCTGGGCCGCCTTCATGCGCACACACATCTCAGGCTTCGCCTCCAACATCTCGCTGGGACTCATGCTCGGACTGCTGCCCGCGTTCGCGGGCTTCTTCGGGCTCGGGCTGGATGTGCGCCATGTCACGCTGTCGGCCGGCCAGATCGCGGCCGCGGCGGCATCCATCGGGCTGCCGGCACTGCACCAGCCGGCCCTGTGGTGGGCGGTTGCGGCGATCCCGGTGATCGGCGCGCTCAATGTGAGCGTGAGTTTCTATTTCGCTTTCCGGCTGGCGCTGCGCGCGCACAGCGTGAGCCTCGGTGACCGCGCCCGCATCCGCAGCGCGATCTGGGCCCGCTGGCGCAGCCGGCCGGTGAGCTTCTTCCTGCCTACATGAACCTGACCGCACTCCTCGCCGAACTCCAGGGCTTCTGGGCCGAATGGGCGCGCCCCTCGGCCGGCCTGCCCACCGTGCTCTGGGCCCTGCTGGTGGCCGCCGCCGCGGCCTCCGGCCACCTGGTGCAGCGCTACCTGGGAATGCCGAAGGTCATCGGCTATTCGGTGGTGGGCGCAGTGGTGGGCTTTGCCGGTTTCGAGGGCGCGATCTGGCCGCTGCGCGGCATCAGCCTGTTCCTGCTGGAGCTGGGCGCGGCCGTGGTGCTGTTCGAGGCGGGCGGGCGGCTGCCGCTGCGCTGGTTCCGCCACAACCCGATGGTGCTGGTGCAGAGCCTGCTGGAGGCGGGGCTGACCTACTTCGGCGTGTACTGGATATTGATTCTTCTGGGCCTGCCCGAGCCGGTGGCCAACCCCATCGCGCTGATGGCGATCGTCGCCTCGCCGGCTGTGCTCAGCCGCGTGATCATGGACACCCGCGCCGCCGGCCCGGTGACCGAACGCGCCATGACGCTGGCCACGCTCAACACCTTCTACGCGCTCACGCTGGGCTACGCGCAGGCCGGCCTGATCGAGCGCGCACCGCAGTCGCTGATGCTCAAGCTCTACCCGGTCGCGGTGGTGCTGGGCATGTCGTTCGTGGTCGGCGCGATCATGGCGCTGGCGCTGCGCTCGGCGCTGCGCGTGATGAGCCCGAACAGCGAGAACACCTCGATCCTGCTGCTGGCGATCATCGCGGCGGGCGCGGCGCTCACGGCCCACATCGGCGGCTCGGCGCCGCTGGCGGCGCTCATCGGCGGCGTGCTGCTCAAGACGCTCAACCCCAAGCCCTGGGCCTGGCAGCGCCAGCTCGGCACCGCCTCGTCGCTGCTGACCATGCTGATGTTCGTGCTGGTGTCGATGGTGGCGGCCCAGGCCGACTGGACCCTGCCCGTGGCCAGCGTGGTGCTGGCCGTGATCGGCGTGCGCCTGGTCACCAAGATCTCGGGCGTGGCCATTGCCAACCCGGGCAGCGGCGCCAGCTGGAAGCAGGCCTTCTGGGTCGGCTGCGCGATGACGCCGCTGTCGTCCATCGCCCTGCTGATCGCCTCCAATTTCGCCTCGGCCTCGCCGCTTCTGGGCACCATGATCACGCAGGTCGCCCTGCCCTCGATCCTGCTGATGGAAGTGATGGGCGCCGTGCTCGCCACCGTGGCGATCCACGCCGTGGGCGAGAGTTCGGTCCCCTGGACGCCGCAGGCCTTCAGCACCACGGAAGACACGCAGCGATGAGCAGCAACAGCAACCCCACCTCCGTCCTCCCGATCGACCCGGACAGCGACGACGTGCGCTCCGCGCCGCTGCCCGCCGATCCGGCGAGCCGCGCCGTCAAGCTCGAGCCCTTCAACAAGTCGGAAGCGCTGTCGCTCGGCGTGGAGCTCGAGCTGCAGCTGGTCAACACACACGACTACGACCTCGCGCCGTATGCCGAAGACATGCTGCGCCTGATGGCGCAGACGCCGCTGCCCGGCAGCGTGGTGCCCGAGATGACCTCGAGCATGATCGAGATCTCGACCGACATCTGCCATTCGGCGCAGGACGTGATCACGCAGCTGTCGCCGATCCGCGAAGCGCTCATCAAGAACGCCGACAAGCTCAACATCGCCGTGGTCGGCGGCGGCACGCACGCCTTCCAGCAGTGGCACGAACGGCGCATCTACGACAAGCCGCGCTTTCGCGAGCTGTCGGAGCTGTACGGCTACCTGAGCAAGCAGTTCACCATCTTCGGCCAGCACGTGCACATCGGCTGCCCCGACGCCGACTCGGCGCTGCTCATGCTGCACCGCATGTCGCGCTATATCCCGCACTTCATCGCGCTGTCGGCCTCGTCGCCCTTCGTGCAGGGGCAGGACACGCAGTTCGACTCGGCACGGCTCAATTCCGTGTTCGCGTTCCCGCTCTCGGGCCGCGCGCCCTTCACCACGAGCTGGAAGGAATTCG
This sequence comes from Variovorax boronicumulans NBRC 103145, assembly GCF_001591345.1. Taxonomy (GTDB): domain Bacteria; phylum Pseudomonadota; class Gammaproteobacteria; order Burkholderiales; family Burkholderiaceae_C; genus Variovorax; species Variovorax boronicumulans. The sequence continues at coordinate 1,203 of NZ_BCUS01000128.1, read as the reverse complement.
AGGCCTACTTCGAGCGCATGACCCGCACCGGCGTCGTGCGCAGCATGAAAGACTTTTATTGGGACATCCGTCCCAAGCCCGAGTTCGGCACCATCGAGATCCGCGTGTTCGACACGCCGCTCACCATCGAGCGCGCCGCCGCGCTCGCGGGTTATGTGCAGTCGCTGGCCGCGTGGTTCCTGCAGGAGCAGCCCTTCGAGCCGAGCGAGGACGACTACCTCGTCTACACCTACAACCGCTTCCAGGCCTGCCGCTTCGGCCTGGACGCGGTGTACGTCGACCCGGCCAGCGGCCAGCACATGCCGCTGCGCGACCACATCCTGATGACCATGACCCAGCTCGAATGGCACAGCGAGGCGCTCAACGCCACGCAGGCGCTGGGCGAGCTGCGCACCAGCGTCGAGGCCAACCGCAACGACGCGCGCTGGCTGCGCGAGAAGCAGGGCAAGGAACGGCTGCTGGCGGAAGTGGTGCGCCAGGCCTCGCTGCGTTTTCGCGGCGCGGCCTGAGTTCGCGGGTCAGGCCGCCACGGCCTCCTGCGAGAACTGCCGGCGGTACACCGTCGGCGACACCTTGAACGCCGTGGCGAAGTGCTTGCGCAGCAGCACCGCCGAGCCGAAGCCCGCATCGGCCGCCACGCGCTCCACCGAGCGGTCGGTCGTTTCGAGCAGCCGCTGCGCCAGCGCCAGCCGCTGGTTCTGCAGCCACTGGCCGACCGTCGTGCCCGTCGATTCGCGAAAGCGCCGCGTGAAGGTGCGCCGGCTCATGAGCGCGCGCTTGGCCAGGTCATCGAGTTCGTGCGGCACATGCAGATGCCGCCCCAGCCATTCGAGCAGCGGCGTGAGCCGGTCGCGCTCGGCCGCTGCCGGCACGGGCTGCTGGATGTACTGCGCCTGACCGCCCTGCCGGTGCGGCGCGACGACCATGCGCCGCGCGGCCCGGTTGGCGGTGTCGGCGCCGTAGCGCACGCGCAGCAGGTGCAGGCAGCAGTCGATGCCCGCGGCCGTGCCCGCCGAGGTGAGCACGTTGCCGTCGTCCACGTACAGCACCTCGGGCTGCAGCACGACCTGCGGGTACTGTTTGGCAAACGCCGCGGCCAGGTGCCAGTGCGTGGTGGCGGGCCGGCCGTCGAGCAGGCCGGCCTCGGCCAGCACGAAGGCGCCCAGGCACAGCCCGACCACGGTGGCGCCGCGCCGGTGCGCC
>NZ_BCUS01000127.1 GCF_001591345.1 Variovorax boronicumulans NBRC 103145 | reverse complement strand
TGAATCACTCGCGTCGCATCGTCGAGGCGGAGTACACCATAGAGCGTGGTGCCAACGTCAGCTCAGTTCTATAGGGAGCTCAGGCCAGAACGATCTCGTCGACCTCGAGCGTGGCGCAACAATGAAAACGCTCTCGCATGCGTCCTGAGCGCTTGATGGCTTCGGCACGAAATGGGATGCAGCGCCGCGCAAAATGCAACCGTGCCATCGGGGGCGAGTCTGATGGTGGCAATCGCTGCGAAGCTGCCTTCTGCCGATAGCCGGTTCAGACTGGTTGCTGTCAGTCGGCGTGGCCTGCTGAATGTCTGCTGTGCGCCGCAGTTGAGCCACCTGGCAGCACATCAATCCGCCTCACCGTCGCAGCAAGGCGGACGAATCTGCACCGCTCAATCGGCGCTCGCTCAGATCTCCGTCTGCTCCGAGATCTCCAGGGCGTCCCACCTCGATGCCCAGGTATCTGACGGTTGACTCGAGCTTCGAGTGGCCGAGCAGCAACTGCACCGCACGGAGGTTTCTCGTCCGTCGGTAGCCCACACCCCGCTGGCGACGCCATGGGGAACGCCGATGACCGGCCGACCTGTGCGGCTACCACGCCTTGAATGCAGTGCCATCCAGCGCATTGCCTGCGGCCCCATCTGCAGCTCGCGCTCATCGTCCAGCTTGCTGGTGTAGCCGGTGCTGAACATGTGAAAGCCCGCCCGCCCATAGTGCGCAAAATGGTTGTGGTGAGTCCAGTGGGTGGTCGCCATCACATCTCGAGCCTTCCAGTGCTGTGACGCCGCCATATACGGGAATTCCCCAGACATGCTCACTCAATAACTCCGATAATATTACTTATCAACGACGACCAAGCGCTGCCGTTTCCCGGAATGTTTTGGAGCAAGAGCGAGTGAAGAAAAGACGATCGCAACACTGGTTCGGTGGCACAGGCAAGGACGCCTTCATCCATCGAAGCTGGATGAAGAACAACGGCCTGCCCGACGATGCCTTCGACGGGCGGCCGGTGATCGGCATCTGCAACACCTTCTCCGAGTTCACGCCCTGCAACGCGCATTTCCGCGGCCTGATCGAGCACATCAAGGCCGGCGTCCTGGAGGCGGGCGGGCTGCCGCTGGAGTTCCCGGTGTTCTCGTGCGGCGAATCGAACCTGCGCCCGACCGCGATGCTGTTCCGCAACCTGGCGTCGATGGATGTCGAGGAGGCGATCCGCGGCAACCCGATGGACGGCGTGGTGCTGATGGCCGGCTGCGACAAGACGACGCCTTCGCTGGTCATGGGCGCGGCCTCGTGCGACCTGCCCTCCATCGTCATCTCCGGCGGTCCGATGCTCAACGGCCGCTTCCAGGGCCGCACCATCGGATCGGGCACCGACGTGTGGAAGTTTTCCGAAGACGTGCGCGCCGGCGTCATGAGCGCGCAGGATTTCGCCGATGCCGAAAGCGCGATGTCGCGCTCGCCGGGAAGCTGCATGACGATGGGCACCGCCTCCACGATGGCGTCGATGGTCGAAGCCCTGGGCATCGCGCTGCCCGGCAATGCCGCCTATCCGGCCGTCGACGCGCACCGCAACCGCCTGGCCCGCATGACCGGCCGGCGCATCGTCGAGATGGTCAACGAAGACCTGTGGCTCTCGGCCATCCTCAAGAAAGAGGCGTTCATCAACGCCATCCGCGTCAACGGCGCCATCGGCGGGTCGACCAACGCGGTGGTGCACCTGCTGGCCATCGCGGGCCGCATCGGCACGCCGCTGACGCTGGACGACTGGGACCGCTTCGGCCGCGACGTGCCCACCATCGTGGACCTGATGCCTTCGGGCCGCTTTCTGATGGAGGACTTCTGCTACGCCGGCGGCATTCCTGCGGTCATGAAAGAGATGGCAGACCTGCTCGACCTCGACGCGCTGACGGTCACCGGCAAGCCGGTCCGCGAGAACATCGCCGACGCGCGCAACCACAACACCGAAGTGATCCGCCCGCGCGACAAGGCGCTGACGCCGCAAGGCGGCATGGCCGTGCTGCGCGGCAACCTGGCGCCCGACGGCGCCATCCTCAAGCCCTCCGCCGCTTCGCCGGAGCTCATGAAGCATCGCGGCCGTGCGGTGGTATTCGAGGACATCGACCACTACAAGGCCGTCATTGACGATCCCGCGCTGGACATCGACGCGCACTGCATCATGGTGCTGAAGAACTGCGGGCCCAAGGGCTACCCCGGCATGGCCGAGGTCGGCAACATGGCGCTCCCGCAGAAGCTGCTGCAACAGGGCGTGCGCGACATGATCCGGATTTCGGATGCCCGCATGTCCGGCACGGCGTACGGAACGGTGGTGCTGCACGTCGCCCCCGAAGCCGCGGTGGGCGGTCCTCTCGCGCTGGTGCGCAACGGCGACATGATCGAGCTCGACGTCGAGGCCCGGCGCCTGCACCTGGACGTGAGCGACGCCGAACTGGCCGAGCGCCGTGCCGCCTGGGTGGCCCCCGTGCCTGCCATGAAGGGCGGCTACCAGAGCCTGTATGTCGAGCGTGTCATCCAGGCCGACCGCGGCGCGGACCTCGACTTCCTGATCGGTTGCCGCGGCCACGCAATTCCTCGCGAAAGCCATTGAGGTTGCGCATGCCCACCTTCACACCCGACACCTTCCACGGCATCCACGCGATCGTCTATGCGCTGTTCGACGCCGAAGAACGACTCGACCGCGCCGCGATGCGCCGGCAGGTGCAGGCCTGCCTGGCCAGCGGCGTCCATGGCATGGCCGCGCTCGGCCTCGCGACCGAGGTTGCCAAGCTGACCGAGGCCGAGCGCCGCACGGTCATGGACTGGGTCGCCGAAGACACGGCCGGCCGCGTGCCGCTGGCCTTCACCATCTTCGGATCGTCGGTCGCCGAGCAGATCGCGCAGGTGCGACATGCCGAGCGCTCCGGCGCCGACTGGGTGATCCTGCAGCCGCCCGCCGCCGGCGCCTTCGGCGCGGCCGAGTACATCCGTTTCTTCGGCCGCGTCGCCGAAGCGACCACGTTGCCGGTAGCCATCCAGAATGCGCCCGCCTTTTTCGGCCGCGGCCTCACGGCGGACGAGATCCGCGAACTCGTCTTGCAGCATCCGAACATCCAGCTCATCAAGGGCGAAGGGCCGGTGGTCGACATTGCCGGGCTCATCGAACGCACCGAGGGACGCGTGCCCGTCTTCAATGGACGCGGCGGACTGGAGCTGGTCGACAACCTTCGCGCGGGTTGCCGCGGCATGATCCTGGCGCCCGACTGCATCGACCATGCGGTCGTGGCCTACGAGGCGTTTCGCCGTGGCGACGAAGAGGCCGCCGAGCGCGCGTACCAGGCCATGCTGCCGGCGGCCGTGTTCAGCATGCAGGGCATCGAGAATCTCCTGTGCTACGGCAAGCGCCTCTTCGGCGCACGCGCGGGCATCGACATCCACGACCGGGCGCCTGCCTTGCGCCCCGTCGCGGCCGGCGAAGCCATGGTCGCGCGTTTCGCCAAGGCACTGGGTCCACTCGGTGGCTTATAGGAAAGCTGGAAAACCTGCAATGAATCTCTCGAACGACACCGGCGCCCGGGACCTGGAGCGCGGCCTGCCGGCGCAGATCGCCGGACGGATCGGCCGCCGCATCCTCCAGGGCGAACTGAAGCCTGGCGACACCTTGCCCAAGGAGCTCGACCTGCTAGCGGAACTGCAGGTCAGCCGCACCACACTGCGCGAAGCCTTCGCGCTGCTCTCGAGCAATGGTTTCGTCGAGGCCAAGCAGCGCATCGGGACGCGCGTGCGCACGCCCGACCACTGGAACACGCTCGACCCGATGGTGATTGCCTGGCACGGTGAAACCGAAGCGCCGGGCACGCTGATGCAGGAGCTGTTCGAGATCCGCCTGTCCATCGAGCCGATGGCCGCCAAGCTCGCCGCGCAGCGCGCCACGCCCGAAGACATCCAGCGCATCCGCACCGCGCTGCAGGCGATGGGCGAAGGCCACGACAACCCTCAGCGGGCCATGGAAGCGGACGTGGACTTTCACCTGCAGGTGATCGCGGCAGCGCACAACCGCTTCCTGATGCCGGTCGCCTCGGTGATCAGGGCCGCACTGATGGTGAGCGTTCCGAAGACATTTGAAAAGTTCGGCGGCATGGACCACTCCATGGCCATGCACGCCGACATCGCGCGGGCGATCGAGCAACGCAAGCCCGACGCCGCGGCGCGCGCAGCCACCAAGCTGCTCGAAGACACCTACCAGAGAAATTTCGTCTAGCGCTTCTCGCTGATCCGGCAAAGGCCGGGTTCGCAGGGCACAGGCCTTCAGGCCTGGGCGGAGCCGTGCGCGCTGAAACAAGAAACATGCAAAAAGACACGCAAAAAAGGAGAGACAGATGATCGTGGAAAAACAATTGATCCGAAAAATCTCGTGGCGGCTGATCCCGTTCCTGGGATTGCTCTACCTCATCGCCTACATCGACCGGCAGAACGTCAGTTTCGCCAAGCTGCAGATGGTCGATGCGCTCGGCATGAGCGAGTCCGCCTACGGGCTGGGAGCGTCGCTGTTCTTCATCGGCTACTTTCTCTTCGAGGTGCCGAGCAACCTGATCCTTGCGAAGGTGGGCGCGAGCAAGTGGTTCGCCCGCATCCTCGTCTCGTGGGGCATCGTGACCGTGGCACTCGCCTTCACGCAGAACGCCACGATGTTCTACATCCTGCGTTTTCTTCTGGGCGCCTGCGAGGCCGGCTTCTTCCCGGGCGTGCTCTACCTGCTGACGCTCTGGTATCCGTCGGCCCATCGCGCAACGATGGTCGGGCTGTTCATGATCTTCAGCGCGCTGGCTAACGCGATCGGCGGACCGCTGGGCGGGATGCTGCTCGATCTCGACGGGCTGCATGGCCTGGCAGGCTGGGAATGGGTGTTCATCGTGACCGGCATTCCCGCGGTCGTGATGGGCGTCGTCACTTTCTTCTACCTGCCCGACAGCCCGGAGCGTGCCTCGTTCCTCACTGCAGACGAGAAGGCCTGGCTCGGCGCAAAGCTCGCGAGCGAGCAGGTGGACATGGACGAATCCGCGAGCCACGCGCTGCGGGCGTTGATCGACCCGCGCGTGCTGCTCATGGCGCTGTGCTTCATCGCGTTTCCCCTGTCGGCCTACGGCCTGAGCTACTGGTTACCGACCGTGGTGAAGAGCTTCGGTGTCGGCAACACCGCAAACGGACTCCTCAACATCATTCCCTGGGTGCTGGTGGCGATCGGCCTGTACACCGTTCCCCGGGCGGCGGCAAAAGCGAAGTCGAAGACGCCCTACATCGTCGGCCCCGCGCTCTTCGGCGTGGCCTGCCTGCTGCTGTCGGCATTGCTGCACAACCACGCGCTGCAGTTCATGTTCCTGTGCCTGGCGGCAGCCGGCATCTTCGCGGGACAGCCCGTCTTCTGGAGCCTGCCCTCGCGCTTTCTCAAGGGCGCCGGCGCGGCGGCCGGGCTGGCAGCCATCAACTCCATCGGCAACCTCGGCGGCTTCATTGCACAGAACGCAGTGCCCTGGATCAAGGACGCCACCGGCAACACGATCGCGCCGATGTTCTTCCTGGCTGCTTGCCTTGCGCTGGGCGCCATGCTGGTTCTGGTCATGGCAAAAACGCTTTCCGGCACCGAAGGCCTGCGTGGCGCTGAGGCGCTGAAATGAGCGAGGCCTCGCTGATCGCCATCGATTGGGGCACCTCAAACCTGCGTGCCAGCCTGCTCGACGCCGCGGGCCGCCCGATAGAGACGCGCAACTCGGCAGCCGGCATCATGGCCGTGCCTGAGCGGCGCTTCCGTCAGGTACTGCTTTCCCTGTGCGGGGACTGGATCGACGGCCGGCGAGTGCCGCTCATCGCCAGCGGCATGATCGGCAGCCGCCAGGGCTGGGTAGAGGCCCCCTACATCGACTCCCCTGCGGACCTGGCCGCCGCAGCCACCCAACTCACGCGGGTGGAGGTCGCACCGGGGGCTGTGCTGCACATCGTGCCCGGCATCTCCGGCCTCGGCGACGACGGCGTGCACGACGTCATGCGCGGCGAGGAAACCCAACTCTGGGGAGCGGGCCTTGCGTCCGGCAGTTGCTGTGTGCTGCCCGGCACGCACAGCAAGTGGGTTTGGCTTGGCCCTGCGGGGTCGATCGAGCGCTTCCAAACCTTCATGACCGGAGAGCTCTACAGCGTGCTCACGCGCCACAGCATCCTAGGGCGGCTGATGCACTTCGGAGCAGCACGGCCGGCGGTGTTCGATGACGGCGTGAGGCTGGGCCTGGCGCAGCACGCCAACGCCGCGCACGTGATCTTCGCGGCGCGCACCGCAGGGCTGAAGGGCAAGGTCGATGCCGAGGGGCTGCCCGACTACCTGTCGGGCATCCTGATCGGCATCGAGATCGGCAGCGTGCTGGCACGCCATCCGCTGCGCGATGTGGCGCTGCTGGGCGACGACGCGCTGTGCGAGCGCTACAGGGCCGCGCTACGCATCGCGGACGTCGGCACGACGCACGCCTCCCCGGACGCCACCACGCGCGGGCAATGGCAGGTTGCGGTGCAGGCCGGACTGGTCGAGGAGAAGCGCGCATGCAAGGTTTGATCGCGATCCTACGGGGCGTGACGCCCGCCGATGTCGTAGGCGTGGGCCGCGCGCTCGTCGATGCGGGCATCGGCATCATCGAAGTTCCACTCAATTCGCCGGATCCCTTCGATAGCATTGCAGCGCTGGCGCGCGCCTTCGGCGATCGGGCGCTGATCGGCGCCGGCACCGTTCTCGACGCCGGCCAGGTCGAGCGCGTGGCCGATGCGGGTGCTCGGCTCGTGCTCTCACCTCACATGGATGCCGCGGTGGTGCGCCGCACCAAGGCGCTCGGGCTCGCCTCCATGCCCGGCGTCGCGACGCCCACCGAAGGCTTTGCCGGACTGACGGCGGGTGCCGACGCCCTCAAGTTGTTTCCTTCGGAAGTGCTTGGTACGGCGACGCTCAAGGCCTGGCGCCCCGTGTTTCCCGCCGGCACGCCGATGTTCAGCGTCGGCGGAGTCGGGCTCGACAACCTGGCCGCCTTCAGGGCCGCCGGCGCCGCGGGTGCGGGCATCGGCTCGTCGCTCTACGCGCCCGGCGTGCCATGCGACGAAATCGGGCGCCGCGCACGTGCGTTGGTCGAACGGTGGAACACCGAATGAACGGCAGCGCATGTCGCAGCAAGTCTTTCCATCCAGCGTGCCGGCGCTGGCCACTCGCGTACCGACGGTATTCATCGCATCCGGCAAACCCTTGAACCGAAACCCAAACACAAGCTCGAGACAAACATGACATCCAAACTCTTCCCCAACGAAGCGCTCGCCTTTGATGAACAGCCAGGGCGCGGCACCTGGAGCCGGCGCCGCCTGATCCAGTCCCTGGGTATCGCAGCGCTGCCCCTGTCGTGGCCTTCCTTCGCGGACGAGTTCCCGAACAAGCCGATCGAACTCATCGTTCCAGCATCGGCTGGCGGAGGCACCGACGCATTGGCACGCGTCTTTGCCGAAGTGGCAAAGAAGTACCTGCCGCAGCCCTTTGTGGTGAACAACAAGCCTGGTGCAAGCGGCGTGATCGGCATGAACGACGTGCTCAATGGCCGCTCGGATGGCTACAAGGTCTGCATGGTGATCGCCGAAGTCACCACCTTGCCGAACTTGGGCCTCGCGAAGTTCGACTACACGAACTTTCAGCCCGTTGCCCGACTCAACGCCGATCCCGCCGCGATCACCGTGCGCGCCGATGCGCCTTGGAACACCCTGGAGGAGTTTCTCGACGCAGCAAAGGCCAAACCCGGAGAAATGAAGGTCGGCAACGCCGGCAGCGGTTCCGTCTATCACCTCTCGGCCATCGGCCTTGAGGAAAAGATCGGCGCCAAGTTCAACCATGTACCGTATTCGGGGGCGGCACCCGCCGTCGTGGCATTGTTGGGTGGACACATCGACGCGCTGGACGTGAGTCCGGCCGAAGTCGGCCCCCATGTGCTGGGCGGCAAGCTCAAGATGCTCGGCATCATGGCCGACCAGCGTATCCCGGCTTTCGGCAACGTGCCCACGTTCAAGGAGCGCAAGATCGACCTCGCATTGGGCACCTGGCGTGGTATGGCTGTGCCCAAGGCCACGCCGAAACCTGTCGTGGACGTCCTTCGCGCCGTTGCGCGCAAGACGGCGGAAGACTCGGCGTTGCGACAGGGGCTGGACAAGCTCAATCTTGGCTTTGCCTACCTCGACGCCCCCGAATTCGAGAAAGCAATGCAGCGCGACCACGAATACTTCAAGCAACTAATTCAGAAGACGGGCATCAAGATCTAGCCTTGGTCTCCACGACGATGCTGCGGCGGGAAACTTGAATGCGATGAATTGGATGACGTTCGATCGCATGGCCGCCAGCGGCTGCCGCCTTTCCCGCCATGCGCAGTTGAATGCCGTCGAGCCTCCAGCGCGCGGCATGATCACGCGCGCTTGATGTCTGCAAGGCATCGGCGCGGCAACCGTTTTCCACACTTGTCCGATCTCATGAAGAAACCTCACGTTCTCTTGATGGCCGCAGTGCCGCCCATGCTCATCGAGCGCCTGGAACAGAACTACCATCTGCACAAGTTTTTTCCAGGCCAGAGTCTGGAATCCATGGAGGGCATTGCCCCTGACGTTCAGGCCATCGTTGCCAGCGGCGAATCACGTGTTACGGCGGATTTTCTTGCGCAGTTTCCGGCAACCGGAATCCTCGCCGTGTTTGGCGCTAGCTAGTCCGGGCCTGCATCGCCAGCGCGCTGGGTCTGGCCTGGGGCCCCTCTAGGCTCTCATTTGCGCCTCGATAGAAGGTCACTGAGGCCTCAAAGTCGATCTCAGACGCGTCTCGGCGCTGCACGATGGCGCTGGCCTCAGTACGCCGTTATTCGCATCGAGGTGTTGCACGTTTCTACACAGCCTCGGCCCGTTGCGGGCACTCGCATTGCGCTGAAGCAGCCGTTCGCGCCTTGACTTTTGACGGCCCTGAAGCGACGGCTCCGCGTTTGGCAAAGCCGTCGTTGGTAAGGACTGCTTTCAGTGCATCTCCGCCAATGCCTCCTTGACCCCCTGTTCCTGCAGCGGCGTATTGCCGCCTTCCAGGTGCAGCGCGGCATCCGAAGGTACGGGCGTCGCACAATCCTTGTGAATCACGCCGTCCTTCATCACGAGCTGCACCTTGGCCGGGTCGGTGAGCAACGAAAGATCTTGCAGCGGATCACCGTCGACCAGCACGATGTCAGCCAGGAAGCCCGCCTTCAACTGCCCCAGCTCGTCGGGCCGGAGCATGATTTGGCCGCCCAGCCGTGTGGCCGCCATCAGCGCTTCCTTCGGCGTCATGCCGATGTAGTCGACGAAATATTGCAGGTCGTTGGCGTTGGTGCCGTGCGGCATCCAGGCAAAGCCGTAGTCACCGCCAGGCAGGATGCGAATACCGCGCTTGTGCATTTCGCGCAGTGAAGCCGATGCCACCTCCAGCTCGCGCTTGTAGCCCATCTGCGTCGCCACGGCTTCGGTGATCCCGTATTCGGCCGCGTTGTAGGTCGTGCGAATGAGCCAGCCGATGCCGGGCGCGACGAAGTGCCGGTCCTTCGCCTCTTCGAGCATGTCGAGTGCTTCGGCATCTGCGAAGCTGGCGTGATAGACCATCTCGATGCCGTGGCGCACGCACTGCTTGACCGACTCGCTCGAACGCGCGTGCGCAGCCATGCGTTTGCCGTAGCGCCTGGCCTCTTGCGCGAGCATGGCCACCTCGTCTTCCGCGAAAGGTGACATCTCGGCGGGCAGGCCGGCGATGTACTCGCCGGACAGGTTGATTTTCAGGTGATCGACACCGTACTTGATGAAGGTGCGCGCTGACTTGCGGATCTCTTCGGGGCCGCTGCACACGCTGCCGAAGCTGAGTTCTTCGAACTTCATGTGCGGCAGCGTGTTGTCGCCCAACGCGCCGATGGTGGTGATCTCCTGGCTGCCAGCCAGGTAGCGCGGGCCTGGGAACTCGCCCGCTTCAATGGCGTTGCGCAGCACCACGTCCAGGCGCGGCTTGGCCGCGGCTGCGCCAATGGCCGAGGTCCAGCCCATGTCCAGGTAGCGCTTGGCGACGCGCACGCACCAGAGCATGTGTTCTTCGGGCGGCATGAACTGGATGGCCGCGAGCGAGGGCTGGTCATTCCACGAAAAGTGCGTGTGGGCCTCGGTCATGCCGGGCATGAGGAAGCGACCCTTTCCGTCGATCACGCGCGCGTCATCGGTGCTCACGCGCTTCGGAAAGCGAGCGACTTCTACGATGCGCTTTCCTTCGACGAGAAGGTCACCGGTATAAGGGTCTTCGCCCGAGCCGTCGAAGATGCGGACATTGGTGAATGCCATACGGGTCATCGTTGTCTCCTCCGGCATGCGGTGCCGGTAATGGGTTGTCGAAATGGAATCTGGCGCCGTCTCAGCGGAGTGCCGCGTAGAAGGCTTCGAGTTCTTGTGTGCAGCGCTGCGGCTGCTCGAAAGTCGTCCAGTGACCGCACCCGTCGAGAATGACGAGGCGGCTGCCGGCGATGCGTTCCTGCATGGCGCGGACGTTGGCCGCCGGGGCCACTCCGTCCTGGTCGCCGGTGACCAAGAGCGTCGGCACATCAAGGCGTTCGAGCGCGGCCGACTGCGCATCGGCGAGCGCCGCACAGCTCTGCGCGTAGCCCTCGGGCGACTGGCGCATCACGCTCTCACGCACCAGCGCGAGCACCGCCGGTTGCTGCTCCTTCGTTCGCGTGCTCGTCGCGCCCTTCACGATGGCGTCGGCGATCTCCTGCATGGCCGACACACCGCCCCGCGCCGCGTTGGCTCGGGCCGCGATGTTGGGGCGCGCGGCATCGGGAGGCGCAGCCAGCGGGCCGAAGAGTGCCAGCGATTTCACCGTACCGGGACCGCGCAGTGCCAGGTGTTGAGCGACGATCGTGCCCATCGAGTGCGCTATCACATGCACCGACTCGATGTCGAGCGCCGAAAGCAGCTGCGACATTGCATCCACGTAGCCCTCGATTGACAACGCCTTTCCGTCAGCCGGCAGTGGCGATCTCGCGCTGCCTGGCAGGTCGGGCCTGATACGGCGAAAACCGCCAAGCGCCGGCAACAGTGGGGTCCAGTTGTTCGATGAGCCGCCGAGTCCGTGGATGCACAGCAGCGCCTCACCTTCACCGTCGATCTCGACAGTCAGGCCGTTCAGAACATGAGTCGTCATGCGCAGCCTTTCAGACGAACTTGTTTTCGATGGCGCCGAGCCGGTCGATCTCGACGCGCACCACGTCACCTGCACGCAGGTAGCGCGGCGGGCTCATGCCCATGCCCACGCCCGCCGGTGTGCCGGTCGCGATCACGTCGCCGGGGTAGAGCGTGATGCCGCGCGAGATGGTCTCGATCAGCATCGGGATGTCGAAGATCATGTTCTCGGTCGGCCCGTCCTGGCGCAGCTCGCCGTTGACCCAGCAGCGCACCCGCGTCTTCGTGCCGTCGAACTCGTCGCCCGTGACGATCCATGGGCCCATAGGACAGAAGGTGTCGAAGGACTTTCCCATGTCCCACTGCCCGTGGCGCATCTGCACATCGCGCGCAGTTACGTCGTTGACGACCGTGTAGCCGAAAACGTGCGACATCGCAGCTGCGCGCGTGATGTTCTTGCCGCCCTTGCCGATGACCACGGCCAGTTCGGCTTCGTAGTCGATCTGCGTCGACACCTCGGAAGGCACGAGCACGTCGTCGTGCGGGCCGACAACGCACTCGGGCACCTTGGTGAAGACGATGGGCCATTCGTCGGTCTTGGCCGCGTTGTCCTTAAACACCGAAGCAGACAGTTCTTTGGCGTGCGCATGGTAGTTGCGCCCCACGCACCAGAGGTTGCGTCGCGGCTTGGGCAGCGGCGCATCGAGCACCACGTCGCCCAGGTTGACTGCGGGACCGGCGGCCTCCGGAAGCGGGCCGCCCTCGGCCAGGGTTTCGATCAGCGTCAGCACGCCGAAGTCCGCTTGGGCCTGTGTGAACTGCAGTGGGGTGACGGTCTTGCCGTCGGCGGAAACGAGGCCGACCTTGCGGTGTCCCTCGCTCGTGAAAGTGGCGATTCGCATGAGGTTTGCTCCTGTGTTTTAGCGATGCGCCAACTTTAGAAATTGCGGACCAGAAGCGCTTATCGACCGATCCGGCGGCGTATCGAATCGTCTGGTGTGCTTCTAAGGACTTACCCGGGGCGCTGTGTTGGCCCGATGCGTGGGAGGGAACAATCGCCGCAAACGACCTCGATGAGAGACAGATGCAGGAAGCCTATGCACTCCATGAAGGCGCGTTCGGCACGGCGATCGTCCTGGAGGCGAGCGCCAACCTGGTGTCGCATGCGCATTCGGAAACACAGCTCGCCCTATGGCTGGGCGGTGCGCGCGCCTGTGCCCATGTGAGCTCCGAGGTCGTGCCTTACGGCGAAAGCGTGGCTTTGGGTGTGAACGCTTTCGAGGCGCACGACATGGTGCGGCTGGAAGACAGCGGATCAAGCCTCTTCATTGTCTTCATGATCAAAAAGGACTGGCTCGACGACCTCAGCCAGGCAAAGGATCGGAGCTTCCGGTTCCCATCTCCGCGAGTTCCCATCAGCGACGCGTTGCGGCGTTCATGCTGGCGGGTGCTGGACCTGATGATCTCCGCCGGTGCAGGGCGCGAGCAGGTGGACAAGGAGGTGGAGCGCTTGCTGGAGGCCGCCATCGCGGCATCCACGACGGGCGCGGATGCCGCTCCGGTGCCCGGGGGCATCGGCGTGACGCTGGACCATCGCCTGCGCGCCGCCATCGCTCACATGCGCACGCATGTCTCCGAGAAAACGAGCATCGACGAGATCGCCGCAAAAGTCGGGCTGTCGCGCGCGCATTTCTTCGCGCTGTTCCGCGATCAGTTGCACACGACGCCGCAGGTGTTCTGGAGCGGCGTGCGCGTCGAGGAAGCCATGCGCCGCGTCAGCGAAGGCGGCGAGTTGACCGATGTCGCGCTCGACCTCGGCTTCTCGGCACCGGGCAATTTCTCGCGCTTCTTCAAGGAACACACCGGCGTCTCGCCGTCGATCTTCAAGCGGGCTACGCGCGCTCCGTCTCCTGTTACCGTCACAGGCATCCCGCGCGAGGGACAGTCTTCCTAGGCGTACTTTCAGGCTTCAGGATCTAAAGCGGCGAACAGTGAGGCGGTCCGTTTTGGATCGCAAATCAAACGATGCCAGCGAATGACCGGTTGTGGCCGATAGTACCCATTCAGTAGCGGACTGCGAGCGACGGCAATCGCTGCAAAGCAGACGTTGCCGATGTCCGCGCTGACCGACAGTTCGGGTTGAAAGCTCTGCGCCTCTCTATCCGACGCAACTTCGTCGAAACGCCGCGGACCATTAGAGTTCGGTCACAACACCATGGCCACAACGAGGAGCGGAAAATGGAAAGAGAAGACATACTGGTTTTGCTAGACGCCAGTTTGCAACCAATCTTCGAGGAGCAATTCGAGCAATCGGCCCGAATCACCTCCCTGCGCTTCTTGCTTGAAGATCTGTTCGCGGACCAGTACTCGGCCAGGCTGCCAGATTTCAGCGCACGCATGGATCGGCTCCTGGAGCTGACACGTATCGCGTCGGTGAAAGGCGGCCCCGCGAATGCAGAGCACTTGAGCGAGATGAAGGTGCGCGTTGCGACACATCTCGAACGCTTCCGAAGCGAGACTGAGCGGAAAATTGTGGCGCGATCTTCAGGATAGACTTGCTCGAAAGGGCGCCTAATCGTCGAAGGTGGGCTTGTCGCAAGCTAGAAGAATCGCGTCCAAAACTGCGTCTCTAGCGGCTTCATCGGCATTGTCTCGGCAGGCAGCGCACACATGGACTTCGGTCCCCTCTGCCGAGACGATTTGGACAACTCCCTCCCACGCGCCACCCGATTTTCGTTGCCGGGATGTCGGAAAATACAAGGCGTTGCCGCCACGGACGACGTCGAACATACGACCAGCGTAGTCCAAAATTCCTGCCGATTCCATAGGGCGAGACGGCTCCTTTTCGACATCACTTGCCCCGCCTGCCAGCCCTAGTGCCATTGGTGAGAAGGCTAGCGCGGCCATCGGCAATGTCGCCGATGCGGTCGTGGCATCGCTGGTGTAGCGCTGGTAGAGGCTCGAGGTTGAAAATTCAGCCAAAACTTCTGGATTCCAGAAATTTTCAGGCCTATATGACTGAGATGAGCACGTAGGGAGCTCAACCTCCGCGAGAGAGTTTGCGTGCGGGTGTTGCAGGCTTGTTCAGGACTGCTTGATTCTTTCTCCGCAGCACACCGCCTTCCGACGTGGGAGCGTTCGTGGCAACGATTCCTTCGAAGAGCACAGGCAATGTCGTCCCCAAGCTGTAGCACAGCGTCGCCAGGGTCATCAGAGAGGGGTTGATGTAGCCCCCTTCGAGCTTAGAGATTCGGGACCGTTCGACCTCTGCGTCGAAGGCCAGTGCTACTTGGGTCTTGCCTGCGGCAAGTCGGAGCTTTTTCAGGTTTTTTCCGAGCGCCAGAGTTACCGCATTGGGCAATGTCCCGATCGTCGGTTCTGGCGGAGGCGTTGCTTTTCGACTGGCATTTCTCATTGCCACCGAGCGTCAAGAAATGTGCACCTCAGGGAAACGTCTTAAAGGGCACATGTGAGAAAATGTGTTCTATAAGACATATTTCGATATCGAGAGTGCGGCCCATTGCAAGTCGGCAAGCAGGCGCCGCCAAACGGAACCCGATTCAACACAAGGAGATGTCAGATGACCAACTTCGTCCACTGCCGCGGCTGCGGCCACCAGATCCACGAAACCGCCCCGACGTGTCCCAAATGCGGCGCGCCTCAAGCTGTCGCACCGCAGCTTGCGTCCACTACTCATGTGCCGCTAGCTGGGTCGCTCAGCCCCTACGGCTCGATCCCCTGGTTCCGCCAGCGCTGGGCCTTGGTCTGCATGTTCCTGGTCTTCGCTCCAGCAGCCGTGGTCATCGCCTGGAGCGGCGAGATCTACTACTTGGCGGGCACAGCCATCAAGACCTTCCCGAAGAGCGCCAAGATCATCATGACGGTGATTACCGCACTGCTGCTGATCGCCCTTGCGGGCGATGACGAGGCCTTCCAAGGCTTCGCCGGCATGACTCTCATCGGCGGCGCCATCGGCTTGTCAATCCGCAAGTGAGCCGAGCAGTCAACCACGTCCTTCCTCTCCACACCCCATGAAAACCATCATCAAGGCGCTTCTCGCGCCGTGCATGTCCGTGGCCGCCGCGCTCCTGCTGGCCGGCTGCGGGCCCTCGACCCTGGACTTCCGCAACGCCGAGGTCGTCAACGGCAAGATCTTCCGGGCTGGCGCCGACAAGCCGTACTCCGGGCACCTCACGAACGTGCCCGCACGCACAGCGATCATGGGCCGCAAGGACTATGCGGCGTACCAACAGATCCTTTCCAACGTCTACACGTCGCTGGGCATCCAGGCGGAGATCTACACCGGTGCTGCTTTCTGCGAAGTTGACGCCAAGCAAGGTCTTCTGGATGGAGGGGCTGTCTGCCGAGCCACTGCAGACCAACTGCTGTCCGACGAAATGAGTTTTGACAAAGGGGCGCTGGATGGGCGTATCAGGACTTACTTTCCTCGCAACGGCGGCAAGCTCGCCGCAGAAGCGGAGTTCGACAATGGCGTCTTGGATGGCGACATGACGATGTACGGGCCTCAGTCGGCGCGCAAGATCCTGCAAATGAGCTTCAAGCAGGGGAAGGTGCACGGCAAACAGGAAATCGTCGACGACGAGACCGGCAAGCCTGTCTCTCGGGCTACGTACTCCAAGGGCCTTGTGAACGGCGAGCTCGTACGCTATTCACGCGGCACCGACCGGCTGGCGTATCGCGTCAGGATGGTCGACGGGGTCAAGGACGGCATCGAGGAAAACTATGACGCTTTCTCCGGCAAGCTCAGCGATCGCAGGGGATGGAGGATGGGCAAGCCACACGGTGAAGTCGTTGTCGCTACGTTGGACAACGACAGGAACCCGACAGACGAGCTCAAGGTCGTTCAGCGGTACGACAACGGCGTGTTGCTGCCGTCGGAGCCAGCCGCAACGACAGCAACAGAGGCTGCGACGGTTGCCCCAGTGACACCAGCCAAACTCCAGGGCTGCATTGACGCCCGCATCGTCGCCTTCCGGATCCAGCATGGAGACGAAGAAGTGATCACCGCTGACCAGCTTTCCGAATGGGAGAACGAATGCCGTGAAGGCAAGCGCTCCTGACGCCACAACAGGAGCTCTCTCGCTCCAAGAGAGCTATCTCTCCGCTCACCACAAGCCGCCCTCGGGCGGCTTTTTCGTTTCCGTCTTCCGGAGAGCCCGGCGCGGTCACAACCCGCGTCGGGCTCTATGCCGCTGGATCGCCGCAGCTCCCTTGATTCGCCCCTTGCTTCCTTTCTATCCCAACCCCTCAACCTCAACAAAAGGACCCATTCACCTTGTCTTATCTTCAATGTCCCAACTGCGGCTCCGACCGCATCGAAACTCGCGACATCGCCCAGCGAACCGGCGGCACCCTCGGTGGCCTGGCCGGTGCCGCCGGCGGCGTCGCCGGTGCGCTTCGCGGCGCGCGTGCCGGTTTCGCCATCGGCATGGCTGCTGGTCCAGCCGGCGGAACGCTCGGCACCGTGATCGGTGTCGTGCTTGGAGGTCTGGGCGGCGGTGCCCTCGGCACCGAGGTCGGCGCCATCTTCGGTCGCGTCGTCGATGACCGGGTCCTGAACAACTGCAGGTGCGCCACCTGCGGTCACACATTCAGTGGTCGACGGGGCGCGTCCGATGGACCGTGGTCGCCGCCGGATTCATCACCTGTGTCGTCGTCGTTCCGACCGACCGATCCGTCCCCAACGAGCGCCCCGTACTACGACGACCCCGAGGACCCGGACCTGGACTGATGTGGTTTCGCCGGTCTGCGACCTCCCAGACTTCTGCATCCGAACTTTCCACATCCGGCCCCTCCGCCAAAGCCCCGCCTCTCCATTGAGAGGGTGGGGCTTTTTGCTGGATGGGGATCGATTCCAACCCTTTCATGGAGAGAACTCATGAAGTATCCAAATACCGAGACCACGCAACGCACTCTGGCAGCGCGCGTCCGGCGGCGCGGCCCTGCATTGCAACTGGTTCAGCGCGCCCATCCGCAGACGCCGACGCCCGAGCGATGGCCGAACATGCGCGAAGCCGGCCTCGGACACCTCGACGCCGCTGCAGCCGTCGGTCGTGATCCCTTCAAGACGCCAGTCCGGCTCTGGATGGAGAAGACAGAGCGGCATGACCTGCTGCAGCCTGCCCAGAAGCACCGCTCGCAGCTCGATGACAGTGCTTCCTACTGGAATCGACTGCTCGATCCCATCA
>NZ_BCUS01000126.1 GCF_001591345.1 Variovorax boronicumulans NBRC 103145 | reverse complement strand
CCGCGCACGAAGCCGGCGAGGCTGCGAGCGTCGCTCCGGCCGCGCCGCCGAAGCCCGCACCCAAGCCCGTGGTCGCCATGCGTGGCGACGACCGGCCCAGCAGCAAGAAGGCCGAAGCCGCACCGGCCGCTCGCGGCACGGGCCGCTTCGGTGATCGCCGCGACGGCGGTCGTCCTGGCGCCGGCGGCCCCGGCCGTCCGAACGACCGTGGCGGCCCGCGTCCCGATGCCCGTGGTGGCGATCGCGGCGCGCCGGGCGGTGGCCGTTTCGGCGACCGTCCGCCGCGCGAAGACCGCGGTCCGCGCCTGGGCGATGCCGCCTTCCGCGCGCAGCGCGAAGCGCTCGAGCGTGCCGACATGGCGCTGCGCAAGCTGGCCGCGCAGGCCCACGGCGAAGCGCTCACGCAGGTGCTCGGCGCCTGGGAGCAGCGCGATGCCGCCCGCCTGCCCAGCGTGCAGGAACTGGGCCGTGCCGTGACGCCGGCCGTGCGCACGCAATGGTCGCAAGCCGTGGGTGCCGCACCGACGGCCGGCGCGAGCGATGCCGCCGAAGCACTGCTGCGTCTGGAGATGGCCGCCGAAGTGCCGACGCCCGCCGAGCAACTCGACGCACGCCGCGCGCTGCAGCTCAAGCTGCTGACGAAGCGTGGCGATCCGACGCCGGCCCAGACCTGGGGTCAGGACGCCGGTAAGGTGCTCGCCGCCGCGCACGACGCCGCCACCGCGCGCCGTCTGCAGAACGCGCTGAAGGCCTTGCTGCGCAAGTAAGGCGCCAGCGCGCGTTCATGAGAAGGAGCCCGCCGCGTGCGGGCTTTTTCATGCGTGTCGATCCGTCCCGGCTCAAGGCAGCCTGGCCAGGATCTTGTCCATTTCCCCGACGGTATAGGCGCGCAGGGAGCGCGTGCGCACATTGCCCTGCATGGCGATGGCCAGACTGAATGCACAGAGCGCTTGCTCGTCCTCGGACTCCAGCACACAGACCACATCGCAGTCGCCCATGGTCCAGAAGATCTCGCGCATGTTGACGCCGAGCTTCTGGGCGGTTTCCTTGGCGGCGGCGGCGCGTTTGGTGGTTTCCTTGACGCTCTGGATGCCCTTGTCCGTGAAGCTCAGCATGCCGATATAGGTCACCATTTTCTGCTCCTGTGTTGTTATCCGCGGGGGACGAATCACATGAAGCAACGCCGCCCCCGATGGCGACGCTCCAGGTCATCGGGCGCGCAGCGGTGCTGTGGAGGGCGATGGCCGCAGCGATGCTACGCCTGGGGCCTGCAAAGGCAAGGCGCTCCCGATCAGCGCCTACTCAGGACGAGGTAGGCGGACCGCGATCGCGCGCGCAAGCAAGGAAACCAGATGTGAGGGGCGGTCAGGCCTGCGCAGGCCGAAAGAACGCATCGAAGAGAGCCAGCACCGCCGGGAAGTCCCGCGCGAAGTTCGGCCGGTTCACGAAGTAGGCCTCGCAGGCCACCGCGAAGAACTCGCTGATCGAGGTGGCACCGTAATCGTCGAGCCAGGGTGGCTCGGCGCCGAAGCGTTCGGCGAGGATGGTCTTTTCGCGGAAGTCGTCGTAGGCCGGCTGCAGCACGGCCATCCAGGCCGCGCGGGCCTCGCGCGCACTGCGCCGGCCCATGAAGCCGGCCGGCAGCGGCGGGCAGCCGTCGGCGATGCCGTTGCGCATGTCGATCTTGTGGGCGAACTCGTGGATCACGACGTTGTAGCCGCCCTCGCTGCTGACGCTGCTCGCGAGCACGTCCTGCCAGCTGAGCATGACGGGGCCCTGGTCCATCGCCTCGCCGGCGACGACCTCTTCGTATTCGTGCACGACCAGCGCGTCATCGACGACCTTGCGCGGCGCCACCACTTCGGAGGGGTGCACCACGATGCCGACGAAATCGTCGTACCAGTCGAGCCCGTCCTTCAGGTGCAGCACCGGCAGCACGGCCTGCGCCGCGATGGCCAGCGCCACCTCGTCGGTGATGACGAAGCCCTGCGTGCCGTGGAATTCCTTGTCCCGCAGGAACTCGGCCGCCAGCGTGCGCAGCCGTTGCTGCTGCGCAGGCGGCAAGGCGCCCAGGAAGGCGTAGCGCGTGAGCGTGGCGCGCCAGGCAGCGTCGGGAATCGGGGGCAGGGTGCGCAGCCGGCGCAGCCACTTGAACATCGGCGTTCGGCGTGCTTACCGCAGGTCGACGCGCTGTGCGCCGGCGGCCGACAGGCACAGCAGCTGCGCGCGCGGCGGGTGCGCGGCGGCGTCCCAGTCGCTCAGCACGATGCGACGCAGGCCGTGGCCCAGGTCGTGGACGGCGGGGCGGTGGGTGTGGCCATGGATCAGCGCGCTGGCGCCCGCGTGCTGCAGCCATTGGCGGGCAGCGTCGGCGTCCACGTCGGCCCAGAGGGTCGAGGGATCGCGCTTGCGGTCTTCGCTCTGTGCACGGATGGCGCGGGCGAGGGCGCGGCGCTCTTCCAGCGGGCGCGCGAGGAATGCGGCCTGCCATTCAGGCGTGCGCACCTGGGCGCGAAACTGGAGGTAGTCGGTGTCTTCGAGGCAGAGCGCGTCGCCATGGCTGAGCAGCCAGCGTTCGCCGTGCAGCACCAGCACCGTGGGGTCGTCGAGCAGCGTCAGGCCGCATTGCGCGGCAAAGGCCTTGCCGACGAGGAAGTCGCGGTTGCCGTGCATGAGGAACACCGGCAGGCGCTGTGCGGTGCGCTGCAGCAGCTCGGCGCACTGGGCCTCGAAGCCGGGCTGGGCGGCGGCATCGTCGCCCACCCACACCTCGAACAGGTCGCCGAGGATGACCAGCGCATCGGCCGGCGTGGTCTGCAGGTAGCCCTGCCAGGCCTCGAAGGTGGCCAGCTCGCTGGCCTGCAGGTGCAAGTCGGAAATCAGGTCGACGGTGCGCCACGCGGGCGGCGCCACCAGCTCGGAGAAAGCCGGGTTCGCCACCGGGGTCATGCCGCTGCGCCGTGCCTGAAGTGCATCACTCGACAGTGACGACTGCCTTTTCGATCACGACGTCCTCGAGGGGCACGTCGTCATGGAAGCCCTTGCGACCCGTCTTCACGGCCTTGATCTTGTCGACGACATCGGTGCCGCCCGTGACCTTGCCGAACACCGCATAGCCCCAGCCCTGGGCCGAGGGGGCGGTGTGGTTCAGGAAGCCATTGTCGGCCACGTTGATGAAGAACTGGGCGGTGGCCGAGTGCGGTGCGCTGGTGCGGGCCATCGCCACGGTGTAGTTGGCGTTCTTGAGGCCGTTGTTGGCTTCGTTCTCGATCTCGGCGCCGGTGGGCTTTTGCTTCATGCCGGGCTCGAAACCGCCGCCTTGCACCATGAAGCCGGGGATCACGCGGTGGAACACCGTGTTGTCGTAGTGGCCCTTCTTCACGTACTCGATGAAGTTGGCGGTCGACTTCGGTGCCTTCACGCCGTCGAGTTCGAGCGTGATGACGCCGTAGTTCTTGATGTGCAGTTCGACTTGGGGGGTGCTCATGAGTTAGCTCCTTCTTCGGAAACGGGATTACTTCGCCAGCGTGGCGGACTTGATGGTGAGGGTTTCGACGGGCACGTTCTGCATGCCGCCCTTGTTGCCGGTCTGCACGGCGCGGATCTTGTCGACCACGTCGGTGCCGGCGACGACCTTGCCGAACACGGTGTAGCCGTAGCCGTCGGGGTTGGGCGCGTTGAGCGAATCGTTGTTCTTCACGTTGATGAAGAACTGCGAGGTGGCCGAATTGGGGTTGCCGGTGCGGGCCATCGCGATCGTGTACTTGTCGTTCTTCAGGCCGTTGTTGGCCTCGAGCGGGATCGGCGGGCGCGTGGGCTTTTGCTGCAGGTCGGCCGTGAAGCCGCCGCCCTGGATCATGAAGCCGTCGATGACGCGGTGGAACACCGTGCCGTCGTAGTGCTTGTCCTTGACGTACTGCAGGAAGTTTTCGACCGTCTTGGGGGCCTTGGCCGCATCGAGCTCGACCACGATGTCGCCCGCCGAGGTGGCGAGCTTGACGCGCGGCGCGGCCTGCTGGGCGTGCGCGCCGGCGGCGGCGCCGAAGGCCAGGGCCGCGGCCAGTGCGAGGGCGCCGCGGCGGCTGAAACGGGAAAGTGCAGAGGTCGTCAAATGAGGCTCCGTGTGCGGGTGGAGGGGAGGGCGGTGGGCCTGCGATGGCGCAGGTTGGGAGGCAACTGTGTGCGCACCGCCGGATTGCAAGAGGCTGTTACTTGGTCGTGCGGCCCACGGGCTTGCGCACTTCGGGCGGCGCGGCCGGCAGCACGGCCGCATCGGCCGCGGCCTTGGGCGTGAAGATCTGGCGGATCAGTGCGAGCTTGGGCGCGACGCTTGCATTGGTGGTCGCGAACTGCTGGGCGCGCTGGTATTCCTGGGCCGCCAGGCGCGCGTACACGTCGCCGAGGTTTTCGTGCGCGGTGGCGTAGTTGGGGCTGAGCTTGAGCGCGGTTTCGAGCGCGGCGCGGGCCTGGTCGAATTTGCTCTGCGACGCGTACAGCGCCGCGAGGTTGTTGTAGGGCTCGGGCAGTTCCGGGAAGTCCTGCGTGAGCTGCGTGAATGCGGTGATCGCGTCGGCGGTCTTGTTCTGCTCGGTGAGGATCACGCCGCGCAGGAAGCGCATCTGCGGGTCTCGCGGCTTGCCGGCGATGTAGGTGTCGGCCTTGGCCAGCGCCTCGGCGGACTTGCCCTGGCGCAGCAGGAGGTTGACGTCGTCGTAGTCGTTGGCGTGCGCGGCAAAGCCCCACAGACCGAACAGCAGTGCAAAGGCGATGGGGAGTCTGGAGAACGCGGCGTGCTTCATGAAGCCTCGGCAGGATTGGGGGAGAGCGGGGGCCTGGAGAACACCCGGATGCTGCGCGGCGGCAGCCGTTTATACTGCGTCGCATTGTAGCCGAGGGGCCACGTCGAACCCCTCGTAGCCACGCCCCCCGTCACCCCTGAAATACACCGTTGCTCGCCCGTACCGCACGTGCGCGAATCAACGCTTTCCGAGTCCCATGAGTCTGCGCATCTACAACACGCTGTCGCGTGAATTGGAGGAATTCTCCCCCCTGCAACCTGGACAGGTTCGCATGTACGTGTGCGGCATGACGGTCTATGACCTGTGCCACATCGGCCACGCCCGCATGATGATGGCGTTCGACGTGGTGCAGCGCTGGCTGCGCGCCAGCGGCTATGCCGTGACCTACGTGCGCAACATCACCGACATCGACGACAAGATCATCGCCCGCGCGGTCCAGCGTGGCATCACCATCCGCGCGCTGACCGACGAGGTGATCGCAGCCATGCACGAGGACATCGGTGCGCTGCGCATCGAGCCGCCCACCATCGAGCCGCGCGCCACCGAATACGTGCCGCAGATGCTCGGCATCATCGAGACGCTGGAACGCAAGGGCCTGGCCTACCGCTCGGACAACGGCGACGTGAACTACGCTGTCCGCAAGTTCCCCGGCTACGGCAAGCTCTCGGGCAAGTCGCTCGACGAACTGCACGCCGGCGAGCGCGTCGCGGTGCTCGACGGCAAGCAGGACCCGCTCGACTTCGTGCTCTGGAAATCCGCCAAGCCGACCGAGCCTGACGACGCCAAGTGGGACAGCCCCTTCGGCACCGGCCGTCCGGGCTGGCACATCGAGTGCTCGGCCATGAGCTGCGCCACGCTCGGCGAGACTTTCGACATCCATGGCGGCGGCGCCGACCTGCAGTTTCCGCACCACGAGAACGAAATCGCGCAAAGCGAAGGCGCCAACGGCAAGCCGCTGTCGCGCTTCTGGGTGCACAACGGCTTCGTGCGCGTGGACAACGAGAAGATGTCCAAGAGCCTGGGCAACTTCTTCACCATCCGCGAAGTGCTGCAGAAGTACGACGCCGAGAGCCTGCGTTTCTTCCTCGTGCGCACGCATTACCGCAGCGCGCTGAACTACAGCGACGCGCACCTCGACGACGCGCGCAATTCGCTCAAGCGCCTGTACACCGCGCTCGACCTGGTGGCGCCAGGGGCCGTGGCCATCGACTGGACGCAGCCCCACGCGACGCGTTTCAAGGCGGCGATGGACGAAGACTTCGGCACGCCCGAAGCTATCGCCGTGCTGTTCGAATTGGCCGGCGAAGTCAATCGCACGAAGTCCGCAGACACCGCGGGCCTGCTCAAGGCGCTGGCCGGCACGCTCGGCTTGCTGCAAGGCGATCCGAAGGCGTTCCTGCAGGCGGGCACCACGCTCGACGAAGCCACCATCCAGTCGAAGATCGATGCACGCGCGGCGGCCAAGGCGGCGAAGAATTTCGCCGAAGCCGATCGCATTCGCCAGGAACTCCTCGAGCAGGGCATCGTGCTCAAGGATTCGCCCACGGGAACGACCTGGGCGGCTGCACAGTGAACGGAACGACGAACCCCGTACCCGCCACCCAGCAGACCAGCGTGCGCATCTACACGCCGGACTATTGGGAGGAAGCCTGCAGGCACCTGGCCAAGAAAGACCGCGTGATGAAGCGGCTCATTCCGAAGTTCGGCGAGGCCTGTCTCGAGTCGCGCGGCGACGCCTTCACCACGCTGGCGCGCAGCATCGTGGGCCAGCAGATCTCGGTGAAGGCCGCGCAGTCGACCTGGGACAAGTTCGCGGCGCTGCCGCGCAAGCTCACGCCGGCCAACGTGCTCAAGCTCAAGGTCGACGACATGCGCGGCGCCGGGCTGTCGGCGCGCAAGATCGAATACTTGGTTGACCTGGCCCTGAATTTCGATTCGGGTACCGTGCACGTCGACCGCTGGAAAGACATGTCGGACGAGCTCATCATCGAGGAGCTCGTGGCCATCCGCGGCATCAGCCGCTGGACCGCCGAGATGTTCCTCATCTTCCACCTGATGCGCCCAAACGTGCTGCCGGTCGACGACCAGGGCCTTCTCAACGGCATCAGCGTCAACTATTTTTCGGGCGACCCGGTCAGCCGCAGCGATGCCCGTGATGTCGCCGTGGCCTGGGCGCCGTATTGCAGCGTGGCGACTTGGTATATTTGGCGATCGCTGGACCCCGTGCCGGTCGTTTACTAAGGATCACCCCCAGGCTTCGCGCACTTCGTGTCGCTTCGCCAACCCCCTTCGAGGGGGGGCAACACCGCAGGCCCGGCAAAGCCGGTTCCTCGGTGTTTCTGGAATGAATGCAAAAGAGCCGGATGGCCGGTCAATTGATGAAATAAACAGGAGAAGACGTTGGCGAAACGAACCTTCCTCGACTTCGAGCAGCCCATTGCTGAACTCGAAACAAAGATCGAAGAACTGCGTTATGTACAGACCGAATCGGCGGTCGACATCTCGGAAGAAATCGATCAGCTCGGCAAGAAAAGCCAGCAACTCACCAAAGACATCTATAGCGACCTGACGCCCTGGCAGATCACCAAGATCGCGCGGCATCCGGAGCGCCCGTACACGCTCGACTACGTCAACGAAATCTTCACGGACTTCGTCGAGCTGCATGGCGACCGCCATTTCTCGGACGACCTGTCGATCGTCGGTGGCCTGGCGCGCTTCAACGGCGTGCCCTGCATGGTGCTCGGTCACCAGAAGGGCCGCGACACGAAGGAGCGCACCGCGCGCAACTTCGGCATGAGCAAGCCCGAGGGTTACCGCAAGGCGCTGCGTCTCATGAAGACGGCCGAGAAATTTAAGCTGCCGGTGTTCACCTTCGTCGATACGCCCGGCGCCTACCCCGGCATCGACGCGGAAGAGCGCGGCCAGTCGGAAGCCATCGGCCGCAACATCTTCGAGATGGCGCAGCTCGAGGTACCCATCATCGTCACCATCATCGGTGAAGGCGGTTCGGGCGGCGCGCTGGCCATTTCGGTCGGCGACCAGCTCGTGATGCTGCAGTACTCGATCTACTCGGTGATCAGCCCCGAAGGCTGCGCGTCCATTCTCTGGAAGACCAGCGACAAGGCGCAGGAAGCCGCAGATGCCCTGGGCATCACGGCGCACCGCCTGAAGGCGCTGGGCCTGGTCGACAAGATCGTCAACGAACCCGTCGGCGGCGCGCACCGCGACCATCGCCAGATGGCTGCGTTCCTCAAGCGCGCGCTCAACGACGCCTTCCGCCAGGTCAGCGACCTGAAGACGAAGGAACTGCTGGACCGCCGCTACGAGCGCCTGCAGAGCTACGGCCGGTTCAACGACACCAAGGCCGACAACAGCCGCTGAGCGGCTTTCCCTTTTCCATCATGAGCGAAGCCTTCGAACGCGCCATGGCCGCGTTCGAACCGGCGAGCCTGCCGCTGGCCGTCGGCTTCAGCGGCGGCGCGGATTCGACCGCCTTGCTCGCGGCCTGCGCGGCGCGATGGCCGGGGCAGGTGATCGCCTTTCATGTGCATCACGGGCTGCAGGCCGCGGCCGACGACTTCGAGTGGCAGTGCGCGCAGGTCTGCGAGCGGCTCGGTGTGCCGTTGGTGACGCACCGGGTCGATGCGCGGCATGCGCCGGGCGACAGCCCAGAGGATGCGGCGCGGCGCGCACGTTATGACGCGTATGCGGCCATGGCGCGTGCCGACGGGGCGCGGCCTGTGGTGTCGTCCATCGCGCTCGGGCACCATGCCGATGACCAGGTCGAGACGCTGTTGCTGGCGCTGTCCCGCGGCGCCGGCCTGCCGGGCCTGGCCGCCATGCCGGCGCATGCCGTGCGCGACGGATTGAATATTCATCGGCCGCTGCTCGCGGTGCCGGCGGCCGACATCCGCAGCTGGCTGGCGCAGCAGCAGTTGCCGTGGATCGAAGACCCGAGCAACGCCGACGCGCGCTACACCCGCAACCGCATCCGCGCCGTGCTGCTGCCTGCATTGGCAGAAGCCTTTCCCCAGTTCCGCGCCACCTTCGCGCGCAGCATCGGCCATGCGGCGCAGGCCCAGCAGCTGCTGGGCGAACTGGCGGCGCAGGACCTTGCCGCGGTGGGAGAGCCACCGCAGATCCGGCCGCTGCAGGCGCTGTCCCGCGCGCGGCAGGCCAACGTGTTGCGCCACTGGCTGATGCAGTCGCACGGCTGCGCACCGAGCGCGGCGCAGCTCGACCAGCTGCTGGACCAGGTCCGCGCCTGCACCACGCGCGGCCACCGCATCCACCTCAAGGTGGGCGCGGGCTTCGCCGAGCGCAGGGGAGAGCGGCTGCATTGGTACAATGCCCCGCCCTCGCTGAAGACTTCGCTCTGACGGCTTGCAGGGCGCCGCTTTCCAGGCGGCCCTTTATCTTTCTCTGATTTCATCCATGGCATTGATCGTTCACAAATACGGCGGCACGTCGATGGGCTCGACCGAGCGCATCCGCAATGTCGCCAAGCGCGTCGCCAAATGGGCGCGTGCGGGTCACCAGATGATCGTGGTGCCCAGCGCCATGAGCGGCGAAACCAACCGCCTGCTCGGTCTTGCCAAGGAGCTCTCCCCGGGCAAACCCGGCGTGGCCTATCACCGGGAACTCGACATGCTCGCCTCCACCGGCGAACAGGCATCGTCGGCACTGCTGGCCATGGCGCTGCAGGCCGAGGGCGTGGAGTCGGTGAGCTACGCGGGCTGGCAGGTGTCGGTGCGCACTGACAACTCGTACACCAAGGCCCGCATCGAGAGCATCGACGACGCCAAGGTGCGCGCCGACCTCGCGGCCGGCCGCGTGGTGGTCATCACCGGTTTCCAGGGCGTGGACGACGAAGGCAACATCACCACGCTGGGCCGTGGCGGCAGCGACACCTCGGCCGTGGCCATCGCAGCGGCCATGAAGGCCAGCGAGTGCCTGATCTACACCGACGTCGACGGCGTCTACACCACCGACCCGCGCGTCGAGCCCGATGCGCGCCGCCTGACCACCGTGAGCTTCGAAGAGATGCTCGAGATGGCCAGCCTCGGCTCCAAGGTGCTGCAAATCCGCTCGGTGGAATTCGCCGGCAAGTACAAGGTGCCGCTGCGTGTGCTCTCGAGCTTCACCGCATGGGACATCGACATCAATGAAGAGGCCAAGTCCGGCACGCTGATCACTTTCGAGGAAGACGAAAACATGGAACAAGCCGTCGTATCCGGCATCGCATTCAATCGCGACGAAGCCAAGATCTCGGTGCTCGGCGTGCCCGACAAGCCGGGCATCGCGTATCACATCCTCGGTGCCGTGGCAGACGCGAACATCGAAGTCGACGTGATCATCCAGAACCTCAGCAAGGACGGCAAGACCGACTTCAGCTTCACCGTACATCGCAACGAGTTCGCGCGCACGGTCGAGCTGCTCGAGTCGAAGGTGATGCCTTCGCTGGGCGCCACCGAAATCGTGGGCGACACCAAGATCTGCAAGGTCAGCATCGTGGGCATCGGCATGCGCAGCCACGTGGGTGTTGCGAGCAAGATGTTCCGTGTGTTGAGCGAAGAGGGCATCAACATCCAGATGATCTCGACCAGCGAAATCAAGACCTCGGTCGTGATCGACGAAAAATATATGGAATTGGCGGTGCGCGCACTGCATAAAGCGTTCGATCTGGACCAACCGAGCGCTTAAGTAATGGCATAATTGCGGTTGCTTTCAGGAACTGTGACCGAGTGGCCGAAGGTGCTCCCCTGCTAAGGGAGTATGGGGTGTAGAGCCTCATCGAGGGTTCGAATCCCTCCGGTTCCGCCAGGATTGGCTTCCTGATCACCTTGCAGTGATCAAACAGCCCAAAAGAGCCCCGCCAGTCGGGGCTTTTTTGCGTCTGCGCGCGACGCGACGCATGGCAGCCCCACCGAAAAGGCGAGGCGATGTCTTCAGGACGGCTGCGGTTCGAGCGCGGACAGCGTCGCGATCGGCGCTGTGCCCACATGCAGTTCGCAAGGATCGCAAGGCACCGCAATCTGCCGGCCGTCGAAACGCACCCGCACATGCGGATAGGTCGCTCCGGTGATGGTGCCGAGCCGGCCTTCGCAGACGACGCGATCGCCGCGACGGAACGACCGGCCGAACCGGAGCTTGATTTTTTCAAAACTCATTTCAGTGTCTCCTGGGTGTGCATCCGATGCTCAGCGCACCGGGTCGGATTCGAGCGGTGGCCGCACGAGGGTCGCGGCCGTGTCCTGGAGGATCAGCGCGTGATCGGGGTCGTGGCCGAGGTAGGGGCTGGTCAGCAGCTGGCCGATCAGCCGGTCGAAGTGGAACCGGACCTTGGCCGGCTCGGGGTGCGCGGCGTACAGCGCGCGCAGCATCGAGACGACGGCGCTGGTCTGCGTGGTCAGGACCTCCATGGAACCCAGGCGGCCCGCCGCTTCGAAAACTGCTTGTTGATCTGAGGGGGGCATCCGGGCCTCCTTTTTGGGGCGTTGGCATGTCCAACGCAAAAAGAGGCTGAAAGGCTTACTTCGAGGGGCTTGCTCCCCAGAATTGGTGATGTCCTGCCTTCAATTTGTGACTTATTTCACGAATTTTGGCTCACTGCCGCTGGGCAGGCGCGGAGCCCAGCACCTCGGCCAGCACCCGCAAAGCGTCGGTCGCCAGGTCCGAAAAGCGCACCGAGCAGGCCAGCATGAGGTTCAGCGGCAGCCCGAAATCCTCGATCAGCGTGCCCTCGGGGTCGCGCAAACTGCCGTCCGGGTCGCGGCCGACGACGCCTGCCGTGGCGGCGCGCTGCGCATAGGTGCCCGGCGGAACGCCGTAGGCGGCCACCGGAAGGCCCAGGGCAATGGCCACGCCGACCTCGAACACCGTGCCCGAGTCGGGCTCCAGCCCGCGAAACGGCGCGAGATTGGCAATGACGCCGTCCGCCGACCGCAGCAGCTTCATGTTTTCCTCGTAGATCCGGCGCGCGGGGTCGGGGCCGGCCGCCTTGCCGTCGAACGGCGGCACGGCCGTCATGCCGAGTGCGTCGCAGGCCAGTGCCAGCGCGGCAAAGTACTGCGCGGCGTCGGGCCGGAACACGTCGGGGCCGGCGAGGTAGACCCGTGGACGCGTGGAAGAGGAGGGCATCTGTCGAGTATGCGACCGCCCCCGGCCAGCGCCAACGGGAAGGGCTGCGGCCCGGTTGGTTACTTCTTCATCGCCTTGACTTCGGCCTTGCCCTTGCTTTCGTCGGCCTTGGCCTGTTTCACGCACGTCGACTTGGCTTCGCCCTTCTGGTCGTCGCATTTTTCCTTGGCGACGCTGTAGGCGACTTCCACCTTGGTTTCGGCCACCTTGCGGGCATTGCCGTCGCTGGGCTTCATCTTCTGGTCGAGCTCGGCCTTGGCGATCTTTTCCTTGCCCTTGGCTTCCTCGACGCAGACGTCCTTGGCGTTGTCCTTCATGGCATCGCAAGCGGCGCGGTCGGTCTTGTAGTCGGCCGAGATCTTGTCGCGGGCCGCCTTGTATTCGGCGACCGCCGGATCGACCGTGGCCGCGGGCGGCGGGTTCACTTGCGCTTGCGCCGAGACGGCCGTGAGACAGGACACGGCAACGGCGCACATCCACATGAGCTTTCTTTGCATGGTCATCTCCTTGAAGGCGCCGGCGGTTGCCTCATTGCGACAAGCGCAAGAGAACCGGCGCCCGAAAACCATCCTAGGAACCGACGGCGCGAGAGCGGTAGGACGCCTCGCGAAGCCGCCGTCAGCGCATGCTGACGCTCAGTGGCCTTCCGTTGTAGCGTGCGCGCGCATCTCGCTGCGCAGGGCGCGCTGTCCCGAGGCCAGGGCGAGCTCGTAGCTCTCGACCGGGTCGAAGGCGCAGCGAAGGACGGTGGGATGCGCACCGTCGGTGTCGGTTTCAAGCAGCCGCCAGACAAAGGATCCGGGCGCCGGCTCGTCGATGATGAGTTCGATCGGATGTGTCATGGCCCCACCATGTCCGCTCGCGTGGTGCCTGTCTGTAGGCGAAGGCCGACCGATGCTGCGCCGCGCCACCAGAACCCCCAGATCTGGTGATGGCCGCAGCGCCGCCGCGAGGGGACACTGCAGCCTCGCGCGCGAAGCCTGGGTGATGATTCGGGCATGCTTCCCACCTTGTCCGAACCGTCCTGATGTCCGCTTTCTCTCCCCAGCCCGAAGGTCCGGCGATGACGCCGCCGCCCAGCCCCGACCTGCCGGCGCCCGTGCTCATCGTCGAGGACGACGCGCTGATGCAGCGGCGCATCGTCGGCATCCTGAACCAGCTGGGCTACGGCAACGACGTGCTGGTGCTCGCCGCCACGCTGGCCGATGCGCGCATCGAACTCGCGCGGCAGTCGTTCGCGCTGGCGCTGGTCGATCTGGGCCTGCCCGACGGCAACGGCGTGGAGCTGATCGCGCAGATGAGCGCGCCGACCGGTGCGGCAATGAGCGCCGACGACGGCCCCGGCATCCTCGTGATCTCCGCCTGGAGCACCGACGACCTGATCCTCAACGCGCTGCGCGCCGGCGCCACCGGCTACGTGCTCAAGGAGCGCGACGACCTGGAGCTGCTGCTGTCGATCCGCAGCGTGCTGCGCGGCGGGGCGCCGATCGATCCGTTCATCGCGCGGCGCATCCTCGACCTCACGCAGGCGCCGCCGGCCACGCCGGGGCGCGTCGGCGAAGATGTGCTGACCGCGCGCGAACTGCAGATCCTCCAGCTGGTTGCCGAAGGCCTGACCAACCGCGAGATAGCCGAGCAGATCTTCCTGTCGCGGCACACCGTCGAATGCCACATCAAGAACATCTACCGCAAGCTCACCGTTTCCTCGCGCACGCGCGCCGTTTTCGCAGCGCGTTCGCGTGGCTTGCTGGCCTGAGCCTGTGGTGGTTGTTCGCGCACACGGCATGGGCGGCCGAAGGGTGCGCGCCGCACATCGACAGCGTGCGGGCCGTGCGCGCCACCGCCGGCGCGGGGCCTGAAGCACCGCCACCCATCGACGGCTGGCAGCCGGTGACGCTGCCCGACCACTGGGCCACGCGCTGGCCCGGCTTCGAAGGCATCGTGTGGTACCGCATCGACTGGCAGCGCCCCTGCGCGGGCCGCGACGACGCGCCGCAGCTGGGCGTGGCCTTCGACTACCTGAGCATGGCCGGCGCGATCTCGCTGAACGACAACCTGCTCTGGCGCGACGCCAGCCTGGTCGAGCCGCTGAGCCGCAGCTGGAACACGCCGCGCGTCTTCTTCCTGCCGGCCGTCGCGTTGAACCCCGGCACCAACACGCTGTGGGTGCAGGTGGTGGGCGGCAGCATGTACGGCTCGGGGCTGGGCCGCGTGGTGCTTGGGCCGGCGGTCGAGGCGGTGGCGTACCACGACGAACGCCGCCTGTTCGCGCGCGTGCTGCCCGCGGTCAACCTCGTCATCTCGATCACGCTGGGCTGCTTCTTCCTCGTGCTGTGGCTTATGCGCCGGCAGGAGGTTGCCTACGGCTGGTACGCGCTCAGCGCCATCGCCTGGCTGGTGTTCGCGAGCAACACCGTGGTCAGCACCTTGCCGTGGCCGTTCGCCTCCACCGACGCCTGGTCGCGCTGGATCACGGCCTGGATGGTCCTGTACGTGAGCTGCTTCTGCATGTTCATGTGGCACTTCGGCGGCCAGCGCTTTCCGCGCCTGAGCCGCGCACTGTGGGCCGTGGCCGCGCTGGCCGTGGCGGCGATCGCGCTGCTGCCGCAGCCTGCGCTGTCGGTCGCGACGCTGGCGGTGTTCATCGTGTATTCGCTGCTCTTCATGGCCGTGTGCGTGCAGTTCATCCTGCGCGCGCTCGACACGAAGAAGACCGAGCACCTGCTGCTGGCCCTGTGCGCCTTCGGCTTCCTGGTGGCCGCGGTGCACGACGCGCTGATGATCCTGCGCGTCATCGACGACCGCTTCGGCTACACCGTGGTCACGGCGCCGCTGATCATGATCGGCATGTCGCTGATCCTGGCGGGCGGCTTCACGCGCAGCCTGCGCCGCGTCGAGAACTTCAACGACGACCTCGCACGCGAAGTGCGCGGCGCGCGCACCGAGCTGGCCGACACGCTCAGCCGCGAACACCGGCTCGAACTCGACAACGTGCGGTTGCACGAGCGCCTGAGCGTGGCGCACGACCTGCACGACGGCCTGGGCAGTTCGCTGGTGCGCTCGATCGCGCTGGTGGAGCAGTCGGGCGAGGCGCTGCAGCGGCCGCAGTACCTGTCGATGTTCAAGTCGCTGCGCGACGACCTGCGCCAGATCATCGACACCCACAGCGGCGGCGCGGCCCCGGTGGCCGCCACGCCCACGCAATGGCTGGCGCCCATGCGCCACCGCTTCGGACGCCTGTTCGAGGAGATGGGCGTGCGCAGCCACTGGCAGACGCCCGCGGCCTGGCCCTGTGCGCTGTCCGCGCGCCAGGTGCTGGGCCTCACGCGCCTGCTCGAGGAAGCGCTGGCCAACGTGGTGAAACACAGCCGCGCGCGGACCCTGCGCGTGCAGCTGATGGCCGACGGCGAAGCGGGCGTGCTGCTGAGCGTCGAGGACGACGGCGTGGGCTTCGACGCGGTGGCCATGGCCTCGTCGATCGGCGGGCTGGGCCTGCGCAGCATGCAGGCGCGCATGGCGCGCATCGGCGGCACGCTGCAGATCGATGCGGACGATGGCGGTACGCGGCTGGCGGCGAGGGTGCAGGCACCCGTGATGGGTGCTGGCAGCGGCTGAGGCCCGCTGCGCGCGTGCTCAGCGCGCCTTGCGGAACGCACGCACCTCGGGTGCCGGGTGGTCTTCGATGTGCTGCAGCAGGAAGTCCAGAAACTCCTGCGCCGACGGCGAGAGTCCCCGGTCCTTGTTGAGCCACACCTGGAACTTGCGGCTGAGCACGGGCGTGACGAGCGGGCGGAATTCGAGCTTCTGGCGCTGCAGCAGCTCGCCCGCATACGGCAGGCAGGTGGTCACGCCCAGGCCGTGCTCGACCATGCTCAGCGCCGTCGTCAGGAAGGCCACTTCATGCGTCGGGCTGAACTCGAGTCGGCCCGGCGATGCATACAGCTCGGCACTGAGCAGCTGCGTGTATTCGCCCTGCAGCGAGATCACGGGGTAGCGGACCAGGTCGCTCCAGGCGACCCGCTGCTTCTTGGTCAGCGGATGCCCCGGGGGCAGCACCGCGAGGAAGGGCAGGGTGAACAGCGTGCGCGCCACCACGTTCGCAGGTGCGTCGCGCTCGGGACCGATGGCCAGGTCGACGTCGCCGTTGATGAGCCGGCCCAGCACGCTTTCGACCATCGAGTCCTGCAGGCGCACGCGGATGCCGGGGTACTTCCGGGCGAAGGCGGCCATGATTTCCGGCATGACCGTGCACGCCATCACCTGCGGCACCGCGATGCGCACGGTGCCGGTGCGCAGTTCGCGCAGGTCGGACACCGCATCGAGCGCCATGCCCAGGTCCTGAAGGATGCGTTCGGCCATCGGCAGGAAGACCTCGCCTGCGCTGGAAATCTGCAGCTTGCGCGTCGTGCGGTGAAGCATCTGCACGCCCAGGTTCGACTCCAGGTCCTTGATGAGGCCGCTCAGCGCCGACTGCGTGATGTGCAGCCGCAGGGCGGCCTCGGTCACGCTGCCGGCGCGGGCCACCGCGATGAAGGCGCGCAATTGGCGCAACGTGACATTCATCGGTTTATCAGATAAGTGGGAAAGAAATATCTGATTGAACCATGAATGAAGCTCGCATCCAATCGCAGCGCCATCACAACAACCACTGCCAGGAGACATCGTTCATGCCCGTTTCTCATCGCCTTGCGCGCCGCACTTTCCTTTCGCTCGCGGCCGCCGCCCTTGCTTTCGCAGGGGCCCCCGCGCAAGCGCAGGCGCAGGCCTTTCCGTCCAAGCCGATCAAGTGGATC
The DNA here is from genome assembly GCF_001591345.1 of Variovorax boronicumulans NBRC 103145. Lineage (GTDB taxonomy): Bacteria > Pseudomonadota > Gammaproteobacteria > Burkholderiales > Burkholderiaceae_C > Variovorax > Variovorax boronicumulans. Next base: position 1,322 of record NZ_BCUS01000126.1, on the reverse strand, counting down.
GTCGGCTACCCCGCCGGTGGCGGCAGCGACTTCCTGGCCCGCACCATCGGCGCGCAGATGTCGGTCCAGGCCGGCCAGCCGGTGATCGTCGACAACCGCGCCGGTGCCGGCGCCATCATCGGCGCCGAGGTCACGGCCCGGTCGCCGGGCGACGGCTACACCGTGTTCACGGCCGACAACGGCGTGCTCGTGTACAACCCCGCGCTCTACAAGAAGCTGCCCTATGCCGTCGACCGCGACTTCGCGATGCTCGGCCTGATGGCGCGTACGCCGCTGGTGCTGGTGGCGGCGCCTTCGACGAACCTCAAGACCATCGGCGCCCTGATGGAACAGCTCAAGAGCAAGCCGGGCACGCTGTCGTACGCCTCGCCGGGCAACGGCAGCCCGCACCACCTGGCGATGGAGCTGTTCCTCAGCCGCAGCGGCCTGTCGACGATGCATGTGCCGTACCGCGGCGCCGCGCCCGCGCTGCAGGACGTGATGGGCGGGCAGGTGCCGCTGATGGTGGTGGACACCTCGTCGGGGCTCAGCGCCATCCAGTCGGGCAAGGTCATTCCACTGATGGCGTTCAGCGCCAAGCGCCTGCCGATCCTGCCCGCCGTGCCCACGGTGGGCGAGCAGGGCTTCAAGGATTCGGAGGCCTACGCGTGGCAAGGGCTGGTGGTGCCCGCCAGCACGCCCGCCGCCATCCAGGAGCGCCTTTCGAAGGAGATGCAGGCGGCGGTGGGCAACGAGAGCGTGCGCAAGAAGCTTCAGGAAGGCGGCTGGGAGCCGGTGCCGAGCGACAGCGTGCTGATGAAGACCTATGCCTTCGCAGAGACGAAGAAGTGGCACGCGCTGATCCGTGAGCGCGGCATCTCGCTGGACTGACGACGCCGCCTCGTGAGGGGGCGGGCCGCGATGCGGCGGCGGTGTTGTAGCCTGTCGCCCCATGGATTCCCTCATCGCCGCCTCCGCGCGCGCGCTCGCTGCCGGCGACGCGCTGGGTGCTCTCAAGCGCGTGGCCCTGCGCGACGACCCGCCGGCGCTCGCGCTGCGCGGCATCGCCATGGCCCAGCTCGGCGAGCACCCGCGTGCGCGCGAGCTGCTGCGGCGTGCCGCAAGCGGCTTCGGATCACACGAAGAACTGGCGCGCGCACGTTGCGTCGTCGCCGAGGCCGAGGTGGCACTGGCGATGCGCGACCTGGGCGGTTCGCCGCGCGCGCTGACCGCGGCGGCGGCCACGCTCGAAGCCCGGGACGACCTGGCCAATGCGCTGCAGGCGCGGCTCATCGCGGCACGCCGGCTGCTGCTGCTCGGCCGGCTCGACGAGGCCGCCGCCG
>NZ_BCUS01000125.1 GCF_001591345.1 Variovorax boronicumulans NBRC 103145 | reverse complement strand
CGCGGCGCGGCGAGGCGGCGCACCAGCAGACGGTCGGCGCCGACGGTCGCTGGGGCCCGTTCAGCGCGCAGCCCGCCGCGCGCTACGAGTTCGTGCTCGACGTGCCCGGCCAGGGCACCACGCACATCTACCGCAGCCCGTTCGTGCGCAGCAGCGGCGTCGTCAACCTGCGGACCGAGCGCCTGGCACCGGCCGAGAGCGGCGCGGGGGCGGTGGTCGTCTTCACGCGTCCGCGCGGCTACTTCGATGCGCAGCGCGACACGATGAACTTCGACGGCCAGAGCCCGCCGCCCGGCGTGCCGGCCCAGGGCGCGGGGCAGTCGAGTTCGCGGCTGCGCATCGCGGCCGGCGCGCCGCAGCGCACGGTCAGCGCCGAGTTCAACGGCGAGCGCCTCACCGGCCAGAGCTGGCCCGCCGCGCAAGGGCACGCGACGGTGCTCGAGCTGACGTACTGAACGGCCATGAACGACACGGCCCCCTTCGTCCTGACGGCGCGCGACGCGCGCGGCGTGGTCACGCTCACGCTGAACCGCCCCGCCGCCTTCAACGCGTTGTCCGAAGGCATGCTCGGCGCGCTCGAGCAGGCGCTCGGCACCATCGCCGCCGATGACACGGTGCGCGCCGTCGTCATCGCCGCGGCGGGCAAGGCCTTCTGCGCGGGCCACGACCTGAAGGAGATGCGCGCCGAACCCTCGCTCGGCTACTACCAGCAGCTGTTCGACCGGTGCGGCGCGATGATGCTGTCGATCCAGCGGCTGCCCGTGCCGGTGATCGCGCGCGTCCACGGCATCGCGACCGCGGCAGGCTGCCAGCTGGTGGCGGTGTGCGACCTCGCGGTGGCCGCCAGCGACGCGCGCTTTGCGGTCAGCGGCGTCAACGTCGGCCTCTTTTGCGCCACGCCTGGCGTCACGCTGTCGCGCAATCTGGGTCGCAAGGAAGCCTTCGAGATGCTGGTGACGGGTGAATTCATCAGCGCCGAGGAAGCGCGCGAGAAAGGCCTGGTCAACCGGATCGCGCCGCCCGAAGGGCTCGATGCCACCGTCGAGACACTGGTCGCCAGCATCGTCGCCAAGCCCCGCACGGCGCTCGCGCTGGGCAAGGCGCTGTTCTATCGCCAGCTCGAGACCGGCATCGAGGCCGCGCTGGCCGACGCCAGCCAGACCATGGCCTGCAACATGATGGACGAGAGTGCGCTGGAAGGCGTGCAGGCCTTCATCGAGAAGCGGCCACCGGCCTGGAAAGGCTGAAATGACAAAGGAGGCCGAGGCCTCCTTTTTTCTTGCGCGTCCGGTGTCAGATGTCGTGCAACCGGGACGACTGCGGCAGGTGCGCCATCAAAAACTCCATCTGGTCCGCCAGGATGCGGCGGTTGCGCAGGATGAAGTCCTCCCACAGGCTGGGCACATAGGGCGCATACAGCAGCGGCATGTTCGCCTGCTCGGGCGTGCGGCTGCTCTTGCGGTGGTTGCAGGGCTTGCAGGCCGTGACCACGTTCATCCACGTGTCGATGCCGCGCTGCGCGAACGGAATGATGTGCTCGCGCGTGAGTTCGTCTTCGTGGAAATGGCCGCCGCAGTAAGCGCAAATGTTGCGATCGCGCGAGAACAGCTTGCTGTTGGTCAGGCCCGGGCGCTGCGCGAAGGGGTTGATGCGCGGCACGCCCTTGGTGCCGATGATGCTGTTGATCGCGATCTGCGACTGCTCGCCCGTGATCGCGTTGTGGCCGCCACGGAACACGGCCACCTGCGCGCCCACTTCCCAGCGGACTTCGTCCGCCGCGTAGTGGATCACCGCCTGTTCCAGCGATATCCATGACTGGGGCAGCCCTTGGGCCGACAGCTTCAAGACCTTCACACACGCCTCCTCGAAACGAGAAAAACACGCAGAGACCAGAGACTCGGAATGCGTTGGCGACTCACGCCAACCCACCCACTGCGTCACAATATACCGGCTTTGTGACAAATCGGCCTGATTTGCCCATACGACGGGCATCAGGCGCTATCAAAAAGATACTCTCCCATGCAGGTTTTCCGCGGCTTCCGACACCCGGGCGTAGCTCCGGCCTGCGCCCTCACGATCGGCAATTTCGACGGCGTCCACCGCGGCCACCAGGCCATGCTGGCGCTGTTGCAGACCGAGGCCCGCCATCGCGGGCTGCCCAGCTGCGTGCTGACCTTCGAGCCGCACCCGCGCGACTACTTCGCGGCCGTCACCAAGAAACCCGACCTGGCCCCGGCCCGCATCGGCACGCTGCGCGACAAGCTGACCGAGCTGGCGGCCTGCGGCGTCGACCAGACCATCGTGCTGCCCTTCGATGGCCGGCTGGCGTCCCAGTCGCCCGAGGCGTTCATCCAGAACGTGCTGATCGACGGCCTGGGTGCGCGCTACGTGCTGGTGGGCGACGACTTCCGCTTCGGCGCCAAGCGCGCCGGCGACTACGCCATGCTCGATGCTGCCGGTGAAGCCCACGGTTTCGACGTCGCGCGCATGAACAGCTACGAGGTGCACGGCCTGCGCGTGTCCAGCTCGGCCGTGCGCGAGGCGCTGGCCGAAGGCCGCATGGCCGACGCCCACACCCTGCTGGGGCGCCCGTACACGATCTCGGGCCACGTGGTCCACGGCCGCAAGCTGGGCCGGGCGCTGGGCGCCTCGTCGCCGGGCAAGGACGACGGTTTTCGCACCCTCAACCTGCGCTTCAAGCACTGGAAACCAGCCGCCAGCGGCATCTTCGCGGTGTTGGTGCACGGCCTGGCCGACCAGCCGCTGCCGGGTGTCGCGAACCTCGGCGTGCGGCCCTCGCTGGACGCCAACGACGTCAACGCCGGGCGCGTGCTGCTGGAGACGCATTGCCTGGAGTGGCCCTCGCATCTGGGGGCCGAAGGGGCCTACGGTAAAATCGTGCGCGTGGAACTCCTGCACAAACTGCACGACGAATTGCGCTACACCAGCCTCGAAGCCCTCACCGCGGGCATCGCGAAGGATGGCCGCGACGCACGCGCGTTCTTCGCATCGACCCACGCCGAGACCCATCGCCAGACCACGCGCGACCGAATTTAGCCCTGCACGCCCCGTGCTGCCGCCCTTCGACAAGCTCAGGGCGAACGGCTATATCTTCCGCACCGACCGCTCAATGCAGTTCGGGCTGAGCCTGTCGAAGCCCCTCTGTTTCGCCGCACCCCAACATGTCTGACGCTGCTTCCCCCAAAGATTACCGTTCCACGCTGAACCTGCCCGACACCCCCTTCCCGATGCGCGGCGACCTGCCCAAGCGCGAGCCGGGCTGGGTCAAGGAATGGAACGACGAAGGCCGCTACCACCGCCTGCGCGACGCCCGCCACGGCGCGCCCAAGTTCATCCTGCACGACGGCCCGCCGTACGCCAACGGCCAGATCCACATGGGCCACGCGGTGAACAAGATCCTCAAGGACATGATCACCAAGGCGCGCCAGCTCGAAGGCTTCGACGCGCTGTACGTGCCCGGCTGGGACTGCCACGGCCTGCCGATCGAGAACGCCATCGAAAAGCAGTTCGGCCGCAACCTGAGCCGCGACGAGATGCAGGCCAAGAGCCGCGCCTATGCCACGGAGCAGATCGCCCAGCAGATGGTCGACTTCCAGCGCCTGGGCGTGCTGGGCGAATGGGACCATCCGTACAAGACGATGGACTTCGCCAATGAAGCCGGCGAGCTGCGCGCGTTCAAGCGCGTGATCGAGCGCGGCTTCGTGTACCGGGGCCTCAAGCCCGTGTACTGGTGCTTCGACTGCGGCTCCTCGCTGGCCGAGTTCGAGATCGAATACGCCGACAAGAAGAGCCAGACCATCGACGTGGCCTTCAAGGCGCACGAGCGCGAGAAGGTGCTCAAGGCCTTCGGCACCGACCACACGATCCTGGGCGACATCTTCGCCGTGATCTGGACCACCACCGCGTGGACGATCCCCGCCAACCAGGCGATCAACCTCAACCCCGAGCTCGAGTACTCGCTGGTCGACACCGAGCGCGGCCTGCTGATCCTGGCCAACTCGCTGGTCGAGATGTGCATGACGCGCTATGCGCTCGACGGCAAGGTGCTGGCCACGGTCAAGGGCGAGGTGCTCGGCGGGCTCGAGTTCGAGCACCCGCTGTACGACGTGGATGCCGGCTACCGGCGCCTGTCGCCCATCTACCTGGCCGACTACGCCACCGCCACCGACGGCACCGGCCTCGTGCACTCCTCGCCTGCCTACGGCGTGGACGACTTCAACTCCTGCATCGCCCACGGCGTGGCGTACGACGACATCCTGAACCCGGTGCAGGGCAACGGCAGCTACGCACCCGACTTCCCGCTGTTCGGCGGCCAGAACATCTGGAAGGCCGTGCCGGTCATCATCGCCGCGCTGCGCGACGCCAACCGCCTGCTGACCACCGAGACCATCACCCACAGCTACCCGCACTGCTGGCGCCACAAGACGCCGGTGATCTACCGCGCGGCCGCGCAGTGGTTCGTGCGCATGGACGAAGGCGAAGGCGTGTTCACGAAGGACAAGGCGCCCAAGACGCTGCGCCAGACCGCGCTCGACGCCATCGAGCAGACCAGCTTCTACCCCGAGAACGGCAAGGCCCGCCTGCACGACATGATCGCCGGGCGGCCCGACTGGTGCATCAGCCGCCAGCGCAGCTGGGGCGTACCGATCCCGTTCTTCCTGCACAAGGATTCGGGCGAGCTGCACCCGCGCACCATGGAGATCCTCGACCAGGCCGCCGACATCGTCGAGAAGGGCGGCATCGAGGCCTGGAGCCGTGTCACGGTCGAAGACATCCTGGGCGCCGCAGACGCACCGAGCTACACCAAGAGCACCGACATCCTCGAGGTGTGGTTCGATTCGGGCTCGACCTTCTCGCACGTGCTGCGCGGCACGCACCCCAACGTGCACCACGAGACCGGCCCCGAAGCCGACCTGTACCTCGAAGGCCACGACCAGCACCGCGGGTGGTTCCACTCGTCGCTGCTGATCGCCTGCATGCTGGAAGACCGCGCACCGTACAAGGGCCTGCTCACGCACGGCTTCACGGTGGATGCCAAGGGCATCAAGATGAGCAAGTCGCTCAAGAACGGCATCGACCCGCAGGAAATCAGCAACAAGCTGGGCTCGGAAATCATCCGCCTGTGGGTGGCCGCGAGCGACTACTCGGGCGACATCGCGGGCGACGACAAGATCCTCGCGCGCGTCGTCGACGCCTACCGCCGCATCCGCAACACGCTGCGCTTCCTGTTGGCCAACACGAGTGATTTCGACATCGCCAAGGATGCCGTGCCGCTCGACCAGCTGTTCGAGATCGACCGCTACGCCATGTCGCGCGCGGCGCAGTTCCAGGCCGAGATCCTCGCGCACTACCAGGTGTACGAGTTCCATCCGGTGGTGGCCAAGCTGCAGATCTACTGCTCGGAAGACCTGGGCGGCTTCTACCTCGACATCCTGAAGGACCGCCTCTACACGACGGCGCCGGGCTCGCTCGCGCGCCGCAGTGCGCAGACCGCCCTGTGGCACATCTCGCAAGCCATGCTGCGCTGGATGGCGCCGTTCCTGAGCTTCACGGCCGAAGAGGCCTGGAAGATCGTGGGCACCGGCAAGTCGGGCGAGTCGATCTTCACGCAGACCTACAGCCAGTTCGCCGCACCCGACGAAGCACTGCTCGCCAAGTGGGGCCGCATCCGCGAGATCCGCGACGGCGTCAACAAGGACATCGAGGCGGTGCGCGCCGAAGGCAAGGTCGGCTCGTCGCTGCAGGCCAACCTGCAGCTGAACGCGCCGGCCGACGACCTCGCGCTGCTGGGCTCGCTGGGCGACGACCTGAAGTTCGTGTTCATCGCCTCGGCCGTGGCGCTGGCAGCGGGCGACACGCTGTCGACCGTGGTCACGCCCAGCACTGCACAGAAGTGCGAACGCTGCTGGCACTACCGCGAGGACGTGGGCCACGACCCGGCGCACCCGACCATCTGCGGCCGCTGCACGAGCAACCTGTTCGGCGCGGGCGAATCGCGCAGCGTGGCCTGATGGCGACCGCACGCTCCGCCTCGTCGGCCTCGCGTTCGCGCGGCGCCAGCATCTGGCCCTGGCTCGGGCTGGCGACGATCATCGTGATCATCGACCAGTTCACCAAGACGCTGATCCTGGGCTACTACAAGCTCGGCGACGCGACCTACGTGACGAGCTTCTTCAACGTCGTGCGCGCGCACAACACGGGCGCCGCCTTCTCGTTCCTGGCCGACCACTCAGGCTGGCAGCGCTGGTTCTTCACGGCGATCGGCGTGGCGGCGGCGATCTTCATCGTCTGGATGCTGAGGTCGCACGCGGGCCAGAAGCTCTTCTCGTTCGCGATGGCCTGCATCCTGGGCGGCGCGATCGGCAACGTGGTCGACCGCATGATGCACGGCTACGTCGTCGACTTCCTGAGCTTCCACTGGGGCAACTGGTACTTCCCTGCGTTCAACGCGGCGGACAGCGCCATCACGCTCGGGGCGATCTGCCTGATCGTCGACGAGATCCGGCGAGTCCGACGCGGCAAGTAAGCCAGTTCTAGACCAAAGGGGCCCACGGGCCCCTTTTTCTTTGGGCCGCACGCTGCGCCAGCGGCCCCGGGGTTCTCCCCACTTCCCTGTCCTGTCATCGCGAAGTCATACTGCGCCGGTCCAATGTAATCGATTACATGAACCCCACCACGGACCCCGCACGATGAGCATCCAAGCAGTAGCCGCCCAAGCCGGGGTCTCCGTGGCCACGGTCTCGCGCGCCTTCAATTTCCCCGACAAGGTGACGCCGGCCACGCGCGAACTGGTGGAGCGCGTGGCGCGCGAGCTCAACTACCTGCCCAACGCCAGCGCCCGCACCTTGCGCACCCAGCGCAGCCGCACGCTCGGCGTGGTGCTGCCCACGCTGCTGAACCCGACCTTTGCCGAATGCCTGCAGGGCATCGCGCGCGCGGCCGTCGCGGGCGGCTACGCGATCCTGCCGGTCACCACCGGCTACCGGCTCGACGAGGAAGAGCGCGCCGTCCAGCTGCTGCTGGCGGGCAACGTCGACGGGCTGATCCTCGTGGTGTCGAACCCGTCCACCTCGGCCGCGCTGCAGCGCCTGCAGGCCGCCGGCGTGCCCTACGTGCTGGCCTACAACCGGCACGCCGACCATCCCTGCGTGTCGGTCGACAGCGAAGGTGCGGTGGCCGATGCGGTCACGCGGCTCGTGCTGCTGGGCCACCGACGGATCGCGATGGTCAGCGGCACGCTGGCCGCGTCGGACCGCGCGCAGCAGCGCTACCGCGGCTACCAGCGCGGCATGGCCGAAGCAGGCCTTGCCGCGCCACCGCTGGTCGAAGTGCCCTTCGTCGAGACCGCCGTCGATGCGCTGTGCGCCGAGCTGCGCCCGCGCAGCCGCCCCACGGCGCTGATGTGCTCGAACGACCTGCTCGCCATCCGCAGCATCCGCGCCGCGCACTTGAGCGGCCTGGCGGTGCCCGACAACCTCAGCGTGGTCGGCTTCGACGGCATCGCGCTGGGCGAAGACCTCACGCCCGCGCTCACCACCGTCGCGCAGCCCAACAGCGACATCGGCCGTCACAGCGTCGAGCTGCTGGCGCAGGCGATCGCCGGCGGCCGCGCGCTGCAGGCCGACGCGAGCCTGCTGCTGCCCCATGCCTTCCGAGACGGCGAGTCGTGCGCGAATGCGCGCGAAGACAACGACGCCGCACTGTCCTGACCTCACCACCCCTCCCAGGAGTTTTTCCATGTCCCTGCGCTTTCACCGCCTCGCCCGCCTCGGCGTGCTGGCCGCCGCCCTCGTCGCCGCCGGCGGCGCCATGGCCCAGACCGCCATCTGCTACAACTGCCCGACCGAATGGGCCGACTGGGGCACCCAGCTCAAGGCCATCAAGGCCAAGACCGGCATCACCGTGCCGGCCGACAACAAGAACTCGGGCCAGTCGCTCGCGCAGCTGGTCGCCGAAAAGGCCAGCCCCGTGGCCGACGTCACCTACCTCGGCGTGACCTTCGCGGTGCAAGCCGCGAAAGACGGCGTGGTCGAGCCCTACAAGCCGGCCGCCTGGAAAGACATTCCCGACGGCCTGAAGGACCCCGCAGGCAACTGGTTCACCATCCACTCGGGCACGCTCGGCTTCATGGTCAACGTCGACGCGCTCAAGGGCAAGCCGGTGCCCAAGTCGTGGGCCGACCTGCTCAAGCCCGAGTACAAGGGCCTCATCGGCTACCTCGACCCCGCCTCGGCCTTCGTGGGCTACGTGGGCGCCGTGGCCGTGAACCAGGCGCGCGGCGGCACGCTCGACAACTTCAAGCCGGCCATCGACTACTTCAAGGCACTGCAGAAGAACGAGCCCATCGTGCCCAAGCAGACCTCGTACGCGCGCGTGCTGTCGGGCGAGATCGCGATCCTGCTCGACTACGACTTCAACGCCTACCGCGCCAAGTACAAGGACAAGGCCAACGTCGCCTTCGTCATCCCGAGCGAAGGCACGCTGGCCGTGCCCTACGTGATGAGCCTGGTCGCCAAGGCGCCGCACGCGGCCGACGCCAAGAAGGTGCTCGACTTCACGCTGTCCGACGAAGGCCAGGCGATCTGGGCCAAGGCCTACCTGCGCCCGGTGCGCGCGAGCGCCATGCCCAAGGAGATCGAGGCGCAGTTCCTGCCCGCCAGCGACTACGCACGTGCCAAGACCGTCGACTACGCCCGCATGGCCGACGCGCAGCGTGGCTTCTCCGACCAGTACCTGAAGGAAGTGCGCTGACCCGGCGCCGCGCGCGATGACACGCAGCACCACCACCTCCTCCAACGCCTGGAACCCGCGCTGGCGATTGCTGGCCTGCGTCGCGCCGGCGGCCGTCTTCTTCGCGGCCTTCTGGCTGCTGCCGGTGGTGCGCCTGCTCGCGCTGCCGGCCGACAAGGGCGCCGCCACCTACTTCGCCGTGCTGACCGATGCGCGCTACCTGCAAAGCATGGTCAACACCGTCGCGCTGTCGGTGGCGGTGACGCTGGCCACGCTGGTGCTGGGCGCGGCGGTGGGCATCTACCTCGCGCGCCATGCCTTCCCGGGCAAACGCATGCTGCTGTCGCTGCTCACGCTGCCGCTGTCGTTTCCGGGCGTGATCATCGGCTTCTTCGTGATCCTGCTCGGCGGGCGCCAGGGCGTGGTGGCCGACCTGAGCGATGCGCTGGTCGGCGAGCGCATCACCTTCGCCTACGGCCTGCTCGGCCTCTTTTTGGCGTACCTGTACTTCTCGCTGCCGCGCGCCATCGCCACCTACGCCGCGGCGGCCGAGTCGATGAACACGCAGCTCGAGGAAGCGGCGCGTTCGCTCGGTGCCTCGAAGCTGCGCGTGGCGCGCGACGTGTGGATGCCCGAGCTCGCGCCCACCACGCTGGCCTGCGGCGCCATCCTGTTCGCCACCTCGATGGGCGCCTTCGGCACGGCCTTCACGCTGGCCAGCAAGTTCGAGGTGATCCCCATCACCATCTACAACGAGTTCACCAACTACGCCAACTTCGCGCTCGCCGCGTCGCTGTCGATCTCGCTGGGCGTCGTGACCTGGCTGGTGCTCTTCGTGGCGCGCCGCTTCGGCGCCAACCCGGTCGCCCGATGATGAAGACGCCTTCGCAACCCCGCGCCCCTTTCCTGCTCGCCATCACGGTGATCGTGAGCCTCTTCATGATCGCGCCGATGCTGCTGTCGGTGATGGCCGGCCTCGTCAACAACTACAGCGCGGGCCTGAAGAGCGGCCTCACGCTGCGCTGGCTCGGCGAGGTGTGGGAGAACTACGGCGGCACCGTCGGCTGGTCGCTCGCGCTGGCCGTGGCCTGCGTCGTGTGCACCGTGCTGATCGGCGTGCCCTGCGCCTACACGCTGGCGCGCAGCCGCTCGCGCGCGGCACGCATCTTCGAGGAGCTGCTGACCTTGCCCGTCGCGGTGCCGGGCCTGGCGACGGCGCTCGCGCTCATCCTCGCCTACGGCCAGCTCACGGCCTTCCGCCAGAGCTTCGCCTTCATCCTCGTGGGCCACATCGTCTTCACGCTGCCCTTCATGGTGCGCACCGTGAGCTCGGCCTTCCAGCGCGACGACCTGCTCGCGCTCGAAGAGGCCGCGCGCTCGCTGGGCGCGAACTTCCGCCAGCGCTTCATGGGCATCCTCGTGCCCGCCGTGTTCCCCGCCATCGTGGCCGGCAGCCTGATGGTGTTCACGCTGTCGGTGGGCGAATTCAACCTCACCTGGATGCTGCACACACCGCTCACGCGCACGCTGCCCGTGGGCCTGGCCGACAGCTACGCCTCGATGCGCATCGAGATCGGATCGGCCTACACGCTGGTCTTTTTCGCAGTGATCCTTCCCGTGCTGTGGGGCCTGCAGTACCTTGCCAACCTGATGCAGAAACGCCATGGAACTTGAACGCATCCCCGTCGACATCTCGAACTGCGCGAAGACCTATGCCGACGGCACGCGCGGCCTGCAGCCCACCAACCTCAAGGTCGAGGCCGGCGAAGTGCTCGCGCTGCTCGGCCCCTCGGGCTGCGGCAAGACCACGCTGCTGCGGCTCATCGCGGGACTCGAAGCGCCGGACGACGGCAGCCGCATCGTCTTCGGCGACCAGGACGTCACGCAGCGCCCGGTCGAGCACCGCGGCGTGGGCATGGTGTTCCAGAGCTACGCCCTCTTTCCGCAGATGACGGTGGCGGCCAACATCGGCTACGGCCTGCGCATCCGCGGCGTGTCACCCGAGGAAGAGAAACGCGCCGTGGGCGAACTGGTCGACCTCGTGCGCCTGGGCGGCCTGGAGAACAAGCGCCCCGCCGAACTCTCGGGCGGCCAGCGCCAGCGCGTGGCCCTGGCGCGCGCCGTGGCCGTGCGCCCGCGCGTGCTGTTGCTCGACGAGCCGCTGGCCGCGCTCGACGCCAAGCTCAAGGAATCGCTGCGCGACGAACTCGCCGAGCTGCTGCGCCGCCTGCACATCACGGCCATCCACGTCACCCACGACCAGCAGGAGGCGCTGGCCATCGCCGACAGGCTCGCGGTGATGCGCGCCGGGCGCATCGTGCAGGTCGGGCGCGGCGAAGACCTGTACCGCGCGCCCGCGCACCCCTTCGTGGCCGAGTTCCTGGGCCGGGTCAACCGGCTGGAGCGCGCCGCCGACGCCATCGCACAGGGCGTTGTCCGACTCGGAGGGTCGTCGCTGCCCTGCCCCGCACCCTGGCAGCAGCATGCGACGCTGCTGGTGCGGCCCGAAGACATCGAGGTCGGCGCGCCCCCGCCCGGCGAGGCGCCCGGCTGGGGCCGCGCCACGGTCGAACGCCGCACCTTCCTCGGCGACCGCGTGCAGCTGCACCTGCGCCTGCAGGACCAGCCCGTGCTGGTGGCCGACGTGGGGCGCGACAGCCCCTTCGAACCGGGCGACGCGGTGGGCCTGCGCATCCCGGCCGACCGCCTGATGACCTCGCAGGAAACCCGCGCATGACCACGACCACGCCCCCCAACACCTTCCTGGTCCAGCTGACCGACCTGCACATCCGCGAGCCCGGCCGGCTGGCCTATGGCCGCATCGACACGGCGCCCTACCTCGCGCGCGCCGTGCAGTCGGTGCTCGCGCTGCGCCAGCCGCCCGACGCGGTGGTGATCACCGGCGACCTGACCGACTTCGGCCGCGCCGCCGAGTACGAGCACCTGGCCGCCCTGCTCGCGCCGCTGACGATGCCCGTCTACCTGCTGCCCGGCAACCACGACGACCGCGACCAGCTGCGCCGCAGCTTCCCGGGCCACGCCTACCTGGGCACGGGCGCCGACACGCACGGCTTCGTCCAGTATTCGGTGCGCGTCGGTGACCTGCGGCTGCTCACGCTCGACACCTGCGTGCCCGGCGCCAGCCACGGCACGCTGTGCGACAAACGCCTGGCCTGGCTCGAAGCCCAGCTCGACGCCTGCCGCCACGAGCCCGTGGTGGTCGCCATGCACCACCCGCCCTTCGAGACGCTGATCGGCCACATGGACGAGATCGGCCTGCTCGAAGGCGCCGACGCGCTCGAGGCCCTGCTGCGCCGCTACACGAACGTCGAGCGCGTGATCTGCGGCCACCTGCACCGCGCCATCGACGTGCGCTTCGGCGGCACCATCGCCTCGACCTCGCCGGCGCAGGCCCACCAGGTCTGCCTCGACCTGGCGCCCGACGCCGCCTCGGCCTGGACGCTGGAGCCGCCCTCGTTCCGGGTGCATGCCTGGTCGTCGGCCGGGCGCCGGCTCGTCACCCACCTGGCGGCCTCCGGAAGCTTCGAAGGGCCTTATCCTTTCCACGACAACGGAGCCCTGATCGACTGAAGCGTCTACTTGTGGAAAATGGGGCTGAAACGAATCAAAACGAAAACAAGAGAAAGGTCAGACCCCGCCTTCCATGAAGCACCTTCTGAATCTGCTTGCGGCCGTCGCCCTGCTGGTGTGGGGCACGCACCTCGTGCGCACCGGCGTGCTGCGCGTCTTCGGCGCCAACCTGCGCAAGATCCTCGTGCAGAGCATGCGCAACCGCTTCACGGCCGCGCTCTCGGGCATCGGCGTCACGGCGCTCGTGCAGTCGAGCACGGCCACCTCGCTCATGACCTCCTCGTTCGTGGGGCAGGGCCTGGTCACGCTGCCGGCGGCGCTGGCGGTGATGCGGGGCGCCGACGTGGGCACGGCGCTGATCTCGGTGCTGTTCTCGGCCGACCTCTCGTGGCTCTCGCCGATGTTCATCTTCGTGGGGGTGGTGTTGTTCATCACGCGCTCGGCCACCGTGGCGGGCCGCGTGGGGCGGGTGCTGATCGGGCTGGGGCTGATGCTGCTGGCGCTGCAGCTGGTGGTGGCGGCCACCGAGCCGCTGTTCTCGTCGCCGGCCGTGCGGGCGCTGCTGGCGTCCATCACCAGCGATGTGCTGCTGGAGATCACGCTCGGCGCCGCGCTCGCCATCGTGGCGTACTCGAGCCTGGCGGTGGTGCTGCTGGTGGCGGCCATGGCGAGCTCGAACGTGGTGCCGCTCGACGTGGCGCTGGGCCTGGTGCTCGGCGCCAATCTGGGCAGCGGCCTGCTGGCAGTGCTGACCACGGCGCGCTCGGCCGTGTCGGTGCGGCAGGTGACGGTGGGCAACCTGCTGTTCAAGGCGCTGGGCGTGGCGCTGGTCACGCCGTTCGTGGGGCTGTGGGTGCGCTACGTGCAGCCCCAGCTGCCGAACCAGACGCACGGCGTGGTGCTGTTCCACCTGGCCTTCAACATCGTGATCAGCGTCGGCTTCATCGGCCTCACGCAGTGGGTCGCCAAGCTGGTGACGCGCATGCTGCCGGTGCCGCCGCAGCCTGTGGGCACGAGCCGGCCGCACCACCTCGATCCCTCGGCGCTGTCGACGCCTTCGCTCGCCATTTCGAACGCGGCGCGCGAGGCGCTGCACCAGGCGGACATCGTGGAGACGATGCTGATCGGCACGCTCGACGTGATCCGCAACAACGACCTGCGGCTGGCGCAGGAGCTGCGGCAACTCGATGACACGGTGGACGAGCTGTACTCGGCGATCAAGTACTACATGACGCGCATCTCGCGCGAGGCGCTGGGCGAGGAGGAAAGCCGGCGGTGGACGGACATCATCAGCTTCACGATCAACATGGAGCAGATCGGGGACATCATCGAGCGGGTGATCATCGATATCGAAGATAAGAAGATCAAGCCGCAGCGCAACTTCTCGGAAGCGGGGATGGCGGAGATCGTCGAGCTGCATCAGCGGCTGGTTGCCAATCTGCGGTTGAGCATGAGCGTGTTCCTGAACGGCAATGTTCGCGACGCACAGAAGCTGCTGGAAGAGAAGGCGCGGTTTCGCGATCTGGAGCGGGCCTATGCAACAACCCATCTGGATCGGTTGTCGGATCGGACTACTTTGAGCATCGAGACGAGTTCGCTGCACATCGACTTGATCAGCGATTTGAAGCGGATCAATTCGCATATCTGTTCTATTGCTTATCCGATTCTTGAATCTGCCGGGGCCTTGGCGCCGAGCCGGCTTCGTGAATCTCGGCTCGGGAAAATCGAAGGCTGATCGTTTTGTTTCCCGAGGCCGGGTCTCGCCCCGGCGGGCGACTCACTTTCTTTGCTTCGCCAAAGAAAGTAAGCAAAGAAAGGCGACCCTGCTGTCTGCGTCCCTCCGCTTCGCTGCGGGCAACCTGCGGTGCTCACGTTTCGCGGGGTCTCGCCCAAACTCGCTTCGCTCAAACAAGGGCGAGCCCTGATCCGCGAAACGCTCCGCTCCTCGGCGCATACAGAAGGGGTGGGGAACCTCACAGGCCTTTGCTTCGCTCGGCCTGGGAACACCGCAAGGCTCTGCCTCGTTTACCAGAAGTCTCCTAAAAGGCCGGCAATGCTCGGGGCTCCGAAGGAGTTCGACATGACCATTGTTCTGCCGCAAAGCGCGGTCGCCGCGTCGCTCGGGGTGCAGCAACTTGCCACCGCGTTCAGTCCGGCGTTTTCGCATCTGCGCATTCTTCGCAACCTCATCATCCCGATGCCTTCCGGTTGCGTGGTGCCCACGGCGCGCATCGATGCGGTCGTCGTGTGCGAGACCGGGGTGTACCTGTTCGAGATCAAGGCGTGGCGCAATGCGTTCGTCTACCGCAAGAAGTCCGACGAGGCGCCGCCGCGCTGGTTCCTGCGGTTGCAGGGCTGCACGCGGGCACGTGAAGTGAAAGACCCGGCCTGGCAAGGCGGGCGCAAGACGACGCAGTTGCGCAGCCTGCTGCCGGACGACCTGCGGTTGCAGTACTTCGTGCTGCTGCCGTGCGAAGGCGTGGAGCTGGAGGGCGTGATGCCGGCTGCGGTGATCACGCAGCAGGACCTGCCGTACATCGCGCGCCTGGTGCGCAACAACGGGCGCACGGCGCGCACGTACCCGCTGCTGGACGCGCAGGCGGTCGATCGCACGGTGCAGCGGCTGCTGGAGATCCAGGGCGACCTGTCGCTGGAGACGCATGCGCAGAACTGCCGCGAACGGATCGAACGGCCTGCGGTGGCGTGGCCGGCGGTGAACGCGATGGGGTTGCAGTAACGACTGCTCACCAACCGGCCCTGCGCGCGGGAGGGCGTCCCACATTCCTCCGACATTGGTGAAGACCATGCGGTGATGATGATTCCTCCCAAGTCCCTCGCGGCCCTTGCCGCGCCGTGCCTCGCGATGATGGCCTGCCCGGCACAGGCCGCCGACCCGTTCCCCGTGCAGGACATCCGCCTCGAAGGCCTGCAGCGCGTCGAAGCGGGCACGGTGTTCGCGACCCTCGGCCTGAAGGCCGGCGACACGTACAGCGACGACCGCGGCAGCGCAGCCATTCGCGCGCTGTTCGACCTGGGGCTCTTCAAGGACGTGCGCATCGACGTGAACGGCCAGGTGCTCGTGGTCATCGTCGAAGAGCGCCCCACCGTGGCCGATGTCGACTTCGCGGGCACCAAGGAGTTCGACAAGGCGGCGCTGCAGAAGGCGCTGCGCGACATCGGACTGGCCGAAGGCCGGACGTACGACAAGGCGCTGGCCGACCGCGCGGAGCAGGAGCTCAAGCGGCAGTACATCGGCCGCAGCCTCTACAACGCGCAGGTGGTCACCACCGTCACGCCGCTGGAGCGCAACCGCGTCAACCTCACGTTCAGCGTGACCGAGGGCGAGCCGGCGCGCATCACGCGGGTGCGCGTGGTCGGCCAGCAGGCTTTCGACGAACGCACGCTGCTCGACCTGTTCGACCAGGACAGCGGCGGCTGGCTGGCCTGGTACACGAAGTCGAACCAGTACGCGCGCAGCAAGTTCGACGCCGACCTGGAAACGCTTCGCGCGTTCTACCTGACGCGCGGGTACCTCGAGTTCCGCATCGAGTCGACGCAGGTCGCTATCTCTCCCGACCGGCAGACGCTGGAGCTCACGGTGAACATCAGCGAGGGCGAGAAGTTCGCGGTGGCCGGCGTGAAGCTGGCGGGCAACTACCTGGGGCGCGAGGACGAGTTCAAGTCGCTCGTCACCGTGCGCCCCGGCGCGCCCTACAACGGCGAAGACGTGACGGCCACCACCAAGGCCATCGCCGACCACTTCGGCACCTTCGGTTATGCCTTCGCGCGCGTGAAGGCCGAGCCCGAGATCGACCGCGCCCGGCGCCGCGTGGTGATGGTGCTGAACGCCGAGCCCGGGCGGCGCGCCTATGTGCGGCGGCTGAACATCGGCGGCAATGCGCGCACGCGCGACGAGGTGATCCGGCGCGAGTTCCGCCAGTACGAAGGCGCCTGGTACGACGGCACGAAGATCAGGCTGTCGCGCGACCGCGTCGACCGGCTGGGCTTCTTCACCGACGTGAACGTCGAGACCGCCGAAGTGCCGGGCAGCAACGACCAGGTCGACCTGAACGTCACCGTGGCCGAGAAGCCCACGGGCTCACTGCAGCTGGGCGCGGGCTACTCGTCGACCGACAAGATCTCGCTGAGCTTCGGCATCACGCAGGAGAACGTGTTCGGCTCGGGCAACTACCTGGGGCTGCAGGTCAACACCAGCTCGTACAACCGCTCGGTGTCGCTCACGGCCACCGACCCGTACTTCACGAAGGACGGCATCTCGCGCACCTTCAACCTGTTCCACACCACCACGCGGCCCTACTACGAGGCCGACGGCAACTACAAGCTCGCGAGCGACGGCGGCTCAGTGCGCTTCGGGCTGCCGGTGAACGAGCTGGACACGGTGTACCTGGGCATCGGCGTCGAACGTTATTCGTTCACGCCGGGCACCAACGGTTCGTACACGTTGGTCAACGGCTCGTATGTCTACACGGCCACGCCGCAGGCCTACCTCGACTACTTCCAGTGCACCGGCACCGCGCCGAGCGTGGTGTGCGCGGGCAGGAACGTGGTGGGCATCCCGGCCACCGTGGGCTGGTCGCGCGACGACCGCGACAGCGCGCTGGTGCCCACGCGCGGGCGCCTGCAGAGCGCCAACCTCGAGCTGGGCGTGGGCAGCGAGTTGCGCTACCTGAAGACCAACTACCAGTACCAGCAGTACGTGCCGCTGTCCAGGCAGTACACGCTGGCCTTCAACGGCCAGCTCGGCTATGCGAAGGCGCTGGGCGGCAGCAGCTTTCCGATCTTCAAGAACTTCTATGCGGGCGGGTTGGGCTCGATCCGCGGCTTCGAGCAGAACTCGCTGGGCCCGACCGACGCGGTCACCGGCGGCTCGCTGGGCGGCACGCGCAAGGCGATCTTCAACATGGAGCTGACCACGCCCTTCCCCGGCGCGGGCAACGACAAGTCGCTGCGGCTTTACACCTTCTTCGATGCGGGCAACGTGTTCGCCGAACGCACGGCCAGCATGACCGACGCGCAATGGAAGGCGCAGAACCGCCTGCGCGCCTCGGCCGGCCTGGGCATCAGCTGGATCTCGCCGCTGGGCCCGCTGCGCCTGGCGTATGCGGTGCCCATCGTCTACCAGAAGGAGGACACGGCCAACGGCATCGCGGCCGACCGCACGCAGCGCTTCCAGTTCCAGATCGGCACGTCCTTCTGAACCGGCCCGCACGCCCATGAGCCGCATCCTGCTGGTGGAAGACGGACGCGAGATCGCGTCGCTGCTGCTGGGCCCGCTGCAGCGCGCAGGCCACGAGGTGGAGCAGCTGGGCGATGGCGCCGCCGCGCTCGAGCGCATCCTGCACGCGCCGCCGGCGCTCACGCTGCTCGACGTGGTGCTGCCACGCATCGACGGGCTGCAGGTGATCGCGCAGGTGCGCGCGCGCAGCGACCACCCGATCATCGTGCTGACGGCGCGCGCGCACGAGGCGGACCGGCTGCGCGGCTTCGACCTGGGCGCCGACGACTATGTCTGCAAGCCCTTCTCGCCGCGCGAGGTGGTGGCGCGCGTGCACACGGTGCTGCGCCGGCGTGCCCCGCTCGACCTGAACGTGGGCATGGCCTCGCCCGCCGTGGCCTTCGACAGCGCGATGGGCCATGCCTGGCTGGAGGGCCGGGCCCTGGCGCTCACGCGCCGCGAGCTGCTGTTGCTGCGTGCGCTGTCGCGCGAACCGGGGCGTGTGTTCACGCGCGCCAGGCTGCTCGAAGCGGCGTTCCCCGAGGCGCTCGACGTGAACGAGCGCGCGGTCGACGGACACATCAAGAACCTGCGGCGCAAGCTCGCAGCCGTCTCGCCCTCGCACGGCTGGATTCGCTCGGTCTACGGCGTGGGGTTCAGCTTCGCGCAGCGGCCGGGCTGAGGGCCGGCTCGGCCTTGCATGCGCCGTGGCCGCGCGGCCCGCGGCCTTCGCTGCCCCTTTGCATGATCGGCGCCAGCGTCGACAGGCTGGCGTGGCGCACGGCCACCTGCCGTGCCTCCGCGCAGGCGCCGCGTGCCGCGACGCCGATGCCCAGCGCCAGGCTGCACAAGGCCAGGCCGCC
>NZ_BCUS01000124.1 GCF_001591345.1 Variovorax boronicumulans NBRC 103145 | reverse complement strand
GCAGCGCCACCTGCGGCAGGCTGCGCGGCGGCAAGGGCGCCTCGCCGTGGCCCAGGCCATGGAAGGCCACCGCGCGCAGGAACTGCGCCGCGTTGCCCGCGCCGCCCGAGCGCAGGTACTGCCACAGCTGACGGCTCACGCCGCGCGCCGCGGTGCCGCGCGCGAGCAGGTCTTCGTCTTCCTGCAGGTCGCCCGAGAACATCGCGAGCTGCTGGCCCTGGCGCTTGGCGAGCTTTTCGAGCTGCTGCAGACCGTAGGCCCAGGCCGACTCGGCCCCCAGGTGATCGACCACCACCACGCGCGCATGCCGCAGCACCTCGTCGACGTACAGGTCGAGCGACGCGGGCTGGCGCAGGTGCATGAGATTGGCCAGCCGCAGCGACGGGTAGCCGGGGTCGGTGGCCGCCAGCGCCGTGCGCGCGGCGGCGAGCAGCGCGAGCGTGGTGTCGGCCGAGCTGAGCACCACGATGTCGCCCGGCGTCTGGTCGAGCCGGGTGACGACGCTCGGGTCGTCCTCGACGAAGCGGCCGGGCTGGGTGCTCAGCAGGTGCATGCGGTCAGGCGGGAACGGCCGCCACGCCTTCCAGTGCCTTGCGCAATGCGCCTTCGTCCAGGTCTTCGCCGATGAACACGAGCCGCGTGCGCTGCGCCTCGCCGTCGCGCCAGCGGCGGTCGAAGTGGTGGTCGAAGCGGCGGCCCACGCCCTGCACGAGCAGGCGCATCGGCTTGTGCGGCACGGCGACGAAGCCCTTCACGCGGTAGATGGTGTGCTGTTCGACCAGTGCGGTCAGCACGGCGATGAGGCCATCGCGGTCCACGGGCGGCAG
This sequence comes from Variovorax boronicumulans NBRC 103145, assembly GCF_001591345.1. GTDB lineage: Bacteria > Pseudomonadota > Gammaproteobacteria > Burkholderiales > Burkholderiaceae_C > Variovorax > Variovorax boronicumulans. The sequence goes on along the minus strand of NZ_BCUS01000124.1, from coordinate 17,894 downwards.
CTCGATCACAAGCGAGTCGAACTCGTCGTGGTCGTGGTCTTCCTCGTGGTCGTGGTGGCTCTCGCGCAGGTGGATGGTGTTTTCGGCGGCGCGGCCCTGGCCCAGCAGCAGCGCGAGCGGCAGCTTGCCTTCAGTGGCGCCGACGATCTTCACCTCGGGCGGCAGCTCTTCGCGCACCAACGCCTCGACCTGCGCGCGCGCGGCGGCGTCCATGAGGTCGGTCTTGTTGAGCACCACGAGGTCGGCGGCCGAGAGCTGGTCTTCGAACAGCTCGTGCAGCGGCGATTCGTGGTCGAGGTTGGGGTCGGCGCGGCGCTGCACGTCGACCTGCGCGGGGTTCGCGGCGAACTGGCCCGACGCGGCGGCGGGGCCATCGACCACGGTCACCACCGAATCGACGGTGAAGATGTTCGCGATGTCGGGCCACTGGAAGGCCTGCACCAGCGGCTTGGGCAACGCCAGGCCCGAGGTCTCGATGAGCACGGCGTCGATCTGGTCGCGGCGCTCGGCCAGCTGCAGCATCACGGGCAGGAACTCTTCCTGCACGGTGCAGCAGACGCAGCCGTTGGCCAGTTCGTACAGCGCGCCTTCGCGCTCGTTGCCTTCGTCGTCGCAGCCGATGCCGCAACCGCGCAGGATGTCGCCGTCGATGCCGAGTTCGCCGAACTCGTTGACCACCACCGCGATGCGGCGGCCCTCGGCATTGCCGAGGATGTGGCGCAGCAGCGTGGTCTTGCCGCTGCCGAGGAAGCCCGTGACGACGGTGACGGGGATCTTGGCGTTGCTTTGTGTCATGGAATGGATGCTTTCAGGCGCGCAAGGCGCACGGGGAATCGGGCGCGCGGCGCGTGCGTGGCGCACGCGCCGGCGAACGGCACGCCCTCTTCAACGAGGGGCTGCCGGCGCGAATCAGACGGCGCTGTACAGGCGGCGCTCGACCAGGGCCGTGCCCTGCAGGCGACGCCAGGCCTTGGCCGCGGCCAGCACGCCCAGGTCGACCAGCGGCTCGACCAGCACGACCGTCATGTAGGCCGCGCCGAAGCTGGCGATCTGGCCCAGGTTCTCCAGGCCGGTGCCGCGACCGTAGAGCGCCCAGAAGCCGACCCACACCACGATGCCGCCCTGGTAGGCCACCGATAGCTTGAAGGCCTGCTGGTAGCTGATGTCCACATAGGCCATGTTCGCGGGAATGATGCGGCGCGCCAGCGCGGCGGTGGCGAACAGCGGCACCAGCAAGGTCGTGACGTTCATGCCGTACTGCGGCAGGTCAGGCGGTGCGAAGAACAGGCTCTGGATGAGCAAGCCGCCGGCCAGGCCGATGGCCGCGGGCGCGAGCCCGAAGAGCAGCATCAGCGTGGTGCCCAGGATCAGGTGCACCTCGGACACGCCCACGGGATGGTGCGGGAACACCTCGAAGAAGCAGAACACCAGCATCACGGTGAAGACCGAGCGCAGCAGCAGGCCGATGGGGCCGTCCTTGCGCAAGGTGTCGAAGGCGACCTTGCCTGTGTAAGCCAGTGCAGCCGCCCCTGTGGCGTAGCTGAGGAAGATCTTGGATCCGTCGACGAGTCCGGGTTCGATGTGCATCGCGCACCTCCTGAAATGCACCGAAGTGCGAAAGTTGATTGTTGGGGGATGGACTGGCTTGCGCAAGTCCCCGTCATGAAACCCGGGAGCCTTGCAGCCCCCGCTGAACAGGCGATGGCTGTGGCTTGCGCCGCAGCCGCCGCCAGCCGATCACCACGCCGCTCGCCGAAGCGACGACGCCGATGATCGACAGGAACCACACAACGAAGTCCCAGGCGGGCCGGTACTGGATGAGCCAGGGGAAGTCGAGGCTGTGCGCGGCGTTGAAGAGCCAGCGGCGCAGCCGCGCGTTGCGGTCGTTGCTGCCGGCCACCTGCCCGCTCGTCGGGTCGATGTAGAGCCAGCTGCGCGCGGCGTCGTCGAACTCGAGCCGCCACACGGGCAGCACGCGCGTGCGGTGGTGGCCGTACCAGTGGAAGTCTTCGTGCGTCTGCAAGGCAGCCTGCGTGATCGCGGCGCCGGGGCGCAGGCGAGCGGCGGCGCGCACGATGTCCTCGCGGGCGATGACGGCCGGCGCACCGGTGGCGGCATCGACCACCTGCACGCGGGCCTGCGCGTCGCGCAGTTGCAGCAGCGGCTTGCCGTCGAACCCCATCAGCAGCGCCTCGCGCGATGCGCCGGCGCCCTCGCCTGCCGGCACCATGGCCGGCGGCCAGGGGAACGGCGACGCGCCGGTGCCCGTGTAGCGCGCCATCGCGGCCGCATCGGCCGGCGCGCGCTGGAACCAGCCATTGGGGTTCATCGACAGCCAGCCGCTCACGATCCAGGTCAGCACGAAAAAGCCGCCGATCAGCCCGGCGATGTGGTGCCAGGCCATCCAGCCGGTGTACGGCGTGACCGCGCCGCTGCGAAAGCGCCGCCGCAGCCGGATGCGCAGGATGCCGATGACGATGCCCGTCACGGCCGAGACGATGCAGGCGGCCGACAGCCACACGACCACGTCGTGCCACAGCGGCGGGTCGGCGCGCAGCGGCGTGAAGTAGATCCAGTGCGGCACGGCGCCCAGCCAGTTCCAGAAGCGCTCGGCGCGCGTGGTGTCGCGCACCACCTCGCCCGTGCGCGAGGACACGTACAGCTCGGTGCCCGCCGCGTCGTCGACTTCGATGCGGTGCAGCGGGCGCAGCGGGTTCAGGCCCTGCGGCACGGTCCACTGGTCGCGCTCCAGCGTCTCGGCCCAGCGCGCGCCGGGCTGTGCGGAGAAATCTCGGGCGATGACCTCGGCCTGCGCCGCATCGACCGGGCCGAGCACATGGCCGTCGCGCGCGGACACGGTATGCCGACTGCCGCGCGCATCGACGATGCGCCACACGGGCTGCGCGTCGGCGCCGGCCTGCATCTCCAGCGCCATGCGCCGGGGCGGCTGCGCACGCACCGCTGGCGGCAAGGCATCGAGCGCGGCAGCCGGCGCGACCACCGCCTGGTCGAAGCGCACCGGGGCGAGCCCCGCCAGCCGCTCTTCGTCCGTGAGATTCGGGTACCCCACGTACATCATGACCACGCCCGAGACGAACCACATGACGAACAGCAGGCAGCCGCCGATGCCCAGCCATCGGTGCGTCCAGTACAGCACCCGCCGCAGCGGAGGCCATGCGCGTTGCCATGGGGTGCTCATGGGGCCGTGCGTGTTCAGAAGGTCACGAACGCCGACAGCTCGAACGAGCGCGGACGGCCCAGCAGCCACTGGTTGCCGCCGTTCGAAAACGAGACCGGGTACCTGCGGTCGGCCAGGTTGTAGGCGCGCAGCGCCAGCTTGAGCGACGGGTTCGCCTGCCAGCTCACGCCCGCGTCGGCCACGGTGTAGGAGCCGATGCGGCGCGTGTTGGCCGCATCGACCTGCCGCGCGCCGACGTGGCGCACGCCGAACTCGGCCTCCCACTGCGGCAGGAAGCGCCAGTGCAGCCACAGGTTGGCCGCCACCTCGGGCACGCCGGCGGGCGTGTTGCCCGCGCGCGAGACCAGCGACTTGCCGACCGCCTCGTTGAAGTCGTCGTAGCGCGCACGCAGCCGCGCGGCGTTGGCTTCGAGGCGCAGCGTGGAGGTCAGCGCGAGGTCGAGCGTGGCCTCGATGCCTTCGGACGACTGCTTGCCGATCTGCTGCACGACGGTCGGGTCGTTCGCGTCGCGCGACAGCAGCTTGGTCTTCTCGATGCGGTAGGCGGCCACGCTCCAGGCGCCGCGGCCCTCGGCCAGCTGGCGCTTGTAGCCCACCTCGACCTGCTTGCCGACGCTGAGCTCGAACGGCACCTGCGTGGCCGAGGTGCTGATGAGCCCGGTGAGCGGATCGGCCGCGCGCGCCACCTGCGCATAGAACGACTGCGCGGCGTCGGGCGCGTAGACCACGCCGAGGCGACCGGTGGCGTACTCGAAGGTCTTGTCCAGGCGCGGGGCGCGGTTCTGCGGGTCGGTGCGCACGATCTTCGCGTGGTCCCAGCGCAGGCTGCCGACCACCGACCAGTGTTCGTTGAAGGCCAGCTTGTCTTCGGCGAAGAAGGCGTAGGTGCTGGTCTTGGTCTTGTAGCGCGGCAGGTAGGGCGTGGGCGAGACGTAGTAGCCGGGGTTGAAGACGAAGGCATCGACCACCGAGCGCCCGCCGTAGGGCGTGTCGCTCGAGTTCAGGAAGTCGATGCGGTTCACATCGAAGCCCACCAGCACCTGGTTCTTCAGGCCGAACAGCGCGTGCTTGAAGGTGGCGTCGGTGCGGTTGCCGATCTGCTCCTGGTCGTGGCCGATCTCCAGGTAGTCGCCGCGCGTCACGCGGTTCGTGGTGGCGTTGTAGGTGTAGGTCTCGCTGTCGCGCCAGTGGCGCTTGCTGTCCAGGCGATAGAGCTGGTTGCGCACGGTGACGGCGTCGTTGGGCGTCCATTGCGCATCGAGGCGAGTCCAGCGGTCGCGGTACTTGACCTCGGCGTCGTCCAGGTTGTAGTTCTGTTCGCGGTTCAGGCTGCTCACGCGGCCATTGATGAGCGGCACGCCGAAGTAGCGCTGCGGCGTCTGGCGGCCCTCGTCGTGCGAGAGCGTGAACTGCAGCCGTGGCGACACATCGAGCCGCACCGCGCCGCCCACCGCCAGGCTCTCGGCCTCGCCGCGCCGCATGAAGCCGTCGGTCTTGCGGTGGCTGATGTCGAAGCGGTACGAGAGCATGTCGTTGATCGCCCCGCCGCTGCCGAAGGCGACCTGGCGCGTGGCGTCGGAGCCCACGGTCACAAGCGCTTCGTTGCGAATCGGGCCGCGCGTGGGCTTCTTGGGCACCACGTTGATCGCGCCGCCGATGGCGCCTTCGCCGAACATCACCGAAGCGGCGCCGCGCAGCACCTCGATGCGGTCGGTCGACCAGGTGTCGAACGGGAAGGTGACGGTGCCCGCGCCCACGTACAGGCGCGTGCCGTCGTACAGCTGCATCACCGAGCCGTGACCGTTGAAGCCACGCGCCGACAGCGACGAACCACCGTTGCCCGGCGCGGGCGAGCCCGTGATGCCGGTGGCGCGGCTCGCGGCCTCGACCACCGACACGTCGCCGCGCGCGCGAATCGCGTCGCCAGTGAGCACCTCGATGCTGGCCGGCGTTTCGAGCGGCGTGAGGCCCAGGCGGCTGCCGGTCTGCGTGGGCTCGTCCAGGGCCAGCGGCGTGTGGCGGCTGGCTTCGATCTGCACGGGGGCGAGGCTGGGGCGACCGGCCGTGTCGCCCGACTGGGCGAGAACGGGCCCGCAAGCGAGGCCGAGCCCCAGTGAAAGACCTGAAAGACCCGAAAGGCGCGCCCGTTGCAGGGGCGGGCCCGAGCGATCGCGCGGTGGCGATGCAATGCGATTCATCCGACTTCTCCTCCAGCCCGCGTCCCCGCAGGCTCCTGACCGATCGCGGACGCCGAGGGAGAAGAGACGAGGGGCGGTGCCGTTTCGCGCGAGGGAAAAGCGGCAGGCCCGGACACGCACTCCCGCAGCATCCGAAGGCGGTTGCGAAGGCCGGTATCCGGGCTCGCGGAGTGCGTCGGGGTGCAATGCATGCACCTCGGCGCCGAAGCCCTCGCCTTCCCACGCCGAAGCGCAGTGGCTGCCCGGGCGAAGAATCGCCGGGGCCTGAGGGTGTCGATGTCCGCTGACCGTTGCGGGGGCAGCGCAGGAATGGAAGGGTCCTTCGAAAAAACGACGCCTCGCACCTGCTTCCCGTTTAACCCCGCCGCCAGTCCTGTGACTGGTCGTGCAGGGCACCTTCGAACCGTGGGGTGTTGGACGACACCGGTGTGAACCAATGTTTCCAACCGCCGGGATTATAGGGAGCGCCCTGCGGCGGCGCCCTTGCGGGCCCCGTCAGACGGGCTTGCCGTCGGGCCCGAACAGCCGCCGCAGCACCGCCACGCCGGCAACCAGCGCATTCGAATACGTGGCGTAGGGCTCGTGGGCGGCTTCGAGCGGCACGTACACATGGGTGGAGTCGCCGGGCGAGCCGTCCACGGCCTCCATCAGCACCCAGTAGAACTCCCCTTCCTCCAGTTCGTGGACGGTGAGTGCGATGTCTCTCGGCGAAGGCATGACGGTCAGAGAAATGAAACAGGGAATGAACCCGCCTTTGAACGGGCAAGGGGCTGGCGCGGTTGTCAGTACTAGGGCTTCTCCTACAGTGCATGGACGCCGCGCGGCCTAATGTTAGGGGTGGGGAGTTGCATCAGAACAAGGAGTCAGCATGAAACATTTCACGCTTGAACCCAACATGCGCGCCGCCTTCGGTGGTGCGTTCTACCCGACCGGTTACTCCCTGGTGATGTTTCCGAGCGTCGAAGACGCCAGCCGCATCGGCCACGGGCTGATCGCGAAAGGCATCGTGAGCGGCGACGAGGTCTACCTGATACCGGCCGAAACCGTCCTGGCGGAAATCGCGCCGACCGTGCATGCCTCGCACAGTCCCCTGCCCTCCGCCGGCACCGACGGCGACACGGTGCGCGCCTTCATCCAGCTGGCCCACGAAGGCCACACGGGCCTGCTGATCCGCACCAAGGACGGCGCCATCACCGAGCGCGTGATGGAACTGGTGCGTACCGTGCCCTACTCGATCGCCGAGCGTTATCGCACGCTGGTGATCGAGGACCTTTGAGCGCTGGCCGAAGTGTCGGTCAAGGCGTCGGTGTCAGCCCGGCGCTGTGCCTCCATACCTCGGCAGCCGAGGTGGCAGGTGCCTGCGCCCAGCAAGGCGGGCAGCAGCAGATTCACCACCGGCACGAGCGCCAGCAGCAGGATCAGAACGCCGAACGCCACCATCGCACCGCGCTGGCGACGCACGACCTGCATGCGCTCCTCGCCGTTCGCAATGCCGGCGAGCGCGGGCGCCAGCAGGAAGCGCACGTTGAGGTAGGCGAGCAGCAGGAACAGCAGCACGCCGTTGATCACCGGCACCAGCAGGCACAGCAGCATCCCCAGGCTCGCGCCCAGCCAGGGCCCCAGCCATCCGCGCACGCCGACCCACACGCCCGAGGACTCGGGCCGTGACTGCAGCAGCGCCGGGTAGCGCGCCTGCACGCGCTCGCGCACCGGGCCCAACACCACCCAGCGCAACGCCAGCCGGATGGTGGCGACGATGACGCCGACGTACATCACCACCAGCACCGCGACCGTGAGCAGCGCCGCATAGAGCAGCATCATCGCCAGCGCAGGGGCGATGCCCGCCATGCCCGCGATGCTCCCCCCACTGCCTCCCGTGCCGGGCAGCAGGCCGAGCACCGCCCCGCCCATCACGACGAAGACCGACACCACGCCGGCCGCCGTGCCGATCGGCTGGAAGTGACGGTAGAACACCCAGCTCCACACGGCGAAGACCAGCAGGCACAGGCCCGCGGAACGCAGCACGATGCCCGGACGCAGGCTGGAGCGAAAGGCCAGCACGAGGCAGACCAGGGACTCGCGCACCGCGCCGAGCAACGAATGCCATCGGGCTTTCAGTGACATGAGATGAGGAAAAAAGAGATCAGTGAAAAGCGCGGATGCATGCCGTGGTCGGGGAGATGACTCCCGACCGGCGCGACCCGCGACGAGCGCAGGCAGCCGGCCTCAGGCCGGCACCGCCATCGCGGCGGCGCGCTGCACCACATCGCGGGCCATGGCCTGGGCGAGTTCCTGTTCGCCCAGGAACACCTTCGCGTCGGTTTCGGCGGCCAACAGGCGCGCTTCCTGCTCGTTGTGGCTGCGCACCACGGTCTGGATGGTGGGATTCAGCGTGCGCGCGGTTTCGATCATCTGGCGCACGTTCATGGCGTCGGGCGTGGCCACCACGAGCACGCGGGCGCGCGCCACGTGCGCCTGGATCAGCACCGCCGGGTCGGCCGCGTCGCCCCACACGGCCGGAATGCCGGCCTCGCGCAGCTTCTCGACCAGCTCGCGGTTCTGCTCGGCCACCACGTAGGGGATGTCGTTCGTCTCGAGCTCGGCGGCGATGCGCCGGCCCACCCGGCCGTAGCCGACCAGCACCACCTGCCGCGACAGGTACTTGGCCTCGGTGGTCATGGGCAGCTCGGCCAGCGGGTCGCTGCGTGCGTCCAACTCGCGTGCGAACTTCGAATGCGCGTGCAGCCATTTCTGCAGCGGCGCGATGAGGCTGAACCACAGCGGATTGGTGGCGATGGAGATCAGCGCGCCCGCCAGCACCAGGCTCTGTCCTTCCACCGGCAGCAGGCCGAGCGACACGCCCAGCCCGGCCAGGATGAACGAGAACTCGCCGATCTGCGCCAGGCTCGCGCTCACCGTGAGCGCGGTGGCCAGCGGGTAGCGGAACACCAGCACCAGCGCACAGGCCGCGAGCGACTTGCCCAGCACGATCACCAGCACCACGGCCAGCACCTGCAGCGGTCGCTCCACCAACACGGAGGGGTCGAACAGCATGCCGACCGACACGAAGAACAGCACGGCAAAGGCATCGCGCAGCGGCAGCGACTCCTGCGCCGCGCGGTGGCTGAACTGCGATTCGCGCATCACCATGCCGGCGAAGAAGGCACCCAGCGCGAACGACACGCCGAACAGCGCCGCCGAGGCAAACGCGATGCTCACGGCCGCCGCCACCACGCACAGCGTGAACAGCTCGCGCGAACCGGTGCGCGTGACCTGCCAGAGAATCCACGGGAACACGCGCCGCCCCACCACCAGCATCAGCACCACGAAGCCGCCGACCTGCAGCAGCGTGAGGCCCAGCGTCTGCCAGACAGGGTCGCCGCTGGTGTCGACCTTGGTGCTGCCCAGCGCGCCCGCCAGCGGCGGCAGCAGCACGAGCACCAGCACCATCGCCAGGTCTTCGACCACCAGCCAGCCCACCGCGATGCGGCCGGTGAAGGAATCGAGGATGCCCAGGCTCTCGAGCGCGCGCAGCAGCACCACCGTGCTCGCCACCGACAGCGCCAGCCCGAACACCAGCGCCGTGCCCCAGCTCCAGCCCCACCACATGGCGAGGCCGCCGCCGAGCAGCGTGGCGACCGCGATCTGCGCGATGGCGCCGGGCAGCGCGATCTTGCGCACCGCGAGCAGGTCGGCCAGCGAAAAATGCAGGCCCACGCCGAACATCAGCAGCATCACGCCGATCTCGGCCAGCTGCGCGGCAATGCCCGCGTCGGCCACGAAGCCGGGCGTGAACGGGCCGATGATCACGCCCGCCAGGAGGTACCCCACCAGCGCCGGCAATCGCAGCCGCGCCGCGAGAAAGCCGAACACCAGCGCCAACCCCAGGCCGGCGGCAATCGTATTGATGAGGGAGACGCTGTGGGGCATCGGTCCATTTTGCAGGAACGGCCCTCAACCTTTGAAGCCCGCAGGCTTCTACGGGCCTGCGTCTACACCCCTACGGAAGCGACGCGAACTATCGTAGGCATAAAGCACTTCTATTCGCATCGACACCTTTCTCATCCAGAATTTGAGCGGTCCCCCCGTCCCCCCAACAACAGGAGCCTCCCCATGAGCAACGAGAAAACCGAAGCGAAGTGCCCGTTCAGCCAGGCCACCGGCGCCGGCACCACGAACCGCGACTGGTGGCCCGAGCAGCTGCGCCTGGACCTGCTGCACCAGCACTCCTCCAAATCCGATCCCCTGGGCGCCGGTTTCGACTACGCCAAGGCCTTCCAGAGCCTCGACCTCGCCGCGGTGAAGAAAGACCTCGCCGCGCTGATGACCGACTCGCAGGACTGGTGGCCGGCCGACTTCGGCCACTACGGCCCGCTCTTCATCCGCATGGCCTGGCACAGCGCTGGCACCTACCGCATCGGCGACGGCCGCGGCGGTGCCGGCCGCGGGCAGCAGCGCTTCGCGCCGCTCAACAGCTGGCCCGACAACGTGAGCCTGGACAAGGCGCGCCGCCTGCTGTGGCCGATCAAGCAGAAGTACGGCCAGAAGATTTCCTGGGCCGACCTGTTGATCCTCACCGGCAACGTCGCGCTCGAGACCATGGGCTTCAAGACCTTCGGCTTCGGCGGCGGCCGCCCCGACGTGTGGGAGCCCGACCAAGACGTGTACTGGGGCCGCGAGAAGACCTGGCTGGGCGGTGACGTGCGCTACGCACAGGGCTCGCCCGGCGTCGAGAAAGACCGCGGCGTGCTCGTGAAGGACGACGACAGCAAGGTGCCGCACACGCGCAACCTCGAGAACCCGCTGGGCGCCGTGCAGATGGGCCTGATCTACGTGAACCCCGAAGGCCCGGACGGCAACCCCGACCCGATCGCCGCGGCCCACGACATCCGCGACACCTTCGCCCGCATGGCCATGAACGACGAGGAAACCGTGGCGCTCATCGCCGGCGGCCACACCTTCGGCAAGACCCACGGCGCGGGGCCGGCCTCGAACGTCGGCAAGGAACCCGAAGCCGCCGGCCTCGAAGACCAGGGCTTCGGCTGGAAGAACAGCTTCGGCACCGGCAAAGGTGGCGACACCATCACCAGCGGCCTCGAAGTGACGTGGACCACCACGCCCACGAAGTGGAGCAACAACTTCTTCGAGAACCTGTTCGGCTACGAATGGGAGCTGACCAAGAGCCCCGCCGGCGCGCACCAATGGGTGGCCAAGGGCGGCGCCGGTGCCGGCACCATCCCCGACGCGCACGACGGCTCCAAGCGCCACGCGCCGACCATGCTCACGACCGACCTGTCGCTGCGCCTGGACCCGGCCTACGAAAAGATCTCGCGCCGCTTCCTGGCCAACCCCGACCAGCTCGCCGACGCCTTCGCGCGCGCCTGGTTCAAGCTCACGCACCGCGACATGGGCCCGCGCGCCCGCTACCTCGGGCCCGAGGTGCCGGCCGAGGAGCTGATCTGGCAAGACCCGATCCCGGCCGTCGACCACCCGCTGGTCGACGCCAGCGACGTCGCGGCGCTGACGAAGAAGGTGCTGGCCTCGGGCCTCACGCCTGCGCAACTGGTGTCGACGGCGTGGGCCTCGGCCTCCACCTTCCGCGGCTCCGACATGCGCGGCGGTGCCAATGGCGCCCGCGTGCGGCTGGCACCGCAGAAGGACTGGGCCGTCAACCAGCCCGCGCAGCTGGCCCAGGTGCTGAAGGTGCTCGAAGGCATCCAGAGCGAGTTCAACGCGGCGCAGACCGGAGGCAAGAAGATCTCGCTCGCCGACCTGATCGTGCTGGCCGGCGGTGCGGGCGTGGAACAGGCCGCGCGCAATGGCGGCCGTGAAGTGAAGGTGCCCTTCTCGCCGGGCCGCGCCGACGCCTCGCAGGAACAGACCGACGTGCCCTCGTTCGAACCACTGGAGCCCGCGGCCGATGGCTTCCGCAACTACCTGAAGGGCCGCTACAGCGTGCCCGGCGAAGCGCTGCTGATCGACAAGGCGCAGCTGCTCACGCTCACGGCGCCCGAGATGACGGTGCTGGTCGGCGGCCTGCGCGTGCTCGACACCAACGTCGGCCAGACGCGCCACGGCGTCTTCACGAAGACGCCCGGCACGCTGAGCAACGACTACTTCGTGAACCTGCTCGACATGGGCACGGAGTGGAAGGCGGTGTCGGACACCAAGGAGGAATACGAAGGCCGCGACCGCAAGACCGGCACCCTCAAGTGGACCGGCACGCGCGTCGACCTGGTGTTCGGCTCCAACGCGCAGCTGCGGGCCATCGCCGAGGTCTACGGCGCGTCCGACAGCCAGCAGAAGTTCGTCGACGACTTCGTGGCCGCCTGGACCAAGGTGATGAACCTGGACCGCTTCGATCTCGCCTGAGGCGGGGCGCCAGCGCCGTCCGCGCCCCGGGGCCCTGCCCCGCGGGCGCGGACTCCCATGAACGAGGTATTCGTTTTCCGGGCCGGGGCACTAGATTCGGCCCCATGAAATTCGCGAAGGCATGGCTTGCCGCCGGCGTCGTCCTGGCGGCCTCGCAGTTCGGCGCGCTGCACGCGCAGGACGGCAACCCCGAATGGCGCGCGCTGCGCCAGGAACTCGTGCAACGCATCAACGCCAACTGCTACGACGTCGGCACGCTCGAGCTGGCGCAGCAGGTGCTGCAGACGGCACAACGCACGGGCGGGCCCGAGTCCGCCGACACGGCCCTCAGCCTCGTGCTGCTGGCCCATGTCCACCAGCGGCAGGGGCAGCTGACCCGGGCCGCGCAGTCGTACACGGCCGCGCTCGCCATCCAGGAAAAGACCGCCGGGCCGGACAGCCCGCGGGTGGCGTTCACGCTGAGCGCGCTGGCCGGCCTGCACTACCGCCGCGAGGCCTTCGACCAGGCCATTGCGCTGTACGAACGCGCCCTGGCGATCCACGAGAAGCAGCGGCGCCCCGACGCACACGCCGTACTGGTCAGCCGGCAGAACCTGGCCGCGGCCCATCGCGCCCAGGGCGCCTACGCCAAGGCCGCCCCGCTGTACGAACGCGAGCTCGACGCCAGGGCGCAGCCGCTGCTCGCGGTGGCCCTGGTGCACTGACGTGCACTGAAGCGCACCGAAACGCGCCACACCGCACCCAAACGCGCGGGCCGGCGTCCTGCTCCCGCTACTGCGCCATCTTCGATTCGCGCGCGTTCACCAGCTCCTCGGGCTCCTGCGACTCGACCCAGCTCTCGTTGTTGAGCCCGGCCTGCAGCCGCTCGGTGTCCAGTTCGTTGGTCCACTTGGCGACCACGATGGTGGCCACGCCGTTGCCGATCAGGTTGGTGAGCGCGCGCGCCTCGGACATGAAGCGGTCGATGCCCAGGATGAGCGCCAGCCCCGCCACCGGCACATGCCCCACCGCCGACAGCGTGGCCGCCAGCACGATGAAGCCGCTGCCCGTGACACCGGCCGCCCCCTTCGAGGTGAGCAGCAGCACGGCCAGCAGCGTGATCTCCTGCGTGAGCGTCATCGGCGTGTTGGTGGCCTGCGCGATGAACACCGCCGCCATCGTCAGGTAGATCGAGGTGCCGTCCAGGTTGAACGAGTAGCCCGTGGGAATCACCAGCCCCACGCAGGTCTTGTGGGCGCCCAGGTTCTCCATCTTCTCCATCATGCGCGGCAGCACCGATTCGCTGGACGAGGTGCCCAGCACGATCAGCAGTTCTTCCTTGATGTACTTGATGAACTTCCAGATACTGAAGCCGTGAAAGCGCGCAATGAGCCCCAGCACCACGAAGATGAACAGCAGGCAGGTCAGGTAGAAGGTGCCCATGAGCTTGCCCAGCGACAGCAGGCTGCCCAGCCCGTACTTGCCGATGGTGAAGGCCATGGCGCCGAAGGCGCCGATGGGCGCGAGCTTCATGATGTAGTTGACGATCACGAACAGCACGTGCGAGCCCTTCTCGATCACGTCGAACACCAGCGTGCCGCGACCGCCGAAGCGGTGCAGCGCAAAGCCGAACAGCACCGCGATCAGCAGCACCTGCAGGATCTCGCCCTTGGCGAAGGCATCGACCACGGTGGAGGGAATCACGTTGAGCAGGAAGTCGACCGTGCCGGTCATCTTGCCGGGGCCGGTGTAGGCCGCGATGGCCTTGGTGTCGAGCGTGGACGCGTCGATGTTCATGCCCGCGCCGGGCTTGAGCAGGTTGACCAGCACGAGGCCGACCACCAGCGCGATGCTGCTCACGATCTCGAAGTACAGGAGCGCCAGCCCGCCGGTCTTGCCGACCTTCTTCATGTCTTCCATGCCGGCGATGCCGACCACCACCGTGCAGAAGATGATCGGCGCGATGATCATCTTGATGAGCTTGATGAAGCCGTCGCCCAAGGGCTTCATCGACTCACCGAGCGAGGGGTAGAAGTACCCCAGGAGCACGCCGACGATCACCGCGGTGATCACCTGCACGTACAGGGAACGGTAAAGGGGGAGCTTCCTGGGTACTGTGCTTGTTGTATGTGCCATGACTGCCTCCTGAAAAGATGAAGGAAAACGCAGAAGAAAGGGTTCGTGCCGGGTTGCTTTCGATGGTTGAAGTCGTGTGTCCTGTGGGAGTGGTTCCGGCCCAAATGAAAAAACCCGCCGAAGCGGGTTTTTGTTTTCAGGGCGTGGCGCGCATGCTCAGTGCATGTGGAGGCCGCCGTTGACCGAGAAGTCGGCCCCGGTGCTGTAGCCGCCTTCGTCGGTGGCGAGCCACGCGATGATGGAAGCGATTTCGCTCGGCTCGCCCAGGCGCTTGACCGGGATCGTGGCCACGATCTTGTCGAGCACTTCCTGGCGGATGGCCTTGACCATGTCGGTGCCGATGTAGCCCGGGCTCACCGTGTTCACGGTGACGCCCTTGTTGGCCAGCTCCTGCGCCAGCGCCATCGTGAAGCCGTGCATGCCGGCCTTGGCCGCCGAGTAGTTGGTCTGGCCGGCCTGGCCCTTGGCGCCGTTGACCGAGCTGATGTTGATGATGCGGCCCCAGCCCTTTTCGACCATGTCGCCCACCACCTGCTTGGTGACGTTGAACATGCTGTTGAGGTTGGTTTCGATCACCGCGCTCCAGTCCTCTGGCGTCATCTTGAGGAACATGCGGTCCCGCGTGATGCCGGCGTTGTTGACGAGCACGTCAATCGCCCCGTGGGCCGCCTTGGCGGCGGAGAAGGCCTCGACGGTGGATTGCCAGTCGCCGACATTGCCGACCGACGCGTGGAACTCGAAGCCTTCGGCTTTCTGTTCGGCCAGCCACTTGGCGTAGTCCCGCGTGGGGCCGCAACCTGCGACCACGGTGAACCCGTCCTTGTACAGACGCTGGCAGATGGCTGTTCCGATGCCACCCATGCCTCCGGTGACATATGCAACTTTCTTGCTCATGAGATTTCCTTGATTGAAGCTAGCAAAAAGCCTGAACGGCCGCCTTCACTCTAGCCATTTTCAGGCCACACAACTCTGAGGGAGAACACTGAGCCAAGCTTGCAACCAGCTGTCACGGACATCACCTCGGCGGCACTCTATATGCTTGCGGCTTCGCGCCCGTGACAGGGCCCCTGCCGGCCACCCCACCAGGAGTTCGCACGCATGAATTTCGCAATCGTCGTCTTCCCCGAGGTCGAGGAGCTCGATTTCGTCGGTCCCTGGGAAATGCTCACCATGTGGAGCAAGCTGGCCGGCGGCCCCGCCAACTGCCTCGTGGTGGCGCAAACGCACGGCCCGGTCGTCTGCGCCAAGGGGCTGTCGATCAACCCGCATGTCTCGTTTGCAGACTGCCCGCCGCTCGACTTTCTGCTCGTGCCCGGCGGCATGGGCACGCGGCGCGAGGTCGACAACCCCGCCATGGTGCAGTTCCTGGCCGCGCAGGCGCCCGGCTG
Source organism: Variovorax boronicumulans NBRC 103145 (assembly GCF_001591345.1). GTDB lineage: Bacteria > Pseudomonadota > Gammaproteobacteria > Burkholderiales > Burkholderiaceae_C > Variovorax > Variovorax boronicumulans. Next base: position 2,622 of record NZ_BCUS01000124.1, on the reverse strand, counting down.
CAAGGCGCTGCTGTCGGTGTGCACCGGCGCCTTCGTGCTGCATGCGGCCGGCCTGCTCTCGGGCCGCACCGCGACCACGCACTGGGGATCGCTCGACCGCCTGCGCGCGCTCGGCGACGTGAAGGTGGTGGAGCAGCGCTTCGTGCAGGACGGCCATGTCTGGACCTCGGCCGGCGTCTCGGCGGGCACCGACCTGATGCTGGCCTTCATCGCCCATGTGGCGGGCGAGGAAGCCGCGGCCAAGGTGCAGCTGCAGGCCGAGTACTACCCGGCCGACACGGTGTACGGCCACACCTCGAGCCATGAGCGCGCGCCATCGTATGTGCGGCGGCCGGGGTCGCGCGCGGGCCTCGCCTGACCGTTCGTTCATTCGTTCGCGCGTTCCCTTGATCGATCGAACGGTCGGTCATTTCTTCTTTCTTACTTCTTTCGACCTCCATGTCCACGCCCGACCTCACCGACCTCGAACCGCTTTCCGTGCTCGCCGCCCGCGTGGGGGCGACGCTGCGCGAGCGGCGCCAGACGGTGGCGGTGGCCGAATCGTCGGCCGGCGGCCTGGTCTCGGCCGCCCTGCTCGCGTTGCCGGGCGCCTCGGCCTACTTCCTGGGCGGCGCGGTCATCTACTCGCGTCGCGCCGGCAAGGCCCTGCTCGGCCTCACGCCCGAGGACATGGGCGACATGCGCGGCGAGACCGAGCCCTATGCGCGCTTCATCTCGGGCCGCATCCGCGACGCCCATCGTTCGAAGTGGGGCATCTGCGAGAGCGGCGCGGCGGGACCGTCGGGCAGCCCGTACGGCGACGCGCCGGGGCATGTCTGCATCGCCGTGACCGGCGCGGACGGCCTCGTGGTCAGCCGCACGATCGAAACCGGCGCGACCGACCGGCCATGGAACATGGATGTGTTCGCGCGGCTGTTGCTGAAGTTGTTCGAAGAGACGCTGCTGGCGAACGGCGACGCATGACCGAAACAGTGATTTCGACCGCCTCCGAAGAGGAGGTCCGCTCCGGCGTCCTGGGCCGCCGGTTGCGCGAGTTCAACTACGGCTTCGTCGGCGAGTACCCCGATACGCGACCCGTGTGGCTGAACGCGAAGGATGCGCAGGGCCGCCTGATGGGCGGGCTGCGTGGCTTCGTGTTCCTCGAATGGCTGCGCATCGACGTGCTGTTCGTTGAGGAGGAAGCCCGGGGCACCGGCCTGGGCCGCCGCCTGCTCGCGGAGGCGGAAGCGCGCGGCAAGGCGCTGGGCGCCGGGAATGCCGCACTCGAAACCTTCGAGTGGCAGGCGCGAGGCTTCTACCTGAAGCAGGGCTACGAAGAGTTCGCGCGCATCGACAACTACGCGCGCGGCAACTACCTCGCCTACATGAAGAAAAAGCTCTGAGCCCGGGGCATTGCGGCCCCCGACCCGAACCGCCTCTCAAGCTGTCGCGCTCAATCCGCCTGCACCCCCGCAGCCCGGATCACCTTCCCCCACTTCTCGATCTCCGCCGCGAGGTGGCTGCGCAGCGCCTCGGGCGTGACCTTGTCCATCGGCACGGCCTCGGTGCTCAGTTCGGCGAAGCGCTTCTTCACGTTGTCGTCCTGCAGCGCGGCGCGCAGGGCCACGTTGAGCTTCTCGATCACGGCCGGCGGCGTGCCCTTGGGCGCGTACACGCCGTGCCACACCTTCACGTCGAAGCCCTTGAGGCCCTGCTCGTCGAGCGTGGGGATGTCCGGCATGCTCGACAGGCGCTTGGGCGTGGTCACGCCGAACACCTTCACGCGCTGGCCGTCCTTGATGACGGGCGCGGTCTGCGTGGTCTGGTCGCACAGCAGGTCGACCTGCCCGCCCATGAGGTCGTTGAGCGCCGGGCCTGCGCCCTTGTAGGGCACGGTCGTCAGCTGCACGCCGATCTGGTGCGCGAAGAGCATGCCGCACAGCTGCGAGACGGCACCGATGCCCGCGTTGGCAAGCGAGACCTTGTCCTTGTTGGCCTTCACGTAGGCCAGCAGCTCCTTGAAGTTGTTGGCCGGGAAGTCCTTGCGCGACAGCAGGGTCATCGGCACGTCCATGACCTGGCCGACGTACTCGAAGTCTTTCAGCGGGTCGTAGTTGAGCTTCTTGTACAGCGCGGGTGCGGTGGCCATGCCCATGTGGTGGATGAGGATGGTGTAGCCGTTGGGCGCGGCCTTGGCCACGCGGGTCGGCGCGATGGTGCCGCCCGCGCCCACGGTGTTCTCGACCACCACGGTCTGCCCCAGCGACTTGCCCATGGGCACGGCGAGCATGCGCGCCACCACGTCGGTGGGGCCGCCGGCCGAGTACGGCACGACCATCACGATGGGCTTGTCGGGCCACGCGGCCTGCGCGGCGGCGGGCGATGCGGCGGCGAGCAGGCAGGCGCCCGCCGAGGCCGCGATGAGGGCTTTCAGTTTCCAGGTCTTCGTTGCGTTCACTTCTTTGTCTCCTTGTGGTTTGTCTGTGGATCAGTGCGTCACGGATGAATCGCCCGGGCCGTGGGATGCGGCCAACGCCAGCCAGCGCTCGGCCAGCCGCACCACGGGCCCGTCGACCATGCGGCCGTCGAGGCTCACGACGCCGCCGCCGGCCGCGCGCACGGCCTCGGTGACGCGGTGCGCCC
>NZ_BCUS01000123.1 GCF_001591345.1 Variovorax boronicumulans NBRC 103145 | reverse complement strand
AGAACCATGACCCCATCGACCCCCGCTTCGTCGCGCCGCCTGCTGCTGGCGCTCGCCCTGGCCAGCACCGCCTTGTGCGCGCCCGCCGTGCATGCCGACACCTGGCCGTCCAAGCCCATCAAGGTGATCGTCAACTTCCCGGCCGGCGGCGCGGCCGACCAGCTCGCGCGCGCCGTCTCGCAGCCGCTGCAGGAAGCACTGAAGCAGCCCGTGGTGATCGAGAACCGCGGCGGCGCCAACGGCAACGTCGGCGGCGAGGCCGTGGCGCGTGCGGCGGCCGACGGCTACACGCTGCTCATGAGCTCGGGCGGCATGGTGTCGGTGAACCCGCACCTGTATGCGCGCATGAGCTTCGACCCCGCCAAGGACCTGGTGCCCGTGGCCGCCGCCGCGCGCGTGCTGGTGTTTTTGGTCACACGGCCTTCGCTGCCGCCGACCGACGTGAAGTCGTTCATGGCCTACCTCAAGGCCAACCCCGGCAAGCTGTCGTACGGCTCGCCGGGCAACGGCAGCTCGCCGCACCTGGCGGGCGAGATGTTCAAGAGCCAGGCCGGCCTGTTCGCGCTGCACGTGCCCTACCGTGGCGCGGCGCCCGCGTTGCAGGACCTGCTGGCCGGCCAGATCGACTACGCCTTCGACCCCGGCATTGCCCTGAACCAGGTGCGCGCCGGCAAGCTCAAGCTGCTGGCCGTGGGCAGCCCGCACCGCTCCTCGCAGTTCCCCGACGTGCCCACGCTCGACGAGGCCGGCCTGCGCGGCTTCGACGCCGACACGGTGTTCGGCTTCTACGCACCGGCAGGCACGCCGCCCGAGGTGGTGGCTCAGCTCAACACGCAGGTCAACCGCGCGCTCGCGCTGCCGGCGGTGAAGGAGCGCATCGCGGCCATCGGCGGCGAGCCGGCGCCGGGCACGCCGGCCGATTTCCAGCGCCGCGCGGCCGCAGACTCGCAGCGCTTCGGCGCACTCATCCGCGAGCGCGGCATCAAGGCCGACTGAGCAGCCGGGACAATCGACGGATGAGCAGCACTCCATCTCCCCAAGACGCTTCCGGCAAGGAAGTCGTCTACACCGCACGCGTCGAGTTCGGCGACTGCGACCCGGCCGGCATCGTCTGGTTTCCCAACTTCTTCCGCTGGATCGACGCGGCCTCGCGCCACTTCTTCGCCGAGTGCGGCGTGCCGCGCTGGGAAGACACCGCCCGGACGCTCGGCGTGATCGGCACGCCGCTGGTCGACACGCACACGCGCTTCGTCAAGGCGGCCAGCTACGGCGACACGCTGCAGATCGCGGTGCGCATCACCGAATGGCGCGACAAGAGCTTCGTGCAGACCTACCGCGTGACGCGCGGCGACGACCTGATCCTCGAATGCGAAGAGGTGCGGATCTTTGCCGCCAAGCGCGAAGGCGGCGGCATCCGCGCGGTGCCGATTCCGCCGACGATCCGCGCGCTCTGCACGGGCTGAACCCCAAAGCCTGCCCGTTCAGGCCGCGTCGCGACGCAGCTGCGCGAGCAGGCCTTCCACGCCGAGGTCGATCAGGTCGAAGGCCTCGATGAAGGCCTGGCGGCCGCCGTACCACGGGTCGGGCACGTCACCGCCGATGGCCTGCGCAAACTCCGAGAGCAGGCGCACCTTGCGCATCGTCTCGGCGGGCGCACGCCTGCGCAGCGCGGCGCAGTGCTGCTGCGTCATGCCGATGAGCCAATCGAAGCGTTCGAAGTCGGCCGCGCGCACCTGGCGTGCGCGGTGCGCGGGCATCGCGATGCCGCGCCGCAGCGCCTCGGCCACCGAGCGCGGGTCGGGCGGATTGCCGCGCTCCTCGTCGGAGATGGCGGCGCTGTCGACCTCCACCGCGAAGCCTGCGCGCTGCGCCTTGTGAAGCAGCAATGCGTGCGCGGTCGGCGAGCGGCAGATGTTCCCTGTGCACACGAACAGGACGGCCGGGGTGCTTGGTTTCATGCGCGTCGACTATAGGCACAGAGGGCAGGCATTCGGCATAGGCCACCCTACCCACCGCATCCCCCGGTCGGGGGATGCCACGAGGGAGCGAGGGCGGATCGCACCCCCTCTCTCCAATGGACAGCTCCCATATCTTCGGTATCGCCTGACACAACTCCTTGCGCTTCACTACGGCCCATGGTCAGTGCAAAGGAGGTCACGATGCCCCGACCCAGTCTTCACAGCGCGAGCATCACGCTGAAACTTCCCTTCGACATGAGCGCCGCGCAAGAGGTCGAGGCCCTGCGCGCCGCGGGCATTCCGGTGGACGACCTGGGCAATGCCATCTCGGGCTTCCTGTTCGTGCGCTTCAGCAACGGCTGGCGCAGCGACTCGAACATCTTCCGCTGGTTTCCGGCCCCTATCGAACGCAGCGCGAACGAGGCCCGGCTCCACGCCACGCAGCCCCGACGCAGCCTGTTGCTTCATGCCAAGGGTTGACGCTGCCAATGATGCGGTGCAACAATCCGGAAATCATCATTTCGGAGCCCCGTGCGTGGACAGTGCCAGTTGGATCAGTGACAAGACGCGTGCCTCGGCAGGCGTGACACCCCCGGCCCTCTAGCGCAGGCAGCTCCCGCGCTTGCGGCCGCCGTGTCCGCAGCGCGAACCCCTTGCCCCTCGGGCAAGCGGCTCCCCCTACCGATTCCCGTTGTTCTTCGTCGCTGACTTTGTCAGTCAGCTTGCGTGCGTCCGTGCGCGAGGCCCTTCAGCGTGAAGGAGCCTTGTCATGCGCCAGTTTCAAATTCGTCCGCTGCATCCGCAGGTGCAACCGTCGCACGGTCGTCCGTCGGCGCACGCCGGCGCGCCCGCACGGGTGAGCCCGGCCCCGCACGTCGACGACGAGCAGGCCCTGGACCGCGCCGCCGCGCTGTGGACCACGCGCCGCATCCGCAGCTTCTTCCTGCTGCTCGACCCACCCGGCCACGGCACCACGCGCCGCTGAAGCCAGCCTCTGCCACCCCACAGAACAGGAGGCCCTCATGGACCCGGACCCTTGCTTGCGCCGCTGTGCGCCGCCTTCACTGCCCGATCGATCCCCCATTCACCTCGCAGCCTGCCGCGCTGCGGAGGAGCCCCGCCGGCTGACTGCTGAGTAATCAAGCACGTCGTCACGGGCGTTTCCTTCCTTCGCGGCGCGCCGCACCCGAAGGAGAAACTCCCATGACCCGCGAACGCCTGCGGCGTGTCGTGCGGACGGCCACGGCCGCCCGTTCCAACGCCCGCCCTCTTACCTTCCGCCGCCCCGCGCCAAGCCGCGCCTGGCTGGCCACCCTCTGCGGCCTGGCCGCCACGCAGACCCACGCCGCGGGCGGCCACCACTCGGTGGACGACGCCGCCATCCTCGATCCGGGCCAGTGCCAGATCGAGACCTGGGGCGGCCAGCGCCTCGTGCACCTCGGCCCGGCCTGCCGCGTCGGCCCCATCGAGCTGGGCCTGAACCTCGAACGCGAGCGCGGCGCCGATGGCCGCACCGTGCGCGCCGGCCCGCAGATCAAGTGGGCCTTCGCGCTCACCGACACGCTGAGCACCGGCGTGCTGGCCTCGGCCACGTGGCAACGCAGCGACGCCGGCCATGCCTCGCTGCGCCTTACCGACAGCAGCGTGGTGATCCCCGTCACCTGGCAGTTCGACTACGCCTGGCGCGCCCACCTGAACCTGGGGCGCGACTTCCATCGCGCGCAGCCGAGCACCAGCCACTCGGGCGCGGCGCTCGAATGGGCCGCCCTGCCCGCGCTCTCGCTCGTGGCCGAGCGCTTCCGCGAAGGCGGGCGCAACGCTTGGCGCGCCGGCCTGCGCTGGACGGCCACGCCGTCCATCAACGTCGATCTCAGCCACGCCCGCGACCTGCGCCACGACGGCCCGCGCGGCTGGACGCTGGGCCTCACCTGGGCGTTCGCTCGCTGAGCGCCCTCACACAGGAGAAGAACAATGAAGAACGTCCTGAAGTCCTTTTTCGAAAGCTTCCTGCGCAGCCGCCACATGCGGCATCACTTCGAGCGCTGGCAGACGCTGCTGAGCGCCAAGCCCAGCAGCCTGGGCTCGGCCGCGATGCCGGCCGAAATCGCCAAGGCGCTGGCCGCCGCCTCGCACACCGACGCGGGCGAGGTGCTGGTGCGCATGAACAGCTCGTCGCAAGGCCTCACCGAAGCCCACGCACTGGCACTGCGCAAGCGGCTGGGCAGCAACGAGGTGCGCCACGAGCAGCCGCTGCCGTGGTGGAACCACCTGTGGCAGTGCTACCGCAACCCCTTCAACCTGCTGCTGACCGTGCTCGCGCTGGTCTCGTACGTCACCGAGGACACGAAGGCCACGGTGGTGATCGGCAGCATGGTGCTGCTGTCGACCGTGCTGCGCTTCCTGCAGGAGTCACGCTCCAACAAGGCCGCCGACCGGCTCAAGGCGATGGTGAGCAACACCTCGACGGTGCTGCGCCCCGCGCCCGGCGAGAAGGCCGGCCGCGCCGGTGACGACGGCTTCGACCTCGCGCACGCGGGCACGCAACGCATCGAAGTGCCGATGCGCGACCTCGTGCCCGGCGACGTGATCGCGCTGTCGGCCGGCGACATGATCCCGGCCGACGCGCGCCTGCTCTCGGCCAAGGACCTGTTCATCAGCCAGTCGGCGCTCACCGGCGAATCGATGCCGGTGGAGAAGTTCGCAGCCACCGCCGCCGACCACCAGGCCGGCGTGCTCGAGCGCGACAACCTGCTGTTCATGGGCACGAATGTGATCAGCGGCACCGCCACCGCGGTGATCGTGCACACGGGCGAGCGCACCTTCTTCGGCGCGCTGGCCCAGCGCGTGAGCGCGACCGACCGCGGCACCACCGCCTTCCAGGCCGGCATCAACCGCGTGAGCTGGCTGCTGATCCGCTTCATGCTGGTGATGGCGCCACTGGTGCTGGTGATCAACGGCGTGACCAAGGGCGACTGGTGGGAGGCCGCGCTGTTCGCGCTGTCGATCGCCGTCGGCCTCACGCCCGAGATGCTGCCGATGATCGTGACCGCCACGCTGGCCAAGGGTGCGGTCGTGATGTCGCGCCGCAAGGTGATCGTGAAGCGCCTCGAGGCCATCCACAACTTCGGCGCGATGGACGTGCTGTGCACCGACAAGACCGGCACGCTCACGCAGGACCGCATCGTGCTCGAACGCCACACCAACGCCTGGGGCGAAGACTCCGACCACGTGCTGCAGCAGGCCTACCTCAACAGCTTTCACCAGACCGGGCTGAAGAACCTGCTCGACAAGGCCGTGCTCAGCCACGCCGAGGTGCAGCTCGACACGCAGCTGCAGACCGGCTGGCGCAAGGTCGACGAGGTGCCCTTCGACTTCTCGCGCCGCCGCATGTCGGTGGTGGTGGCGCACGGCGAGGACGAGCACCTGCTGATCTGCAAGGGCGCGCTCGAAGAGATCCTGTCGGTGTGCACCTCGGTCGAACGCGGCGCCGAAGTGCTCGCGCTCGACGCCGACGTGATGGCGCGCATCCACCGCGTGGCCTCGGAGCTCAATGCCCAGGGCCTGCGCGTGGTGGCCGTGGCCAGCCGCACGCTGCACGCCGACGCGCGCAAGCCGGCCTACGGCGTGGCCGACGAAGCCGGGCTCACGCTGCTGGGCTACGTGGCCTTTCTCGATCCGCCGAAGGAATCGACCGCGCCCGCGCTGCAGGCGCTGGCCGCACACGGCGTGGCGGTGAAGGTGCTGACCGGCGACAACGAGCTGGTCACGCGCAAGGTCTGCGCCGATGTCGGCATCGACGCCGGACGCATGGTGCTGGGCCACGAAGTCGAGCGCATGAACGAGGCCGAGCTGCGGCAGGTGGTGGAAATGCGCCAGGTGTTCGCCAAGCTCACGCCCGCTCACAAGGAGCGCATCGTGCAAGCGCTGCATGCCAACGGCCACGTGGTCGGTTTCATGGGCGACGGCATCAACGACGCGCCCGCGCTGCGCGCCGCCGACATCGGCATCTCGGTGGACGGCGCGGTGGACGTGGCCAAGGAGTCGGCCGACATCATCCTGCTCGAAAAGAGCCTCATGGTGCTGGAGCAAGGCGTGGTCGAAGGCCGCCGCACCTTCGCCAACATGCTCAAGTACATCAAGATCACGGCCAGCTCGAACTTCGGCAACGTGTTCTCGGTGCTGGTGGCCAGTGCCTTCCTGCCCTTCCTGCCGATGCTGCCGCTGCACCTCTTGGTGCAGAACCTGCTGTACGACGTGTCGCAGATCGCGATCCCGTTCGACAACGTGGACGAGGAGTTCCTGAAGACACCGCAGCGCTGGAACCCGGCCGACCTGGGCCGCTTCATGGTGTTCTTCGGGCCGCTGAGCTCGGTGTTCGACATCCTGACCTACACCGTGATGTGGTTCGTGTTCGCGGCCAACTCGGTGGAACACCAGACGCTGTTCCAGTCGGGCTGGTTCATCGAGGGCCTGCTGTCGCAGACGCTGATCGTGCACCTGATCCGCACCCGCAAGATTCCGTTCCTGCAAAGCCGCGCGGCCTGGCCGCTGCTGGCCATGGGCGCGGCGATTGCGGCCGTGGGCATCTGGCTGCCGATGGGACCGCTGGCGCACTACTTCAAGCTGCAGGCGCTGCCGCTCGCGTACTTCCCCTGGCTGGTGCTGATGCTCGTCGGCTACGCGACGCTGACGCAGGCCGTGAAGGGCTGGTACGCACGCAAGTACGGCTGGCAATGAGACACAGACAACCGTCCGGACGCAGGGTCGCGGCTGTCACACAAGGCCGCTACCCTGCTTCGCACACAGAGGATCAGGAGGATCACGCATGGAAGCCATTCGCCACATCAACCTGCCTTCGCTGCTGGACACGCTGGTCAGCGTGGGCGCGGCCTTTCTGCTCGGCTCGCTGATCGGCTTCGAGCGCCAGGTGCGCCAGCGCACCGCGGGGCTGCGCACCAACACGCTGGTGGCCGTGGGCGCGGCCGTGTTCGTCGACATGGCGGCCCGCCTGGGCGGCCCCGACGGCGCGGTGCGCGTGGTCGCCTACGTGGTCTCGGGCATCGGCTTTCTGGGCGCCGGCGCGATCATGAAGGAAGGCGCCAACATCACGGGCCTGAACACGGCCGCCACGCTGTGGGGGTCGGCCGCGGTGGGCGCCTGCGCGGGCGCCGACCTGCTGGGCGAAGCCTTGATCGCCGCGCTCTTCGTGCTGGCGAGCAACACGCTGCTGCGGCCCGTGGTGAACCGCATCAACCGCCGTCCGGTGCACGAGGAATCGAGCGAGGCGACCTACACGGTGCGCGTGATCTGTTCGCGCGCGGCGCGGCCCGAGGTGATGGACCAGCTGCTGGTGCAGCTGGAAGCCGCGAACTACCCGGTGCGCGACATCGACCAGCACGCCTTCGGGCAGGCCGACACGGAGATTGCCGCAACGCTGTACGCCACCGCGGTCGAGCCCGAAGAGCTCGACCAGGTGATCGCGGAGCTGGAAACGCTGGAAGGCGTCCAGCAGGCGTTCTGGAACGCCTCCGCCGAAGACTAGTTAAACGCCGAGGATCGACACCGCCTTGGTGTTCAGGTACGCCTCGATTGCCTCCGGGCCACCTTCCGAACCGTAGCCCGAATCCTTCACGCCGCCGAACGGCATTTCCGGCGAAGGCGTGGCGGGCTGGTTGATCCACAGCATGCCGAGCTCGAGCTTCTGGCTCAGCAGGTGCGCGCTCTTGATCGACTTGGTGAAGGCATAACCGGCCAGGCCGAACGGCAGGCGGTTGGCTTCGGTGATGGCTTCTTCGAGCGTGTCGAAACCGCGAATCGCGGCGATGGGGCCAAAGGGTTCGTTGTTGAACACGTCGGCGTCCAGCGGCACGTCGGTGATGACGGTGGGCGCGAAGAAGTTGCCGGTGTCGCCGACGCGTTCGCCGCCAGTCGCGACCGTGGCGCCCTTCTTGCGCGCGTCTTCCAGCACATGGGCCATGGCCGTGAGGCGGCGGGCGTTGGCCAGCGGGCCGAGGTTGGTGCCTTCGACCAGGCCATCGCCCATCTTCAGGCCTTCGGCATGCTTGACCAGCAGGCTCGCGAACTCATGGCGCAGGCTGTTGTGCACCAGGAAGCGGGTCGGCGAGATGCAGACCTGGCCCGCGTTGCGGAACTTGGCGGCACCGGCGGCCTTGACGGCCAGCGCCACGTCGGCGTCTTCGGCCACGATCACCGGGGCGTGGCCGCCCAGTTCCATCGTGACACGCTTCATGTGCGAACCGGCCAGCGCGGCCAGTTGCTTGCCGACCGGGGTCGAGCCGGTGAAGGTGACCTTGCGGATGATCGGGTGCGCGATGAGGTAGCTCGAGATCTCGCCCGGGTTGCCGAACACCAGGCCCACCACGCCGCCCGGAATGCCGGCGTCGACGAAAGCCTTCAGCAGCGCGGCCGGCGAGGCCGGGGTTTCCTCGGGCGCCTTCACCAGGAAGGAGCAGCCGGTGGCCAGCGCGGCGCCGAGCTTGCGCACGATCTGGTTGACGGGGAAGTTCCACGGCGTGAAGGCCGCGACCGGGCCGACCGGCTCCTTGATGACCAGCTGCTGCGCGGCCAGGTTGCGCGAGGGCACGATGCGGCCGTACACGCGGCGGCCTTCGTCGGCGAACCACTCGATGATGTCGGCGGCGGCCATCATTTCGACCTTGGCCTCGCCCAGCGGCTTGCCTTGTTCCTGCGTCAGCAGCTTGGCGATGTCCAGGGCGCGTTCGCGGATCAGGCCGGCGGCGCGGCGCATCACGGCGGCGCGCTCGTTGGCGGGCGTGTCGCGCCAGGCTTCGAAGCCGCGCTGGGCGGCGGCCAGGGCGCGGTCGAGGTCGACGATGCTGGCGTGCGCCACCTTGCCGATGGCCTTGCCGGTGGCGGGGTTCAGCACGTCGAGCGTCTTGCCGTCGGCGGCGTCGACCCATTGGCCGTCGATCAGCAGGCGGGTGTCGGTGTAGGTGGCGGTCATGGCGAACTCTTTCCTTCGAGGACTGGATGGTGAAAACGAAACGGGAAATCGGGCGCGCGGCGCGGCACCCCGTGGGGGTGCGCATGCGACAACGGCGGCCAAGTGCCGCCGGGGCCGTAGATTAACCTGAGTTCACAAAGCTTGCCGGCGGCCCCCGCCAGGGGCCGGGGCGCGCCTACAGCACGAGGATCGCGCGGAAGTCGTTGACGTTGGTGTTCGTCGGACCGGTCACGAACAGGTCGCCGATGGCGTCGAAGTAGCCGTAGGCGTCGTTGCGGTCGAGATGATCGGACAGCTTCTTGCCCTGCGCCGTGGCGCGCGCCAGGGTGTCGGGCGTGACGAAGGCGCCGGCGTTGTCTTCCACGCCGTCGATGCCGTCGGTGTCGGCCGCCAGCGCCCACACCTGCGGCTGGCCCATGAGCGCGCCCGCCAGGCCCAGGCAGAACTCGCCGGCCCGCCCGCCACGGCCCTTGGCCTGGCCAGGCTGGCGCGGGCGGATGGTGACCGTGGTCTCGCCGCCCGACAGGATGACGCAGGGCCGGGCGAAGGGCTCGCCGCGCAGGGCCACGGCGCGGGCGAGCGCCGCATGCACCTTGCCCACTTCGCGCGATTCGCCTTCCATTTCGTCGCTCAGCACATGCACGCCGATGCCGGCGGCGCGTGCGGCCGCGGCGGCGGCTTCGAGCGACTGCTGCGGCGTGGCGATGAGGTGCGTGCTGTGGCCGGCGAACACGGCATCGTCGGGCTTGGGGGTTTCGAGCGTGCCGCTGTCGAGCTGCGCGCGCACGGGCGCCGGCACCTCGATGCCGTAGCGGTCGAGGATGGCCAGCGCGTCGGCACAGGTGGTGGCGTCGGGCACGGTGGGGCCGCTGGCGATCACGGCCGGGTCGTCGCCGGGCACGTCGCTGATGGTGAGCGTGACCACACGCGCCGGCGCGCAGGCCGCCGCGAGCCGGCCGCCCTTGATGCGCGACAGGTGCTTGCGCACGCAGTTCATTTCGCCGATGTGGGCGCCGCTGTCGAGCAGCTGCTTGTTGATGCGCTGCTTGTCGGCCAGCGTGAGGCCCTCGGCCGGCAGCACCAGCAGCGACGAGCCGCCACCGGAGATGAGGCACAGCACGAGGTCGTCGGCCGTGAGGCCCTGCGTGAGCGCCAGGATGCGCTCGGCCGCCTGCTGGCCGGCCGCGTCGGGCACGGGGTGCGCGGCCTCGACGATCTCGATGCGCTGCGGCACGCCTTCGGGGCGCGGCGGGATGTGGTCATAGCGCGTGACGACCAGGCCCGACAGCGGGGCGTCGGCCGGCCACAGCGCTTCGAGCGCCTGCACCATCGAACCGCCGGCCTTGCCGGCGCCCAGCACCACGGTGCGGCCCTTGGGCGGCTTGGGCAGGTGCGCGCCCAGCGTGGACAGCGGCAGTGCGCGGTCCACCGCCACGCGGTACAGGTGTTCGAGGAAGGCGCGCGGGGCTTCGCGCGGATCGGGAGCTGTTGCTGAGGGCGAGGTCGATGCGGTCATGGCTTGCGTGTTGTCTCCATTCGGCGATTGTGCGACGACCGGTGGCCCGCCCTCGCAGGCCACGGTCTTCTAGTTCGTCTTGGCGCCGGCCTGGAACCAGCGGCTGATCAGCGCCCGCTCTTCGTCGGTGATGTTGGTCGCGTTGTTCATCGGCATGATCTTGGTCACCACGACCTGCTGGTAGATCGCCTGGGCATGCGCCGTCACCTGGTCGGGCGTGTCGACGCGCACGTTCTTCATCTGCACGGCCGCGCCGTGGCACATGAAGCAGCGCTGCTCCAGCACCTTCTGCACGTCCTGGTAGGCCACGGCGGGCGCGGCCTGGGCGGCGGTGGCCGCCACGGGCGCGGCCGGCTCGGGCTTCATCCACACGATGGTCAGGCCCAGCACCGCGATGCCGACCATGGCGTAGGGCAGCGGGTTGCCCGCGTTGCCCAGCTTGAAGCGGTGGCGCACCACGAAGAACTGCCGGATGGCCGCGCCGCCGAGCATGATCAGCAGCAGCACGATCCAGTTGTACTTGTGCGTGTAGGTGAAGCTGTAGTGGTTGCTCAGCATCGCGAACAGCACCGGCAGCGTGAAGTAGGTGTTGTGCACGCTGCGCTGCTTGCCGCGCTGGCCGTGCACGGGGTCGACCGGGCGGCCTTCGCGCAGCGCCTTCACGTTCTTGCGCTGGCCCGGGATGATCCAGAAGAACACGTTGCCGCTCATGGTGGTGGCCATCATGGCGCCCACCAGCAGGAAGGCCGCGCGGCCCGCGAACCACTGGCAGGCCAGCCAGGTCGCGAAGACGATGAAGACCGCGATCAGCACGCCGACGATGGTGTCGCCGTTCTTGCGGCGCCCGAAGATCTGGCAGATGCCGTCGTAGACCATCCAGAACACGACGAAGAAGGCCAGCGCCACGGCAATGGCGGCGCCGGGCTGCCAGTCCATCTTGCTCTTGTCGATGAGGTACGTGCTCGCGTTCCACAGGTACGACATGGTGAACAGCGCAAAGCCCGTGAGCCAGGTCGAATAGCTCTCCCAGTACGACCAGTGCAGGTGGTCGGGCAGTTTCTTGGGCGCCAGCGCGTACTTCTGGCTGTTGTAGAAGCCGCCGCCGTGCACGGCCCATTGCTCGCCGCCCACGCCCTTGTCGAGCGACTCCTGGTCCTGCGGCTTCTCGAGGCTGTTGTCCAGCATCACGAAGTAGAAGGAGGCGCCGATCCAGGCGATGGCGGTGATGACGTGGACCCAGCGCAGCAGCAGGTTGGCCCAGTCGAGGTAGTAGCTTTCCATGTGCTCTCTCTCAACCCTGTTGGCGCGTGGGGGCGCCAAGGAGGGGTTTCAGCCTGCTCACCACCGCGGGCGCTGTAAGCAGAGAAAGTGCCGCGAACGCAGGTCCGTTGAAATGGACCTCGCTCCGCTGCGGCTTGTTGTGGACCGAAAGTGTATACAGTTTTGGCACGAGGCGGGATGCTATTTGCGGCGTCGCCGCCAAGGGAAAACCCTGTTCAGCCCAGCGATTGCAACAACTGTGCCGCCACGGCGACCGCGATCACCTCGGGTTCCTTGCCCGTGATGCCGGGCACGCCGATCGGGCAGGTGACGCGCGCCAGCTCGTCGGCCGTGAAGCCGCGCGCCTCCAGCCGGTGGCGGAAGGTGGCCCATTTGGTCTTGCTGCCGATGAGGCCGATGTAGGGCAGGTCGTTGCGCGTGCGCAGGCGCTTCAGGCAGGCGATGACGATGTCCAGGTCTTCGGCGTGGCTGAAGCTCATGATCAGCACGCGGCTGCCGGGCGCGAGCGTAGCCACGGCGTCCTGCACGGGCTCGGAGTGCTCGGTGTCGATCTGCGCGGGCAGCGCGTCGGGGAACACGCCGTCGCGGCTGTCGATCCAGCGCACCGAAAACGGCAGCACGGCCAGCAGGCGCGCCAGCGCGGCGCCCACGTGGCCGCCGCCGAACAGCGCCACGGGTTCGAGTTGCGCGACCAGTTCTTTTTGCAACGCGGGCGCGTCGGCCGCACCGATGCGCCGGTAGGTCAGGAACATCACGCCGCCGCAGCACTGGCCCAGGCTCGGGCCCAGCGGGTAGCGCTGCACGCCCTCGAGGCTGCGCGTGCCGGCCAGGATCTCGCGTGCTTCCTGCGTGGCCTGGAACTCGAGCTGGCCGCCGCCGATGGTGGCCGTGAGGCCGTCGGCCCAGACGGCCATCCAGGTGCCGGCCTCGCGCGGGGCCGAGCCCTGCGTCGATTCGACGCGCACCAGCACGGCGTCTTCCTGTTGAAGACGCGCCAGCAATTGATCGACCGCACCGTTCATGCCCGAAACCTTCGGTTGCCGAGGCGGCAACAACTCACGGTATAACCCCGGCGATGATGACGAACCGCCAGCTTACGCCGCGCCGCCTCGCCTGGGCCGCCACTGTTCTTTCCGCCTTGTGGCTCGCCGGCTGCGGCTCGACGGGCTCTGTGCCCGGCCAGCTGAGCGGCGCCAGCAGCGCACAGGGCAGCGGGCCCGCGCCGCGTGCCTCCAGCGCGACCACCGCGCGCGAGTACCGCCGCGACGCCGCACGCCACATCTACAACGCCAACGCCTCGCGCATCTACAAGGGCCAGATGCCGCCCCTGCTGTACGCGGTCGGCACCCTGCAGGTGAACCTGGACACCGGTGGCAAGGTGGTCTCGATGCACTGGCTGCGCGCGCCCAAGCACGCGCCCGAGGTGATCGCCGAGATCGAGCGCGCCGTGCTGCAGGCCGCACCCTTCCCGCCCGCCCAGCGCCTGGGCGCGGTCACCTGGACCGACACCTGGCTGTGGGACAAGAGCGGGCGCTTCCAACTCGACACGCTGACAGAGGGACAGCAACAAGGGGACTGACCTCAGGAGCCCCGATAGGTGGAGTAGCTCCACGGGCTCACGAGCAAGGGCACGTGGTAGTGCTGGTCGGTGTGCGCCACGCCGAAGTCCAGCGTCACCTTGTTCAGGAAGTTCGGCTCCGGCAGCGTCACGCCGCGGGCCTTGAAATAACCCGCCACGTCGAACACCAGGCGGTAGGTGCCGACCTTGATCGAGTTGTTGTCGTAGAGCGGGCCGTCGCTGCGGCCGTCCGAATTCAGCGTGAAGCGCTTCACCAGCGTCGCGGCGTCGCCGTCTGTGGTGTACAGCGCCACCTCCATGCCGGCCGCGGGGCCGCCGTGCATCGTGTCCAGTACGTGAGTGCTCAAGCCCATGGGGCCTCCTTCAAAGGGTGTCGGATCGGTGAGATCGGGGTGCGGGAAATTCCGGTGGACAAAAGTGTATACAGTTACCGGCTTTGGGTCTATCATGAAAAACATGGAGTCCTCCACCACCCGTTCGATCGTCGATGCCCTCACGAAGGCCATCGTCGAGCACCGCCTTCAGCCCGGCACCAAGCTCGCCGAGCAGAAGCTGGCCGACCACTTCGGCGTGTCGCGCACCTTGGTGCGCCAGGCGCTGTTCCAGCTCTCGCAGAACAAGCTGATCCGGCTCGAGCCGGCGCGCGGCGCTTTCGTGGCCGCGCCCGCCGTCGACGAGGCCAAGCAGGTGTTCGCCGTGCGCCGCATGCTCGAGGCCGAGATGACCCGCGCCTTCGTGCGCAGCGTCACGCCCGCCAAGATCAAGGCGCTCAAGGAGCACGTGGCGCTCGAGAAATCGGCCGTCGGCGGCGAAGACGTGTCGGGCCGCACCGAGCTCCTGGGTGACTTCCACGTGCGCATGGCCGAGCTCATGGGCAACCAGGTGCTGGCGCAAATATTGGGCGAGCTGATCTCGCGCTGCGCCCTCATCACGCTCATGTACCAGAGCACCAGCGCCGCCGAGCACTCCAACGACGAGCACGCCGACATCGTGAAGGCGCTGGCCGCGCGCGACGAGGAACTCGCCGTGCGCCTCATGACCGAGCACCTGGAACACGTCGAGGCCAACCTCACCTTCGACCGCAAGGTTCCCACCAACGACATCTCCCTCGCGCTGTCCTGATCCACACCATGACCGTCTACGACACCACCCTGCCCTACCCGCGCGACCTGATCGGCTACGGCCGCAACCCGCCCCACGCCCGCTGGCCCGGCGGCGCGCGCGTGGCGGTGCAGTTCGTCCTCAACTACGAAGAAGGCGGCGAGAACGCCACGCTGCACGGCGACGCGGGCTCCGAGCAGTTCCTGTCCGAGATGTTCAACCCGGCGAGCTTCCCCGACCGGCACATCAGCATGGAAGGCATCTACGAGTACGGCTCGCGCGCCGGCGTGTGGCGCATCCTGCGCGAGTTCGAAAAGCGCGGCCTGCCGCTCACCGTGTTCGGCGTGGGCATGGCGCTGCAGCGCTACCCCGAGCTCACCGCCGCCTTCAAGGAACTCGGCCACGAGATCGCCTGCCACGGCTGGCGCTGGATCCATTACCAGAACCTCGACGAAGCCACCGAGCGCGAGCACATGCGCCTGGGCATGGAAGCCATCGAAAAGCTCACCGGCGAGCGCGCGCTCGGCTGGTACACCGGCCGCGACAGCCCGCGCACGCGCCGCCTCGTGGCCGACTACGGCGGCTTCGAATACGACAGCGATTACTACGGCGACGACCTGCCCTTCTGGATGAAGGTGCAAAAGACCGACGGCAGCGTCGTGCCCCAGCTCATCGTGCCCTACACGCTCGACTGCAACGACATGCGCTTTGCGCTGCCGCAGGGCTACTCGCACGCCGACCCGTTCTTCCAGTACATGAAGGACACCTTCGACGCGCTGTACGCCGAAGGCGACCCGAACGGCGACGACAGCCCCAAGATGATGAGCATCGGCATGCACTGCCGCCTGCTCGGCCGCCCCGGCCGCATCACGGCGCTGCAGCGCTTTCTCGACCACATCGCCACGCACGACAAGGTCTGGGTCTGCCGCCGCGTCGACATCGCACGCCACTGGAAGCAGGCACATCCTTTCGAAGCCGGAGCCGCATCATGAGCACCCCTCTCCTCACCCTTGCCCAACTCAACGCCGCAGGGCCGGCCGCTGCCGTTGCCATGCTCGACGGCGTGTACGAACACTCGCCCTGGATCGCGCAGCGCGCGCTGGTGCAGCGCCCCTTCCGCTCGCTCGCGCATCTGAAGCACGCGCTGGTGCAGGCGTTGGCCGCGTCGTCGGCCGACGAGCAGATCGGCCTGATCCGCGCCCACCCCGAGCTCGCCGGCAAGGCCATGGTCAGCAAGACGCTCACCGCCGAGTCGACCAACGAGCAGAACAAGGCCGGCCTGACCGACTGCACGCCCGAAGAGTTCGCGCAGATCCAGAAGCTCAACGCCGACTACAACGCGAAGTTCGGCTTCCCGTTCATCCTGGCGGTGCGCGGCCCGCGCGGCACGGGCCTGGCCAAGCGCGAGATCATCGAGACCTTCGCGCGCCGGCTGCACAACCACCCGAGCTTCGAACTTGGTGAGGCGCTGCGCAACATCCACCGCATCGCCGAGATCCGCCTGAACGACAAGTTCGGCGCCGACATCACGCTCGGCAACGACGTGTGGGACTGGCAGGAACAGCTGTCGGTGCACACCGACCCCGGCTATGCCGAGAAGGGCCAGCTCACCGTCACCTACCTGACCGACGCGCACCGCGCCTGCGCCGCGAACATCTCGGGCTGGATGCGCGACTGCGGCTTCGACTCCGTGCACATCGATGCCGTGGGCAACGTGGTCGGCCGCTACGAAGGCGCCACGCCCGACGCCAAGACCCTGCTCACCGGCTCGCACTACGACACCGTGCGCAACGGCGGCAAGTACGACGGCCGCCTGGGCATCTTCGTGCCCATGGCCTGCGTGCGCGAACTCAAGCGCCAGAACCGCCGCCTGCCCTTCGCCTTCGAAGTCGTCGGCTTCGCCGAAGAAGAAGGCCAGCGCTACAAGGCCACCTTCCTCGGCTCGGGCGCGCTCATCGGCCACTTCGACCCGCGCTGGCTCGACCAGAAGGATGCCGACGGCATCACCATGCGCGAGGCCATGCAGCACGCCGGCCTGAAGGAAGAAGACATTCCGAAGATCCAGCGCGACCCGGCGCGCTACCTCGGCTTTGTCGAGGTGCACATCGAGCAGGGCCCCGTGCTCACCGAGCTCGACCTGCCGCTGGGCATCGTCACCTCCATCAACGGCAGCGTGCGCTACGTGGGCGAAGTCATCGGCATGGCCAGCCACGCCGGCACCACGCCCATGGACCGCCGCCGCGACGCCGCCGCCGCCGTGGCCGAACTCATCCTCTACACCGAACAGCGCGCCGCGAAAGACGGCGACTCGGTCGGCACCGTGGGCATGCTCGAAGTGCCCAGCGGCTCGATCAACGTCGTGCCCGGCCGCTGCAAGTTCAGCCTCGACCTGCGCGCGCCCAACAACGCGCAGCGCGACGCACTGGCCAACGACGTGGTCGCTGCACTGAAGGACATCTGCGAACGCCGCGGCGTGCGCTACGAGCTCGAGGAAACCATGCGCGCCGCCGCCGCGCCGAGCGAACCCGCCTGGCAGCAGCGCTGGGAACAGGCCGTCGACACGCTGGGCATTCCGCTTTTCCGCATGCCCAGCGGCGCCGGCCACGACGCGATGAAGCTGCACGAGGTGATGCCGCAAGCCATGCTCTTCGTGCGCGGCATCAACTCGGGCATCAGCCACAACCCGCTCGAGTCGAGCACCAACGACGACATCCAGCTCGCCGTGCAGGCCTTCCAGCTGCTGCTGGACAACCTCGCCGCCGAACAAGCCCACTGACCGACCCCACAAGAACAACCACCATGACCGACTACGCCAAACTCGACGCCTGGATCGACGCCCACTTCGACGAGGAAGTGCAATTCCTGCAGCAACTGGTGCAGGTGCCCACCGACACGCCGCCCGGCAACAACGCGCCGCACGCCGAGCGCACCGCCGAGCTGCTGAAGGACTTCGGCCTCGACGCCGAGAAGCACGCCGTGCCCACGCAAGAGGTGAAGGACTACGGCCTCGAGTCGATCACCAACCTGATCGTGCGCCGCAAGTACGGCAACGGTGGCCGCACCGTCGCGCTCAACGCCCACGGCGACGTGGTGCCGCCCGGCGAAGGCTGGACGCACGACCCGTACGGCGGCGAGATCGTCGACGGCAGCCTGTACGGCCGCGCCGCCGCCGTCAGCAAGAGCGACTTCGCCAGCTTCACCTTCGCGCTGCGCGCGCTCGAGGCCGTGGCCAAGCCCACAAAGGGCAGCATCGAGCTGCACTTCACTTACGACGAAGAGTTCGGCGGCATCCTCGGCCCGGGCTGGCTGCTCGAGAAGGGCCTGACCAAGCCCGACCTGATGATCGCGGCCGGCTTCAGCTACGAAGTGGTCACCGCCCACAACGGCTGCCTGCAGATGGAAGTCACCGTGCACGGCAAGATGGCCCACGCCGCCGTGCCCACCACCGGCATCGACGCGCTGCAGGGCGCCACCAAGATCCTGAACGCGCTGTACGCGCAGAACACGCTCTACCAGAAGGTCACGTCGAAGGTCGAGGGCATCACGCACCCGTACCTGAACGTGGGCCGCATCGAGGGCGGCACCAACACCAACGTCGTGCCCGGCAAGGTCGTGTTCAAGCTCGACCGCCGCATGATCCCCGAAGAGAACCCGGTCGAGGTCGAAGCCAACATCCGCCAGGTGATCGCCGATGCCGCCGCCGAAAGCGCGGGCATCACGGTCGAGATCAAGCGCATGCTGCTCGCCAACTCGATGAAGCCGCTGGCCGGCAACAAGCCGCTGGTCGACGCGATCCAGAAGCACGGCGGCGAGCTGTTCGGCGAGCCCATCAAGGCCATGGGCACGCCGCTGTACACCGACGTGCGCCTGTACGTCGAGGCCGGCATTCCCGGCGTGATCTACGGCGCCGGCCCGCGCACCGTGCTCGAGTCGCACGCCAAGCGCAGCGACGAGCGCGTGGTGCTTGAAGACCTGCGCCGCGCGACCAAGGTGGTGGCGCGCACGCTCAGCGACCTGCTGGCCTGAACGCCCTGAACTGCGACTGAAAGCGCATGCCTTCGGGCGTGAACTTTCATCGCAGTTTCATCGAAGCGTCACGACAGGATTTCAGACTCCGGGGTTCTCCGGCGGATGCGCTTTCACGCCATCCGCCTCATTGAAATCCCGATGCGACGGCCAGCCATGCGCTGGCCGTTGCTGCTTGTGTCGCCATGAAAATCCTGCCTCCCGCACCCCGCTTTCGCACCACGCTTTTCTCTTCCCTCGCGCTCGGCGCGGCCCTGCTGACCGCCTGCGGCGGCGGCTCCGGCGGCGGTGCGCCGTTCGCC
>NZ_BCUS01000122.1 GCF_001591345.1 Variovorax boronicumulans NBRC 103145 | reverse complement strand
GGGCCTTCTGCTTGTTCTCGAACTGGCGCTGGCGCTCGGCCGCGTCGGCCGCGGTCGCGGCCCGGCTCGCGGCGTGGTCGGCGGCGCGCTGCTCGCGCGCCTTCTGGTCTTCCTGCGACTTCTCGCGCTGTTCGCGCGAATCCTGCGGGCGCTGGGTGGCGGCCTTCTGGTCGAGCTTCTGCAGCTCGGCCGCGCCGCTGCGCTGGCGCTGGATGTCGTTGATCGCGGTTTCCTGCCGCTTGATGTGGTCGGTTTCCTTGCGGCGGCGGCTGCGGCTTTCGCGCAGGCAGTCTTCGACCGCGAACTTCTTGTAGCAGGCCGCCCGCTCCTTGGTGTAGCGCGACTCGATGGCCTCGCGCTCGGTGGCCAGACGGCCGCGTTCGGCTTCGAGATCGGCGCTGCCCGCCGCCGCATTGGACTGGGCCCAGAGCGGCAGGCTGGCCAAGGCCAGGAACAGGGCAAGAGCGGTTTTTTTCATGTGAGTCGGGTGTCGACGATGCGGCGTTCGAGTGCGAGGAATTCGCTCGACTGCATCTCGGTGAGCCGGGACACCGTGCGCGGAAACTCGTGCGCCAGCGGGCCTTCGGTGTACAACGCCTCGGGCGGAACCTCGGCCGACATGATGAGCTTGCAACGCCGGTCGTACAAGACGTCGACCAGCCAGGTGAAACGGCGTGCTTCCGAGGCCATGCGCACCGGCATGTGCGGCACGTCGGACAGCAGCACGGTGTGGAACTGGCTCGCGATCTCGAGGTAGTCGTTCTGCGAGCGCGGGCCGCCGCACAGCGTCTTGAAGTCGAACCACACCACGCCGCCGGCCTTGCGCAGCGCGCGGATCTCGCGCTGCTCGATGTGCAGGATCGGGTTTTCGTCGGCCGTCTCGGCCAGCTTGTCGAAGGCGTGGCGCATTTCCTTCTCGGCCGCCGCGTCGTTCGGCGTGAGGTACATGCGCAGCTGCTCCAGCGTGCGGCGCCGGTAGTCGGTGCCGTTGTCGACGCTCAGCACCTCGAGCTTCTGGTTGAGCAGTGCAATGGCGGGCAGGATGCGGTCGCGGTGCAGGCCGCCGGGGTACAGGTCGTCGGGCTTGAAGTTCGAGGTGGTGACAAAGCCCACGCCGTTGTCGAACAGCGCCACGAGCAGCCGGTGCAGGATCATCGCGTCGGTGATGTCCGCGACGTGGAACTCGTCGAAGCAGATCAGCTTGTAGCGCTTGGAAATTCGCAAGCCGAGCTCGTCGAGCGGGTTCACGGTGCCCTGCAGGTCGCGCAGCTCGCGGTGCACCTCGCGCATGAACTCGTGGAAGTGCAGGCGCGTCTTGCGCCGCAGCGGCACGGCGTTGAAGAACAGGTCCATCAGGAAGCTCTTGCCGCGCCCCACGCCGCCGTACATGTAGACGCCGCGCGGCAGCTCCGGCCGGTTGATGAGCTTCTTCAGCGCATTGGAGCGCCGGGCCTTGTACTCGCCCCACTCGGTGGCGCAGCGGTCGAGCGCCTCGACGGCCGCCAGTTGTGCGGGATCGCTCTTGAACCCGCGTGCCGCGAGTTCCGCTTCGTAAGCCTGTTTGACGCTCAAGGGATCGGATCGCTTCAAAAATGGAGAGCCCCGACCGCCCCGCGAGGGTCGATCGGGGCCGGGTTCGCTCAAGAACCGGAGATCAGAAGTTGAGCGTGCGCTTGTCCACGGCCAGGGCCGCTTCCTTGGTGGCTTCCGACAGCGACGGGTGCGCATGGCAGATGCGCGCGATGTCTTCGGCGCTGGCCTTGAACTCCATCGCCACCACGGCTTCGGAGATCAGCTCGCTGGCCTGCGGGCCCACGATGTGCACACCCAGGATCTCGTCCGTGGCCGCGTCGGCCAGGAACTTGACCATGCCGGTCGTGTCGCCCAGCGCGCGTGCGCGGCCGTTCGCCAGGAACGGGAAGGTGCCGGCCTTGTAGGCGCGGCCCGCGGCCTTGAGCTGCTGCTCGGTCTGGCCGACCCACGCGATCTCGGGGCTGGTGTAGATCACCCACGGCACGGTGTTGAAGTTCACGTGGCCGTGCTGGCCCGCGATGCGCTCCGCCACGGCCACGCCTTCTTCCTCGGCCTTGTGCGCCAGCATCGGGCCGCGCACCACGTCGCCGATGGCCCACACGTTGGGCAGGCTGGTCTTGCAGTCGTCGTCCACGGCGATGGCGCCGCGCTCGTCGAGCTTCAGGCCCACGGCTTCGGCGTTCAGGCCGATGGTGTTGGGCACGCGACCGATCGAGACGATCAGCTTGTCGACTTCCAGCGTCTGGGCTTCGCCCTTGGCGTTGGTCCAGGCGACGCTCACGCCCTTCTTCGACGACTTGATCTCGCCGACCTTGACGCCGAGTTCGATCTTCAGCTTCTGCTTGTCGAAGGCCTTCTTGGCTTCCTTGGCGATCTGCTCGTCCACGGCGCCCAGGAAGGTCGGCAGGGCTTCGAGCACCGTGACCTCGGCACCGAGGCGGCGCCACACCGAGCCCATTTCGAGGCCGATGACGCCCGAGCCGATCAGGCCCAGCTTCTTGGGCACTGCGCCGATGCGCAGCGCGCCGTCGTTCGAGAGGATGTTTTCCTCGTCGAACGGCGTGCCCGGCAGCGCGCGGGCGTTGGAACCCGTGGCGACGATGATGTGCTTGCCGCTGACCGATTCTTCAGCGGCGCCCGCCACCTTGATCTCGTAGCCGGCGTCGTCCGCCTTC
This sequence comes from Variovorax boronicumulans NBRC 103145, assembly GCF_001591345.1. Classification (GTDB taxonomy): domain Bacteria; phylum Pseudomonadota; class Gammaproteobacteria; order Burkholderiales; family Burkholderiaceae_C; genus Variovorax; species Variovorax boronicumulans. The sequence goes on along the minus strand of NZ_BCUS01000122.1, from coordinate 16,150 downwards.
ACGAACGAACCGCGGCCGTGGAAGAAGCTGATCTTGTTCTTCTTGAACAGGTACAGGATGCCGTCGTTGTTCTGCTTCACGACCTGGTCCTTGCGGGCCAGCATCTTGTCGATGTCCAGGCCGAGGCCTTCGACCTTGATGCCGTGGTCCGCGAAGTGGTGGCCGGCCTGCTCGAAGTGCTCCGACGATTGCAGCAGCGCCTTCGAGGGGATGCAGCCGACGTTGGTGCAGGTGCCGCCCGGTGCGGGGCCGCCCTTGCCGTTCTTCCACTCGTCGATGCAGGCCACGTTGAAGCCGAGCTGCGCAGCGCGGATCGCCGCGATGTAGCCGCCAGGGCCGCCGCCGATGACGACGACGTCGAATTGCTTGTTTGCCATCTGGTTGTTGCTCCCCGGATCAGATGTCGAACAGCAGGCGCGACGGATCTTCCAGCGCTTCCTTCATGGCGACCAGGCCCAGCACGGCTTCGCGGCCGTCGATGATGCGGTGGTCGTAGCTCATGGCGAGGTAGTTCATCGGGCGAACGACGATCTGGCCGTTTTCGACCACGGCGCGGTCCTTGGTGGCGTGCACGCCCAGGATGGCCGACTGGGGCGGGTTGATGATCGGGGTCGAGAGCATCGAGCCGAAGGTGCCGCCGTTGGAGATGGAGAACGTGCCGCCGGTCATTTCTTCGATGCCCAGCTTGCCGTCCTGCGCCTTCTTGCCGTACTCGGCGATCTTCTTCTCGATGTCGGCGAAGCTCATCTGGTCTGCATTGCGCAGGATGGGCACCACCAGGCCGCGCGGCGAACCGACGGCAATGCCGATGTCGAAGTAGCCGTGGTACAGGATGTCGTTGCCGTCGACCGACGCGTTGAGCACCGGGTACTTCTTCAGCGCGTGCACGGCCGCCTTCACGAAGAAGCTCATGAAGCCGAGCTTCACGCCGTGTTCCTTGGTGAACGCGTCCTGGAACTTCTTGCGCAGGTCCATGACCGGGGCCATGTTCACTTCGTTGAAGGTGGTCAGGATGGCGTTGGTCGATTGCGACTGGATCAGGCGCTCGGCGATGCGGGCGCGCAGGCGGCTCATCGGCACGCGCTGTTCCGGACGCTCGCCCAGGTCGGGCGCGGCAGGCGCTGCGACCTGTTGCAGCGCGGGCTTGGCAGCCGGGGCGGCGATGGTGGCGGCAGGCTTGGCGCCGGCAGCGACGGCGCCGAGCACGTCGCCCTTGGTCACGCGGCCGTCCTTGCCCGTGCCGGCCACGTCGCTGGTCTTCAGGTTGTTGTCGGCCAGCAGCTTGGCGGCGGCGGGCATGGCCACGTCGGACTTCGAACCACCGGTGGCGGCGGCTGCCGCTGCGGGGGCAGCCGCGGCCGGTGCGGCGGCGGGTGCAGCTGCAGCAGCAGGCGCTGCGGCGGCGGCCTTGCCGTCGGTGTCGATCTTGGCGATCAGCTGCTCGGCCACCACGGTGGCGCCGTCGGGCTGAACGATCTCGACCAGCACGCCGGCCGAGGGTGCCGGCACTTCGAGCACGACCTTGTCGGTTTCGATCTCGATCAGGATTTCATCGACGGCGACGGCTTCGCCGGCTTTCTTCTTCCACGTGAGCATGGTGGCCTCGGCCACGGATTCGGAAAGCTGGGGGACTTTGACTTCTACGATAGACATTTGGAGTGAGCTCCGTTTTGTTCTTGAGGGTGTTCGTGTGAAAAGGGACGGTTCTTACTTGGTCAGCACGAAGCCCTTGAGCTTGCCAAATGCGCCATCGACCAGCGCCTTCTGCTGTTCCTGGTGCAGGTGCGAGTAGCCGACTGCAGGCGATGCCGAAGCGGCACGGCCGGAGTAGCCGAGCTTCTGGCCTTCCTGCATGTTTTCGTGGATGTAGTGCTGCACGAAGAACCAGGCGCCCTGGTTCTGCGGCTCGTCCTGGCACCACACGATGTCCACGAGGTTGGGGTACTTCTTGACCTCGGCGGCGAACGCCTTGTGCGGGAACGGGTAGAGCTGCTCGACGCGGATGATCGCCACGTCGTCACTGCCCTGCTCTTCGCGCTTCTTGGCCAGGTCGTAGTAGACCTTGCCCGAGCAGGCGATCAGGCGCTTGACCTTCTCGGCCTTCAGGCCCTTGCTGTCGGGAATGACAGTCTGGAAGCTGCCCTTGGTGAACTCGGACAGCGGCGAGGTCGCGTCCTTGTTGCGCAGCAGCGACTTGGGCGTGAGGATGATCAGCGGCTTGCGCAGGTTGCGCACCATCTGGCGGCGCAGGATGTGGAAGATCTGGCTGGCCGTGGTGGGCTGCACCACCTGCATGTTGGTGTCGGCGCTCAGCTGCATGAAGCGCTCCAGGCGGGCCGAGCTGTGCTCGGGGCCCTGGCCTTCGTAGCCGTGCGGCAGCATCATCGTGATGCCGTTGACGCGGCCCCACTTCACTTCGCCCGAGGCGATGAACTGGTCGATCACCACTTGCGCGCCGTTCACGAAGTCGCCGAACTGGGCTTCCCAGATGACGAGCGTGTTGGGGTCGTTCGAGGCGTAGCCGTATTCGAAGGCCAGCACGGCTTCTTCGGACAGGATCGAGTCGATGACGACGAACGGGGCCTGGTTCTCGGCCACGTTCTGCAGCGGCGTGTAGGTGCCGGTGTCGAACTTCTCGCGGTTCTGGTCGTGCAGCACCGCGTGGCGGTGCGTGAACGTGCCGCGGCCCGAGTCTTCACCCGACAGGCGCACCGGGTAGCCGCTGGCCACCAGCGAGGCAAAGGCCATGTGCTCGCCCATGCCCCAGTCGACGTTGACGTCGCCACGGCCCATGGCTGCGCGGTCGTCCAGCACCTTCTTCACGAGCGGGTGCACGGTGAAGTTCTCGGGTGCCTTGGTGATGCGCTCGGCCAGGCGCTTCCACTCGGCGGAGGGAATGGCGGTGTCGCCGGCGTCGGTCCACTTCTTGTTGAGGTACGGGCTCCAGTCGACGGCGTACTTGCTCTTGAAGTTGGTGAGCACGGGGTCGACGGTGTTCTTGCCTTCGTCGAAGGCGGCGCGCTGCGCCTTGACCATGTCGTCGCCGAGCGTGTCGCCCAGGCCTTGCGCGGCCAGCTTGTCGGCGTACAGCTTGCGCGTGCCGGGGTGGGCTGCGATCTTCTTGTACATCAGCGGCTGGGTGAGCGACGGCGTGTCCTGCTCGTTGTGGCCCAGCTTGCGGAAGCAGATGATGTCGACGACCACGTCCTTCTGGAATTCCATGCGGAAATCAAGAGCGAACTGGGTGGCGAGCACCACGGCTTCGGGGTCGTCGCCGTTCACGTGCAGCACCGGCGCTTCGATCATCTTGACGATGTCCGAGCAGTACAGCGTCGAGCGGCTGTCGCGCGGGTCGCTGGTGGTGAAGCCGATCTGGTTGTTGATGACGATGTGCACCGTGCCGCCGGTGGAATAACCACGGGTTTCGGCCAGTGCCAGCGTTTCCATCACGACGCCCTGGCCCGCGAAGGCGGCGTCGCCGTGGACGATCACGGGCAGCACCTGCTTGCCCAGCGGGTCGCCACGGCGGTCCATGCGGGCGCGCACCGAGCCTTCGACCACGGGGTTCACGATTTCCAGGTGCGAGGGGTTGAACGCCAGGCTCAGGTGGACCGGGCCGCCGGGGGTGGTCACGTCCGAGCTGAAGCCCTGGTGGTACTTGACGTCGCCGGAGGGCAGGTCTTCGGGGGCGGTGTGGTCGAACTCGGCGAACAGGTCGGCGGGCATCTTGCCCAGCGAGTTCACCAGCACGTTCAGGCGGCCGCGGTGGGCCATGCCGATCACGATTTCCTGCACGCCCTTGACGCCGGCCTGGTTGATCAGCTCGTCCATCGCGACGATGAAGCTTTCGCCGCCTTCGAGCGAGAAGCGCTTCTGGCCGACGTACTTGGTGTGCAGGAAGCGCTCGAGGCCTTCGGCGGCCGTCAGGCGGTTGAGCACGTGCTTCTTCTGCTCGGCGCTGAGCTTGGGATTCGTGCGGGCGCTTTCGAGCTTCTGCTGCCACCAGCGCTTGTGGTTCTGGTCGGTGGTGTACATGTACTCGGCACCCATCGTGCCGCAGTACGTTTCACGCAGGGCATTGAGCAGGTCGCGCAGCGACATGGTCTCTTTGCCGAAGAAGGTGTTGCTGGTGTTGAACACCGTCTCGAGGTCGGCGTCGGCAAAACCGTAGAACGAGGGCTCGAGTTCCGGAATGGCGGGACGCTCGGCGCGCTTGAGCGGGTCGAGGTCGGCCCAGCGGGCGCCGACGTTGCGGTAGGCGGCAATCAGCTGCTGGACTGCCGTGCGCTTGCGGCCGAGTTCGGAGTCGGCGCCGCTGGCCTGCACGACACGGGTCGTGCCCTGCTTGGCCAGTTCGGCAAAAGCGTTGATGACCGGCAGGTGGGGGACGTCGCGGGCGCTGGTGCCGTCGGCGGCGGGAACGTTCTGCAGGGCGTCGAAATACGTGCGCCAGTTGTCGGGAACGCTGCCGGGGTTGGCGAGGTAGTTTTCGTACATCTCCTCGACATAGGGCGCATTGCCGCCGAAGAGGTAGGTGTTGCCTTGATAGGCGGTATACGCCGTAGGCGTAGAGGAATCGCTCATGATCCGCTGACCTTCGCTTCCCTGGAGGAAGCACGAGTTGGTTAAGAAACCTTCCGCGACACGGCTGGACCGATTGGCGGATGCGACTGTGGCTGGGGAAGGGCCTGAGTACCTTGGCATTGTGCCACGTCAACCATATGACGACAGAACGCGGCTGCGCAAGGCCCGCAACCCTACCCCGATTCGCGCCCGCGGTCAGGTGGCGGACAGTAACTGTTTGATCTGTTGCAGCGTGGCCGGATCGTCGATGGTGGTCAGGTCGCCCGGGTCGCGCTGCTCGCAGACGGCCTGGATCGCCCGGCGCAGCAGCTTGCCGCTGCGGGTCTTGGGCAGGCCGCTCACGAAGCGCACGCGCGCAGGCCGCGCCAGGGCGCCGAGCTGGTCGGCCACGACCTTCATGATCTCGCCTTCGAGTTTGAGGGCCGCGTCGGCATCGGTCACGGCCAGGCCGTCTTTCGGCACGACGAAGGCCATCGCCACCTGCCCCTTGAGCGTGTCGGCCACGCCGACCACCGCCACCTCGGCCACGTTGGCATGGCCCGAGATGCTCTCCTCGATCTCGCGCGTGCCCAGGCGGTGGCCCGCGACGTTGATCACGTCGTCGGTGCGGCCCAGGATGTAGAAGTAACCGTCGGCGTCGCGGATGCCCCAGTCGAAGGTCGAATAGACCATCTTGCCCGGCACGCTCTTCCAATAGGTGTTGACGAAGCGCGCGTCGTCCTTCCACACGGTCTGCATGAAACCGGGCGGCGTCGGGCCCTCGACCACGACCACGCCCTTCTCGTTCGCGCCGGTGAGCTCCTCGCCGGTCGACTCGTGCAGGATCTTGATGCGGTAGCCGTACATCGGCACGCCGGGGCTGCCGAACTTGCTGGGCTTGGCTTCCACGCCGTTGGCGATGGTGATCATCGGCCAGCCCGACTCGGTCTGCCAGTAGTTGTCGATGATCGGCACGCCCAGGCCGTCGCTGATCCAGCGCGCGGTCGGCTCGTCGAGCGGCTCGCCGGCCAGGAACAGCGCGCGCAGGGTCGACAGGTCGTACTTCTTGAGCAGCGCCGGGTCTTGTTTCTTGAGCACGCGCACGGCGGTGGGCGCGCTGAACATCACGGTCACCTTGTACTTCTCGACCAGGCGCCACCAGATGCCGCCGTCGGGCTGCTGGTCGATGCCCTGCGTGGGCAGGCCCTCGTACATGATGGTCGCCATGCCCGCGATCAGCGGGCCGTAGACGATGTAGCTGTGGCCCACGACCCAGCCGATGTCGCTGGTCGAGAAGTAGGTTTCGCCGGGGCGGCCGTCGAAGATGTGCTTCATGCTCGCGGCCAGCGCCACGGCGTAGCCGCCCACGTCGCGTTGCACGCCCTTGGGCTTGCCGGTGGTGCCGCTCGTGTAGATGGTGTAGCTGATGTCGGTCGAGGCCAGCCAGGTGCAGGGCACCTGCGCATCCAGGTGCTTGTGCCTCAGGTCGCTCGCCAGATGGTCGCGGCCGGCGGTCAGATCCATGGGCGCCAGGCCGCGATCGGTCAGCAACACGGCTTCAGGCTTGTACTTCGACAGGCGGATGGCTTCGTCGAGCAGCGGCTTGTACGCGATGACCTTGCCGCCGCGCGAACCCGCGTCGGCGCTCACGACCACCTTGGGCTCGGCGTCCTCGATGCGAGTGGCCAGCGAGCCGCTGGCAAAACCGCCGAACACCACGCAATGGATGGCGCCGATGCGCGCGCAGGCCAGCATCGCGAAGGCAGCCTCGGGAATCATCGGCATGTAGATGAGCACGCGGTCGCCCTTGCCCACGCCCAGTTCGACGAGGCTGGCGGCGGTGCGCTGCACCTCGGCATGCAGCTCGGCGAAGCTGTAGCTTTTCTCGGTGCCGGTCTCGGTCGACACGAAGATCAGCGCCGGCTGGTCGCCCCTATCGGCCAGGTGCCGGTCGACGGCGTTGTGGCACAGGTTGGTGGTGCCGCCGACGAACCAGCGCGCGAACGGCGGCTGGCTGGCGTCGAGGATCTGCTGCGCGGGCGTGTGCCAGTCGATCAGCTTGGCCTGCTCGGCCCAGAAGGCCTCGGGCGCGTCGACGGACTGGCGGTAGAACTCTTCATAGCGGCTCATCGGGATCTGTCTCCTGTTTTATGGATGTCGTTCCGGACTCGCGCCGAAACTGAATTCATAATTATGGGAGTCGATCTTGCGGGAAGCTGACAGCCGCGGCAATCCGGGCGGCCCCTTCCCGGGCCGCCCTCAACAGCAGCTCAGTGAATCAGCGGATCAGCGCCTGTAAGTCGCGGAACGCCGGGTGCTCGGCGGTGCGCAGCCACTCGAAGCCGACCATCTCGGTGGTCACGAGCTCCGCGCCCGCGCCAGCCAGGCGATCGAAGGCCGCGTCGCGGTTGCGCTCGGTGCGCGAACTGCAGGCGTCGGTGACGACCCACACGTCGAACTCGTCCTCGAGCAGGTCGAGCGCGGTCTGCAGCAGGCAGACATGGGCTTCGCAACCGGCGATGACGATGGTGTTGCGCTCTTCGGCCGCGGCTGGGGGCTTCTGCAGGTGCTTGGGCAGGCTGCGGGCATTGCCCTGCGGCGCGGCCTTGGCGGGCGGACGCAGCCATTCGCCGAGCCCCTCTTCCACGCCGCTGAAATGCATCTTGGCCAGCGTCTTGCGGCAGAAGGCGCGGATCTCGGGCAGGTTCTCGCCCAGCTTGGACGGGTTCTGCTCGGTGCCCCAGACCGGCACGTCGACCCATTGCGCCATCTGGCCCAGGCGCGCCGCGTTGCGCGCTGCCGCCTCGCCTTCGAAGATCGCCGGCATCAGCCGCGCCTGGTAATCGACCAGGACGAGTTGGGATTGCGTGGCGTCGAGCAGCATGGACTTCTTCTTTCAGGTATCGGTTGAACTGGGCTGAACCGTACCACTGAAAAGCGCGGGTTTCGCGGGATCGTCCGCCGTTGCCACTGGGGAAGATCGCTGCACCAGTTGCGCAAGGTAGGTCCTGAACAGCGCATCCGCCGACTGCCTGAACATGCGGATGCGCCCCGTGTGCTGCATCAGCAGCAGGCCGACGCCGTGCGCGAACAGCGCCGTGTTCTCCTGCTGCGCGAGGTCGGCATCGAGGCCCAGGGCAAGCAGCGCCTCCTCGCAGGGGCGCAGGGCGTCGTAAAGGCGGTCGTTCAGTTCGTGGTCGAGCGCGTGCGTGAGCCCTCGGGGCCGCATGCCGTGCACCAGGTAGAAGCCGAGGTCGAGGTCGCGCGGGTTCGCCGCGTAGAAGTCGAACCAGGCTTGGGCCTTGGCAGCCAGGGTCTGGTCGGGCCGGCGCTCGGACACCGCCACGTCGGCCACCGCGGCCTGCAGGCGCAGCAGCGACTCGTCGAGCAAGGCCGCGTAGATCGCCTCCTTGCTCTCGAAGTACGAATAGATGGCGCCCGGCGTGTAGCCGGCTTTTTTCGCGATTTCACGGATGCTCGCGCCCTCGATGCCGGCTTCCGCGAACACCGTTCGAGCGGCGTCGAGCACCAGGGCGCGGCGGGCGTCGGTGAGGGTCTGGCGGCGTTGGAGCTTGGCGTGCATGGGCGGGACTATAGCCCTCGATCTGGTCGCCGATCACTTTTTCGAACGTTGATCTAAAAATTGAACAGTGTTTAAATCTTCGTGCCAAACGGTCCAAAAACCCCCACGAGCCCCTGGAGACAACACGCATGAATGCCCCGCCTTCCGACGCCCTTCTCATGTCCGGCGCCGACTACCGTGAATCGCTGCGCCGCTACACGCCCACCGTGTTCGTCGACGGCCGCCGCGTCGCCAGCGTGGCCGACGAGCCCGCCTTCCAGCCGGGCATCAACGCCATCGCCCTCACCTACGACCACGCGCTGAAGTCCGAGTACGCCCCACTCATGACCGCCGTGCAGCACACCAGCGGCAAGCGCGTGAACCGGCTCTCGCACATCAACACCAGCTCGGGCGACCTGCTCAACAAGCTCGAGGCCGTGCGGCTGGTCTGCCAGGAAACCGGCTGCGCCCAGCGCTACCTGACGCACGACGCGCTCAACACCATCGCCCAGGTGTCGGCCCGCATCGACGACGCGCGCGGCAGCACTGAGCACACCGCCCGCTTCCGCGAGTACCTGCACCGCATCCAGGACCAGGACCTGACCCTTGGCGTCGCCATGACCGACGCCAAGGGCGATCGCAGCCGCCGGCCGCACGAGCAAGCGAACGTCGACAGCTACCTGCACGTGGTCGAGCGCAACGCGCGCGGCATCGTCATCTCGGGCACCAAGGCCATCGTGACCGGCGCGCCCTATGTGCACGAGCTGCTGGTCATGCCCTGCCGCAACATGGGCAAGGAAGACGCCGAGTTCGCCGTCTGCTGCGCCGTGCCGCTCGATGCGCCCGGGCTCACCATCGTCGCGCGGCCGGCCGGTCGACCCGGCGAAAAGCTCGAGCACGGCGATGCGCTGTTCAGCCGCAAGTACGGCCAGAGCACCGGCGTGTGCATGTTCGACCGCGTGTTCGTGCCGTGGGAGCGCGTGTTCTACGCCGGCGAATGGGAGCACTCGGGCCACCTGACCTACAGCTACGCCACGCACCACCGCCACAGCTGCATCGCGGCCCGCGCCGGCTTCGGCGACCTGCTGATCGGCGCCGGTGCGCTGATGTGCGAGGCCAACGGCTTCGACCCCGGCAAGGAGAGCCACCTGCGCGAGCAGATGGTCGAGCTCATCACCATCACCGAGGGTTTCTTTGCGTGCGGCGTGGCGGCCAGCGTCTATGGCAAGGCCGACGACCACTGCGAGGTCTTCATGCCCGACCCGGTGTTCAGCAACATCGGCAAGCTGCTGCTCGCCACCAAGATCTACGACATGCACCGCATCGCGCACTACGTAAGCGGCGGCCTCATCGTCACCCTGCCCGGCCCGGACGAGGACCACAACCCCGAGACCGCGGCGCGGCTGTCCGACGTGCTGCGCGCCAACCCCGCCATTCCCTACGAGCAGCGCATCGAGACGGCCCGCTTCATCGAAGACCTCACGGCCGGCTATCAGGGCGGCTGGTACAGCGTGATCAGCCTGCACGGCGGCGGCTCGCCGGCGGCGATGAAGCAGGAGATCTGGCGCAACTACCCGGTCGGCTCGAAGGTCGAGTTGGTCGAGCGCCTGCTCGAGCGCGGCATCGCGGCCGACGGCACGCCGGCCGCGATGCCGGACGACCCGCGCCGCGCCATCACGAAGAACCGCCAGCCCGGCAAGTGCTGCGACACCGGCTGCACCGTGCCGGGACAACCCGTGATGGTCGACCTGCCGGTTCCGGTGTCGCGCGCCTAGACTCCGGCGGATGCAGACCCTGTCGCTCCTCCGCCACCGCCTCGTCCTGCTCTTCGGCGCCGCCTCGTTGCTGCTGCTCGCCGGCTGCAGCGGGTTGCGTGCCGCCGAGGCGCCGCTGGCCACCGCACTGGAAAAGAGCAGTTGCACCCGCAGCGCCGACACGCTGATCGTGCTGCTGCCCGGCGCCTACTCGGCACCCGAGGAGTTCGTGCGCGAGGGCTTCATCGACGCACTGAACGAGAGCCGGCTCGCGGTCGACACCCTGCGCGTCGATGCCCACATGGGCTACTACCGCAACAAGACCATCCTCGACCGGCTGGATCGGGACGTGATCGCACCGGCGCGCCGCCAAGGCTACAAGGCGATCTGGATCGCAGGCATCTCGGTCGGCGGTTTCGGCGGACTGCTGTATGCCCAGACGCATCCCGGCGACCTCGCCGGCCTGGTCGTGCTGGCGCCCTACCTGGGCGAACGCGTGCTGAGCCAGGACATCGCCAATGCCGGCGGCCTGTCGCACTGGCGCGGCCCGCTCGAAGCACCACCCGGCAGCGACCCACGCACCCCCAGCGACACGCAGCTGTGGCAATGGCTGCGCGGCTACGTCGGCCACACCCGCACGTTCGGCGACCGGCCGCCGCTGTACCTGGGCTACGCGCTCGACGACCGCTTCGCCTTCAGCCACCGGTTGCTGGCCGGTGCGTTGCCGGCGGAGCGCGTGGTCACGACCGAAGGCGGGCACGACTGGCCCGAGTGGCGACGGCTCTGGCGCCGCCTGCTGCCCACGCTGCCGCTGCCGGGCTGCCCGGGCTGAGGCGCCCTTCAGTTCGGCCGCAGGCGCAGCAGCTTGCCGTCGGACTCGTCGGTGAGCACGTAGAGCAGGCCGTCCGGCCCCTGCTTCACGTCGCGGATGCGGGCGCGGCCATCGGCCAGCAGCTTATGCTCGGCGACCACCTTGTCGTCCTTCAGCTCGATGCGATCGAGGTACCCGAACTTCAGCGAGCCCACGAACAGGTTGCCCTTCCAGCCGGCGCCGTAGCGGTCGCTGGTGAGGAAGGCCATGCCCGAGGGCGCGATCGACGGCACCCAGTAGTGCAGCGGCTGTTCCATGCCGTCCTTGCGGGTGATGCCCTCGCCGATCTTGCCGCCGCCGTAGTTCTCGCCATAAGTGATCACCGGCCAGCCGTGGTTGCGGCCGGCCTGCGGGATGTTGATCTCGTCGCCGCCCTGCGGGCCGTGCTCGGTCATCCAGAAACGGCCATCGGGCGCGAGCGTCGCGCCCTGGCTGTTGCGATGGCCGTAGCTCCAGATCTCAGGCAGCGCACCCGGCTTGCCGACGAAGGGGTTGTCTTTCGGCACGCTGCCGTCCTTGGCGACGCGCACCACCTTGCCCTGGTGGTTGTCGAGCGTCTGTGCATCGTCCTTGCGGCCGAAGCGGTCGCCGAGCGTGAGAAAGAGGTTGCCGTCGCGGGCTTCGACGATGCGGCACCCAAAGTGCGCGCGGCTCGCGACCTTGGGCTTCTGGCTGAAGATGACCTTCAGCGCTTCCAGCTTCGTGCCGTCGGCCGACAGGCGGGCGCGTGCAAGCGCGGTGCTGTTGGCCGATCCGCCGGCCGCCTCGGGTTCCGAATAACAGAAGTACAGGGTGCGGTTCTGCGCGAAGCCGCTGTCGGCCAGCACGTCGAGCAGCCCGCCCTGCCCGCCCGCCGCGACGGGCGGCAGGCCCTGGATCGGCGCGCCCAGCTTGCCATCGGCCGCCACCAGCCGCAGGCGTCCCGGCTTCTCGGTGACCACGAAACGGCCCTCCGGCAGGAAGGCCACGCCCCAGGGGTTCTCAAGACCGGAGGCGACGGTTTCGGCACGCACTTGCGCCATGGCCGCGCCAGCCAAGCCGCAACCGGCGAGCACCACGAGGCTTCCCAGGGAGCGACGAAAGGAGAAATTTCGCAAGTTCATGAAGATTTCCTGAATTTGAGGCCATCTTGACAACAAATGGAATGCACATATCAACTTTTAAGACTTTGAAGTCATATCAGCCGAGGCGTTTACATTCGAATCCTTATGCCGCATAAACGTTCACCGTTACATTTTTTCTTCCGCCGGATCGAAAAAGTCCATGTAAATCAATGGTTTACGCACGCCTTCAACAATTCAGATTAAATTGACATAACTGCGCGTCATCAATATCCTACGCGCCATGCGTTTTTTCGTCCTACCCGTATCCCTCCTGTTCGCCGTGGCCGTCCACGCCGCCCCCCCTCAACAGGATCGATCGGATGAGATGGACCGAATCCTTGCCGAACGCGGCCTGGTCGGCCAGTTCCATCAGGTTCGCCAGACCGTCGCAGAGCGCACGTCCGACCTCGTCGTGACCGCCATCGGTTTCCTCGGCGTTCCTTACCGCCGTGGCGGCAACACCGCCGAATCCGGCTTCGACTGCAGCGGCTTCGTCCGCGCCATGTACAACCAGACGGTGGGCCACGTGCTCCCGCGCCGCGCCGAAGAACAGGCCGCCGCCACCGAGAAGATCGACCGCAGCCAGCTCAAGCCCGGCGACCTCGTGTTCTTCAACACCATGCGCCGCACCTTCAGCCACGTCGGCATCTACGTCGGCGAAGGCAAGTTCATCCATTCCCCCCGCTCCGGTGCCCAGGTCCGTGTCGAAGACATGAACGGCAGCTACTGGCAGCGCCGCTTCGACGGCGCCCGCCGCGTGCTCAGCGGCCAGGGCGACGAGGTCAAGGCGGCGGCCATGGGCACCGCCAGCGACTGATTCGATTTCCCCGAATCCCGGACGAAAAAAATCCCGCCGCGGCGGGATTTTTTGTGGGCGCCAGTTCGGCGCCCTTCTTATATGTCGCTCAGGCCTTCTTCGCTGGCGGCAGGTCCGTGCAGGTGCCGTGCGCCACTTCCGCCGCCATGCCGATGCTTTCGCCCAGCGTCGGGTGCGGGTGGATGGTCTTGCCGATGTCGATCTCGTCCGCGCCCATCTCGATGGCCAGCGCGATCTCGCCGATCATGTCGCCGGCATGCGTGCCGACGATGCCGCCACCCAGGATGCGGTGCGTCTCGGCGTCGAACAGCAGCTTGGTGAAGCCTTCGTCGCGGCCGTTGGCAATGGCCCGGCCCGACGCGGTCCACGGGAAGTGGCCCTTCTTGACCTTGATGCCTTCGGCCTTGGCCTGATCTTCGGTGAGGCCGACCCATGCCACTTCGGGGTCGGTGTAGGCCACGCTGGGGATCACGCGGGCGTTGAAGGCGGCGCTGGACAGCTCCTTGTCGCCCTTCTGCTCGCCGGCGATCACTTCGGCCGCCACATGCGCCTCGTGCACCGCCTTGTGCGCCAGCATGGGCTGGCCCACGATGTCGCCGATGGCGAAGATGTGCGGCACGTTGGTGCGCATCTGGATGTCGACCGGAATGAAGCCGCGGTCGCTCACCGTGATGCCGGCCTTCTCGGCGCCGATCTTCTTGCCGTTCGGGCTGCGGCCCACGGCCTGCAGCACGAGGTCGTACACCTGCGGTTCCTTCGGCGCGTTCTCGCCCTCGAAGGTGACCTTGATGCCGTCCTTCGTGGCTTCGGCGCCGACCGTCTTGGTCTTGAGCATGATGTTGTCGAAGCGCGGCGCGTTCATCTTCTGCCAGACCTTCACGAGGTCGCGGTCGGCGCCCTGCATGAGGCCGTCGAGCATCTCGACCACATCGAGGCGCGCGCCCAGCGTCGAATACACCGTGCCCATTTCGAGGCCGATGATGCCGCCGCCCAGCACCAGCATGCGCTTGGGGTCGGTGCCCATTTCGAGCGCGCCGGTCGAGTCGACCACGCGCGGGTCCTCCGGCATGAAGGGCAGGCTCACCGACTGCGAACCGGCCGCGATGATCGCGTTGCGGAACTTGACGGTCTGCTTCTTGCCCGTGGTGTCCCAGCTCGTGCCGGAGGTCTCTTCGACTTCCAGGTGGTACGGGTCGATGAAGTTGCCGACGCCGCGCAGCACCGTCACCTTGCGCATCTTGGCCATCGCCGTGAGGCCGCCGGTGAGCTTGCCCACCACCTTGTTTTTGTGGCCGAGCAGCTTGGCGCGGTCGACCGTGGGCGCGGCGAAGCTCACGCCCAGGTCGGCGAAGTGCTTCACCTCGTCCATGACGGAAGCGACGTGCAGCAGCGCCTTCGAGGGAATGCAGCCGACGTTCAGGCACACGCCGCCGAGGGTGGCGTAGCGTTCGATCAGCACGACCTTCAGGCCGAGGTCGGCCGCACGGAAGGCGGCCGAGTAGCCGCCGGGGCCGGCGCCCAGCACGACCACGTCGCACTCGACATCGACCTTGCCGCCGTAGCTGGACACCACCACGGACGCTGCCGCGGCAGGGGCCGGTGCGGCCGCCTTGGGCGCAGGCGCAGCAGCTGCCGGCGCGGGTGCCGCCGCAGCCGCAGCGGCCCCGTCGACTTCGAGCGTCAGCACGACCGAACCTTCCTTGACCTTGTCGCCCACCTTCACGGCCAGCGACTTCACCACGCCGGCGGCCGACGACGGAATTTCCATCGAGGCCTTGTCCGATTCGACCGTGATGAGCGACTGCTCGGCCTTGACCGTGTCGCCGACGTTGACCAGCACCTCGATCACCGCGACTTCGTCGAAGTCGCCGATGTCCGGCACCTTGATGTGTTGTTCGCTCATTTGGACACTTTCAGTTTGAGTGTGAGAACGTCGGCCGGCAGGGCCGAATTGCGATCGAATTCGCAGGCGGCGGCGATGCCCGCCTCCGCCACGTCGCGCGCGCTGCGCGACTTGTTGTCATAGGCCGCGTGCATGGCGCCGAGCGCGAAGCTGCGTCCCGAGCCGATGGCCCAGTACTGCTTGAACTCGAACACCTCGCGGTAGCTGTAGATGCCGTAGATGCCGCTCGGGTTGGCCAGCAGCATGGTGAACTGGCTCGACTCGTAGGGCTCGTGCTCGTCTTCCTTGGTCTGCATGAAGAACGAATCCTTCAGCACTGGATGCAGCTGCGTGAAGGTGTGAAACACCTCGTGCTTGCTGCCGAACTGCAGCGCCTCGCGCGGCTGGGCCGCCAGCGCATGCTGGAGTACCAGCTGGTGCGCGGCGGCGCCCGCCACCGCGAACAGGCTCTGGCCCGCGGCATCCTCGACAGTGAAGATCTTCTGGTTCGCTTCGGCGTTGTGCGACATGCGCGTGTCGCCGAAGGTCACCAGCGAGTCTGCCGCCATCGTGACCTGGCCGCCTTTGCGGACGGCCACTACGGTGGTCATAGCAGGATGCGACGGTAGTCCGCGAGCACCTGGCCCAGGTAGGCGTTGAAACGCGCAGCCAGGGCGCCGTCGATCACGCGGTGGTCGTACGACAGCGACAGCGGCAGCGTGAGACGCGGCACGAACTGCTTGCCGTCCCACACCGGCTTCATCTGGCCCTTGGAGAGGCCGAGGATGGCCACTTCGGGGGCGTTGATGATGGGCGTGAAGTGCGTGCCGCCGATGCCGCCGAGCGAGCTGATCGAGAAGCAGCCGCCCTGCATGTCGGCCGAGCCGAGCTTGCCGTCGCGCGCCTTCTTGGCGAGTTCGCCCATCTCGGCGCTGATCTGCAGGATGCCCTTCTTGTCGGCATCTTTCAGCACCGGCACCACGAGCCCGTTGGGCGTGTCGGCCGCGAAGCCGATGTTGTAGTACTGCTTGTAGACGAGCTGGTCGCCGTCCAGGCTGGTGTTGAAGTCGGGGAACTTCTTCAGCGCCGCGACCACCGCCTTGATCACGAAGGCGAGCATCGTGACCTTGATGCCCGACTTCTCGTTCTCCTTGTTGGTGGAGACGCGGAAGGCTTCGAGCTCGGTGATGTCGGCTTCGTCGTTGTTGGTGACGTGCGGGATCATCACCCAGTTGCGGTGCAGGTTCGCGCCACTGAGCTTCTTGATGCGCGACAGGTCCTTGCGCTCGACGGTGCCGAACTTCGTGAAGTCGACCTTCGGCCACGGGATGAGGCCCAGCGCCGCGCCGTCGCCACCACCGCCGGCCGGCGCCTTGGCCGCCGAGGCCTTGGTGCTGGCCTGGCCGCTCATCACGGCCTTGGTGAAGTTCTGGACGTCGTCCTGCGTGATGCGGCCCTTGAGGCCGGAACCCTTGACCTCTTCGAGCGGCACGCCGAGTTCGCGTGCGAACTTGCGCACCGAGGGCGAGGCGTGCGGCAGGCTGCCGGTGGGGGCCGACGTCGGCTGATGGGCCGGGGCGGCTGCAGCAGGCGCTGCG
>NZ_BCUS01000121.1 GCF_001591345.1 Variovorax boronicumulans NBRC 103145 | reverse complement strand
GGCGCTCACCGGCGTGTCGGGCGAGCTGGTGTTCGAGCGCGCGGGCATGCTGGTGCGCAATGCGCGCGGGCGCATCGCGGGTGCGCCCGGCGTCGAGGTCACGAAGGCCGAGGCGCAGATCGCCGACATGTCGCACCACGCCGCGCTGTTGCGTGTCGAGGCGCAGGCCAAGGGGCCGCTGGGCGAGGTGCTGCGCGCCGGCGCGCCGCTGGCCGGCGAGGCCGGGCCCTTCCTGCAGCGCGCGCGCGCCACCGGCTCGGCCGACTACAAGCTGCGCCTCGATCTCCCGCTGGAAAACGTCGACAACACCAAGGTGCAGGCCACCGTGACGCTGGCCGACAACGAGCTGCAGGTGGTGCCCGAGGCGCCGCCGTTCACGCAGGCGCGCGGCACGCTCAGCTTCACCGACACCGGCTTCTCGCTGGCCGGCGTGCAGGCCCGCCTGCTGGGCGGCGAGGTGCGCGTCGAAGGCAAGGGCCGCTTCAGCGGGCTGCAGCGCGAACTGGCGCTGAAGGCACAGGGCACGGCCAGTGCCGAAGGCCTGCGCGGCGCGCGCGAGGTCGACTGGCTCGCGCGCCTGGCCAAGCACGCCACCGGCAGCACGCCCTACGCCGCCACCTTCTCGATGCGCGACGACACGCCCGAGTTCTCGCTCACCAGCAGCCTGCAGGGGCTGGCGCTGGCGCTGCCCACGCCGCTGGTCAAGACGGCCGAAGAGCTGATGCCGCTGCGCATCGAGAAGAAGGTGCTGGCGCGCGACGCCCGCCGCGCCACGCAGGACCAGCTGACGCTCGAGCTCGGCCGCGTCGGTTCGGTGCAGTACGTGCGCGAACTGTCGGCCAACGGCCAGGCGCACGTGCTGCGCGGCGGCATCGGCATCGGGCTGGCGCCCGGCGAGACGGCGCTGCCGCCCGACCGCGGCGTGTTCGCCAACGTCAACGTCGCCAAGCTCGACATGGGCGCCTGGCAGACGCTGGTGGGCACCGCCGCGGTGGTCGGCGGCGGCGAGCGCGCCGACGATCCCGACCTGGCCTACCTGCCCACGCGCATCGCGGTGCGCGCGCAGCAGCTGGGCATCGCGGGGCGCACCCTGCACAACGTGGTGCTCGGCGGCACGCGCGAAGGCGCGCTGTGGCGCGCCAACGTCGACGCCTCCGAGCTCAGCGGCTACGCCGAGTACAGCCACAGCCAGGCCGGCCGGCTCTATGCGCGGCTCGCGCGCCTGAAGATCGCGCCGGCCGAGGCCACGCAGGTCGAGACCCTGCTCGACGAGCAACCCGGCACCCTGCCGGCGCTGGACATCGTGGTCGACGACTTCGAGCTGCTCGGCAAGCGCCTGGGCCGCGCCGAGATCGACGCCGTCAATCGCGGCGGGCGCGAGTGGCTGCTCAACAAGCTCGCCTTCAGCGTGCCCGAGGCCACCTTCACCGCCAAGGGCACCTGGGCCGCGCCGGCGGGCGGCGGCGCAAGCGCCGGCCAGCGCCGCACCACGGCCATGAACTTCAAGCTCGACATCGCCGACGCCGGCGACCTGCTCACGCGCTTCGGCATGCCGGGCGTGCTGCGCCGCGGCAAGGGGCGGCTCGAGGGCGAGGTGAACTGGCGCGGCTCGCCGTTCTCGCTCGACTACCCCAGCCTGGGTGGCCAGCTGCAGGTCGACGTGGAGCAGGGCCAGTTCCTCAAGGCCGACCCGGGCCTGGCCAAGCTGCTGGGCGTGCTGAGCCTGCAGGCGCTGCCGCGCCGGCTCACGCTCGATTTCCGCGACGTGTTCAGCCAGGGCTTCGCCTTCGACTTCATCCGCGGCGACGCGAAGATCAACAAGGGCATCGCCAGCACCAACAACCTGCAGATGAAGGGCGTGAACGCCGCGGCGCTCATGGACGGCTCGGCCGACATCGTGCGCGAGACGCAGAACCTGCGCGTGGTGGTGGTGCCCGAGATCAACGCCGGCACGGCCGCGCTGGTGGCCACGGCCATCAACCCGGCCATCGGCCTGGGCACCTTCCTCGCGCAGTGGGTGCTGAGCAAGCCGCTCGCCGCGGCCGCCACGCAGGAGTTCCACGTCGAAGGCACCTGGGCCGACCCCAAGATCGCCAAGGTGCCGCGCTCGCTGCAGCTGCTGCCCGGCCTGCCGGGCGCATCGACATCGACGGGCGCCAGCGAAGGCAAGAAAACGGAGACCACGCAATGAAAGTCGCAGCCATCCAGATGGTGTCCGCCATCGCCCGCGAAGCCAACCTCGTGCGCGCCCACGCGCTGCTCGGGCAGGCGGCGCGCGACGGCGCCGAGCTCGCGGTGCTGCCCGAGTATTTCTGCATGATGGGCGCGCGCGACACCGACAAACTCGGCCTGCGCGAAACCGCGGGCGCCGGCACGGTGCAGGGCTTCCTGGCCGACGCGGCGCGCGAGTTCGGCCTGTGGATCGTGGGCGGCACGCTCCCCATCGAGAGCGACGACGCCGACCACGTCTTCAACAGCTCGCTGGCCTTCTCGCCCGAGGGAAAGTGCGTGGCGCGCTACGACAAGATCCACCTGTTCTTCTTCGACAACGGCACCGAGCGCTACGACGAGCGCCGCGTGATCGCGCCGGGTGCCGAGCCCGTCGTGTTCGACCTGCCCTCGCGCGACGGCCACGCCTGGCGCGTGGGCATGAGCGTGTGCTACGACCTGCGTTTTCCCGAGCTGTACCGCGCATTGGCGGGGCAGGGCGCCGACCTGCTGCTGGTGCCCAGCGCCTTCACGCGCACCACCGGTGCCGCCCACTGGGAGGTGCTGCTGCGCGCGCGCGCCATCGAGAACCTGGCCTGGGTGGTCGCGCCCGCGCAGGGCGGCACGCACGAGAACGGCCGCCAGACCTGGGGCCAGTCGCTGGTCATCGACCCCTGGGGCACGGTGGTGGCGCAGCAGGCCGCCGAAGAGGGCGTGGTGCTGTTCGACCTCGACGCCCGGCAGGTCGAGCGCACGCGCGCCCAGCTGCCCGCGCTGTCGCACCGCGTGCTCGCCTGACGATGGCCGACGAGGCGCTCGACGTTCCTGCACCGCCGCCGCCGCAACAGCAGCCGCAGCGCCGGGCCTGGGTCGTCGCCTTCGCGCGCCTGCGCTCGCTGTGGAAGCGCTGGTTTCTGTGGCTGCTGCTGGCGGTGCTGGTGTCGGCGCTGCTGGTCACCGTCGTGTG
The DNA here is from genome assembly GCF_001591345.1 of Variovorax boronicumulans NBRC 103145. Lineage (GTDB taxonomy): Bacteria > Pseudomonadota > Gammaproteobacteria > Burkholderiales > Burkholderiaceae_C > Variovorax > Variovorax boronicumulans. The sequence goes on along the minus strand of NZ_BCUS01000121.1, from coordinate 16,267 downwards.
GCTGGCCGGCCGGCACGAGGTCGAGCAGGTGCAGGCGGCCTTGGAGCGCGACACCGCCGACGCCGTCGTCGACCTGCGCAGCGGCCTGCAGCGCAATGCCCAGAGCCTGCGCGCCACGCTCGCGCCGGGCATGGAGCGCACGCACTGGGCCGACCGCGCGGCGGCGCAGCTGCGCGAGCACCGCGAATGGCTGCGGCTCGAATGGCGCGATGCGCAGCTGCAACCCATCGAGGCTGTGAACACGCCCTACCGCACGCGCATCCTCGAAGAAAGCAACCGCGGCCCCGCGCAGTCCGACGTGGCACTGGCCTGCGCCACCGCGCGCAAGGGCGGCGCGCCCGCCTACTCGCCCAGCCACTACGTGCCGGTGGCCGGTGGGGGCGGTGTCGAGGTGATGGAGCTGTGCCTGCCGATGGACGGCGGCGACTACCTGGTGGCCAGCTATTCGCTGCGCGACACGCTGGTCGAGCTGGTCGGCCCCACGCTCACGCGCGGCCAGGAGGTCGCTTTCACCGAGGCCGACGGCACGCGGCTGGTGGCGCTGGGCACCTCGCGGCGCATCGGCACGCGCGTGTTCACCTCGCAGCAGCGCATCGACCTGCCGGGCGCCTCGCTCATGCTGCGCGTGGACGGCTGGCGTGCCGCGCCCGACCTGTTCCCGAACATGCTCACGGCGCTGGTCACGGCGATCTCGATCGCGCTCGTGTCGGTGCTCGTGCTGCTGGCGCGCGACACCCGCCGTCGCCTGCGCGCCGAACGCGACCTGGCCGACGCGCTGGCCTTTCGCAAGGCGATGGAAGACTCGGTCATCACCGGCCTGCGCGCGCGCGACCTGCAGGGGCGCATCACCTACGTCAACCCGGCCTTCTGCGAGATGGTCGGCTTCACGCCCGAAGAGCTCATGGCCGACAGCGTCGAGGCGCCGTACTGGCCGACCGAGCTGGCGCACGAATACCACCTGCGCCAGACGCGCCGCTTCGCCGGCGGCCTGCCGCCGCGCGAGGGCTTCGAGTCGGTCTTCATGCGCAAGGACGGCACGCGCTTTCCGGTGCTCATCTTCGAGGCGCCGCTGATCAACGCGCACAAGGTGCAGACCGGCTGGATGAGCGCCTTCATCGACGTGAGCGAGCAGCGCCGCGTCGAAGAGATTTCGCGCGCCAGCCAGGAGCGCCTGCAGGCCAGCGCGCGCCTGGCCACCGTGGGCGAGATGGCCTCGCTGCTGAGCCACGAGCTCACCCAGCCGCTGGCCGCCATCGCCAGCTACGCCACCGGTTCGCTCAACCTGATCGGGCCCGAGGCGCGCGGCGAGCAGGCCGAGGTGGCCATGGCCGTGAAGCGCATCGCCGAGCAGGCCGACCGCGCGGGCCAGGTGATCCGCAGCGTGCACGACTTCGTGCGCCGGCGCGACCGCATGCGCGAGGCCGTGGCGCCGCAGGCGCTCATCGACGCCGTGCTGCCGCTGGTGCGGCTGCAGGCGCGCAAGCTCGACGTGACGATCGAGATCGTGTGCGAAGAGCGCCTGCCCGCCGTGGTGTGCGACCGCACGCTGGTCGAGCAGGTGCTGCTGAACCTGGCGCGCAACGCCATGCAGGCCATGGACGGCGCCGACCACGCGCCCGGCAGCCGTGTGCTGCGCCTGCGCGTGGCGCGTGCCCTGCCGGTGGGCGCCACCGTGCCGGCCGACGGCCGGCGCTGGCTCGAGTTCTCCGTGGCCGACCTGGGCTGCGGCATCAGCGAGGAGGTGGCGGCGCGCCTGTTCACGCCCTTCTTCACCACGCGCCCCGACGGCATGGGCCTGGGCCTGAGCCTGTGCCGCACCGTGGTGGAGCAACATGGCGGCGCGCTGATGTTCGAGCCCAACCGCCCCCGGGGCACCGTCTTCAGGTTTACGCTCCCGGCTGCGGGATAGCCGCCTTTTTCTTCTTCGTTTTCTCTGTTCCGCTGGACCTCATGGCATGCAACCGCTGATCGATGGCTTGATCTTTATCGTGGACGACGACGCCAGCGTGCGCGAGGCGCTGGCCTGGCTGCTGCGTTCGCGCCGCCTGGCCAGCGAGCACTTCGGCAGCGCCGAGGCCTTCGAGCAGTACCTGGACGAGGCGCCGCTGCCCGACCAGCCGCGCTGCCTGCTGCTGGACGTGCGCATGCCCGGCATGAGCGGGCTGGTGCTGTTCGACCGGCTGGCCGAACGCGGCCTGCTGGCCGAGATGCCCGTGATCTTCCTGACCGGCCATGCCGACGTGCCCACCGCCGTCGAGGCGGTCAAGCGCGGGGCCTTCGACTTCTGCGAGAAGCCGTTCTCGGACAACGCGCTGGTCGACCGCATCGAGCAGGCGCTGGGCATGTCGCAGCGCGCGCTCGAGGTGCAGCGCGTGCGCCGCGGCCTGGCCGACCGCATCGCCGAGCTGACCGACCGCGAGCGCGACGTGATGCGCCTCGTGGTCGAGGGCTTGCCGAACAAGCTCATCGCCGACCAGCTCGCGATCAGCGTGCGCACGGTGGAGGTCCACCGGGCGCGCGTGTTCGAGAAGATGGAAGTGAAGTCGGCGGTGGAGCTGGCCAACCGCCTGCGCGACCTCTAGCCCGCACCGCAGGCCGGACCTCAGCTGTGCACGTGCTGCGCCGCGCCGTCGCGTGTGGCCATCTCCAGCATGCTGCGGCCGTCGACGATGCCGACGACGTTGCCGTCCTCGCCCAGCCCGGCAATCGCGCCCTCGAACACGCAGAACAGCACGCAGCCGCCGTCGGAGCGCGGCTGGTGGATGTCGCCGGCGGGCTCGTGCATGTAGTCGCCCGGGCGGCCGATGTCGTTGCGCTCGTAGTAGATGTCGCCCTCGAGCACGATCACCTCGATGGCGCCCAGGTGATGGTGGACCGGCGCCTCGGTGCCGGGATCGACCTTCAGCAGGCAGGTGAAGCCGCCGCTGCGCCGGTTGATGCTCAGCAGCTTGTAGGCCACGCCGGGCATGACCCACGGCTTCCACGGATAGCGCTCGAGCTTCTGGAAATGCGGGTACGGCAGCGTGATGCGCGCATGGGCGGCGCTGGCGGGCGGCGTGGCTTTCAGGGCGGTCAGGGTCATGGTGTCTCCGTGGGTGATGCGGCCGGGATCGGCCTGCCAAGCCAGTCTAGGAGCGGCTTCCCACGCCATGGCATGTTGGCCCGAACGAAGCACGGGATGTCGAAAGTGGCGCGCTTTTGCGCAAGTCGCTGCGCGGTTCAGCGCATGCGGCGGTAGGCGCCTGGCGCCACGCCGAGGAACGCACGGAAGCGCGTCGAGAAGTATGCGGCGCTGCCGAAGCCCATGCGCTTGGCGACGGCCTCGACGGGCAGGTCGCTGGTGCGCAGCAGTTCGGCGGCGCCTTCCAGGCGGCGGCGCAGCAGGTACTGGTAAGGCGCCATGCCGCTGGCCGCCTTGAAGCTTCGGATGAAGTGGTCCTGCGACAGGTGCACCAACGCTGCCAGGTCGGCCAGGCCCAGCGGCGTGGCCAGGTGCGCGTCGATGTGCTCGGTCACCCGGCGCAGTTGCCGCGGCGTCAGGACCGGCTGCCGGCGCGCGCCCTCCGCGCGCGGCGGCGCACCGCGCCCTGGTGCGCAGTGGCGCCGCACGAGGTGATGGGCCAGCAGGTGCTGGCTCTGCGAGAGCAGCAGCGAATCGGGGCTCGCGGGCACGCTGCCGTACAGCTCCACCTCGCTCACCAGCATCTGGAAGAAGCCCTGCAGCCACGGGTCGCGGATCGCGAAGAAGGGGTCGATCTCCGCCGCCGGCCCGAGGCCTTCCTCGGCCGCGACGCGCGCGATCAGCGCCTGCCCGATGTACAGGTGCACCACGCCGCAGCGCCCGCCGATTTCCCATTCGGTGCCGTCGCAGGGAATGAAGCTCACGCTGCCCAGCCGCGAACGCGAGGCGACGAGCTTGCCGCGCTCGTACTTGCGCACCGCCGTGCTGCCGTTCTCGTGCAGCACCAGCACGTGATGCGCCGCGCCGTGGAAGGGCAGCCAGCACGCGTCCTGCTGCCAGCGGGCGGCGAACAGCTGGTCGCCGCCGGTCACGAGGTACTGCGGTTGCGCACCGGTGCCCGCGGCGATGATGTCCGGGGCGAAACGGGATGCGACATGGGATGCGACGCTCGATGGGGCCGGCGCGATGGCGTTCATCGGAGTTTCCTCTCGTGTCCGCCCGGCGCGCGGTGCGTGCAGGCCGCGCGATGTTAGGGCCGGCGGCGCCGTGCCCTCATGCGGGATTTCCTCACGGTGCCGCGCGACGTGCGCGCAGCACCTGCGCTCAGATCTTCTCGGCGACGAAGATTTCGACGCGGCGGTTCTGCGCGCGGCCGGCGGCCGTGCCGTTGTCCGCCAGCGGCTCGCGCGAACCGCGGCCGTCGGTGGTGATCACGGTGGTCGACACGCCGCGGCCCACCAGGTGGTTGCGCACGCTGTCGGCGCGGCTCACCGAGAGGCGTTCGTTGCCTTCCTCGCTGCCCGTGCTGTCGGTGTGGCCGACCACGCGCAGGCTGGCGGTGGTGGCGCTCTTCAGGCCTTCGGCGACCTTGTCCAGCACCTGCGCCAGGTTGCGCTTGACGTTGGCGCGGCCGGTGTCGAACGAGAGTTCATTCGGAATCACGACGTGAAGCTGGTTGTCGGCGGTCTGCGAGATCACCACGCCGGTGCCCTTGGTGGAGCTTTCGAGCTCGGCCTTCAGCGCGTCCAGGCGGGCGGTCCAGCTGTTGGCCGGTGCGGCCTGCTGTGCGGCCGGTGCTTCGGCCGGCGGGGTCGACGATGCGCACCCCGCGATGAACAACACAGCGGCCAGGGCCGCGCTAGACACAACAAACTTCCTCATGAATTTTCCCTCTGCTTGGACCAATGAAAACTGAAGCGGGAACCGGCCGTTCGATGCGGCGGCCGGTTTCCCGGTGGGGCTGCGATCAGCCGCGCTGTGCGCGCTCGCCCACGTAGATCTCGACGCGGCGGTTCTGTGCCCGGCCGGCGTCGCTGTTGTTGTCGGCCACCGGCTCATGCGAGCCGCGGCCTTCGATGCGGAAGGCCGCAGCGCTCACGCCGCGTGCCACCAGGTAGTCGCGCGTGCTGGCGGCGCGGTCCACCGACAGCGGGTTGTTGATGGCGTCCGAGCCGGTGCTGTCGGTGTGGCCGATGATGCGCACCTCGGCGTTCGGGTTGTTGCGCAGGCCGTTGGCGAACTGGTCGAGCACGGGCGCGAAGTTCGACTTGATGTTGGAGCGGCCCACGTCGAACGACACGTCGCTCGGAATGGCGAGCTTGAGCTCGTTGTTGGCCGTCTGCGTCACGGCCACGCCGGTGCCTTGCGTGGCGGCTTCCATCTGGCGCTTCTGGTTTTCCATGCGCTGCGACCACAGGTAGCCGCCCAGTGCGCCGGCTGCCGCACCGACCACCGCGCCCGTGCCGATGGCACCGCGGTTGCCGCCGGTGGCCGAGCCGATGGCGGCGCCGCCGAGCGCGCCGATGCCGGCACCGATGCCGGTGTTGCGCTGGGTGTCGGTCATTCCGCCGGCACAGCCGGACAGGACGAGGGCAGCTGCGGTGGTTGCAAGAACGAACTTTTTCATGGCGATCCCTTTCAAGGTTGAATCAAGCGGGCCACAGCTTAGCCCCCGGCGGGTACGCGATGGTACGTGCTCAAAGCCCTACGGAAAATAAGAAAACTTTCGCCATCGCCCGTGAATGCTGCGATGATTGCTACTAAAGTTGTAGCAATAGGGTGCTTGTCCGACAGTGGGGCGCGCCGTGTGGCTACACGAGCAATTCACACTTTGGGCGGCGAATCCTTGTCCTCACGCTCGGCGTCGGGGTCGTCATGCAATTCACCCTTGTTACGCCCGGAAAACATGGTCCACCAGATGATCAAGATCAGGACGAGTCCCGCGGCGAGGGCTTCAAGCAGAATCAAACCCATGAGAAATGGACTCCAGTGGCTGGTCGGGCTTGCGATCGTAGCAACGCTCGCCGGCTGTTCCCTCGGCCCCCGCGCCCCCGACACCCCCACCCGACCCACCGTCACCCCGCCGCGCGACCTCGGTCCGCTGACCGGATCGCTCGCGCATCCGAAGAGCCGCTGGGTGCCCGTGGGCTGGTCCGAACTGCCGGGCTTCAGCGAAGACCCGCTGCATGAGGCGTGGATCGCGCTGCTGGCCAACTGCGCACGCCCCAACGCCGCCTTCGCGCCGCTGTGCCGCGAGGTGCGCCAGCTCGCCATCGCCACGCCCGAGGAGCAGCGCCGCTGGATGACCGACCGGCTGCAGCCCTACCGCGTCGAATCGCTCGCGGGCCAGAGCGAAGGCAAGCTCACCAGCTACTACGAGCCCGTGTACGAAGCCTCGCGCGTGCCCTCGGCCGGCTTCAGCGTGCCGCTGTACCAGGCGCCCGACGGCCTCGTGCCCAAGCGCCCCTGGTTCACGCGCCAGGAGATCGAGACCCTGCCCGAGGCCCAGGCCGCGCTGCGCGGTCGCGAGATCGCCTGGATGGCCGATCCCATCGACGCGCTGATGCTGCACATCCAGGGCTCGGGTCGCTTGCGCATCACCGAGGCCAACGGCTACCAGCACACCGTGCGCGTGGCCTACGCGGCCACCAACGAGCAGCCGTACCGCAGCGTGCAGCAGTGGTTGATGAGCCAGGGCGTCGCCAAGGTCGGCAAGTGGCCCGACGACACCAAGGCCTGGGTGGCGCAGAACCCGCAGCGCGTGTCGCAGCTGCTATGGAGCAATCCGCGCTACGTGTTCTTCCGCGAAGAGACGATGAGCGAGCTCGACGCCGCCTTCGGCCCGCGCGGCGCGCAGGGCGTGCCGCTGACGGCGGGGCGCTCCATCGCGGTCGATCGCGAGAGCATTCCCTACGGCACGCCGGTGTGGCTCGCATCGAACGGTCCGACCGCGCAACTGCAGAAGCTGGTGGTGGCGCAGGACACCGGCAGCGCCATCCTGGGCGCCGTGCGCGCCGACTACTTCGCCGGCACCGGCGCCGAGGCCGGACGGCTGGCCGCGAGCGTGAACCAGCCGCTGCGGTTGTGGGCGCTGTGGCCGAGGCAGTTGCCGGCGCCCTGAGGGGCGCAGCGTCCGCGCTGCCATGTGTGGCGCGGGCGTGAAGGTTTTTTGACGAAATCTCGCCGTACCCCAACCAACGGCCGAGCGTTTCACAGGCATGTCATGCGAAGTGCCTAACTTCGCGGGCTGGTTTCAATCCCAACCCACGAAAGATATTGCGCATGACCGCAAACACCCGCACGGACGCCAACGGCGTCGATCTCGACGATGTCGGCACCAACCCGACCGCGAACCCGTCCTTCACCGACCTGATCGCGTCGCGCCTGAGCCGCCGCCATCTGTTCGGGCTGGGCGTCGGCACCGCCGGCACCGCGCTGCTGCAGGCCTGCGGCGGCGGCAGCGGTGGCGGCTCCGCGTTCCCGATCCTTCCGCCCGCACCGGCTCCCGCGCCGGCGCCGGCTCCCGTCCCGGCCCCCTCGCCGATGAAGCTGGGCTTCAATGCCGTCGCGAAGAGCCTCGACGACGTGGTCACTGTGCCCGCCGGCTACACCGCCAGCGTGCTCTACCGCCTGGGCGATCCGATCGCCGCCGGCGTGGCCGCGTACAAGAACGACGGCACCGACGATCCGGTCACCTACGATCGTCGTGCCGGCGACCACCACGACGGCATGACCTTCTTCGGCATGAACGCGAGCAACAAGTGGGACGCGGCCAACCCTTCGCGCGGTCTGCTGGTGATGAACCATGAAGCCATCACGCCGCTGTTTCTGCATCCCAAGGGGCAGACCATCTCCGGTACCGCTGTGGCTGCGGTTCGCACCAGCACTGACGAAGTGCTGCGCGAGTTCTACCTGCACGGCGTGAGCGTGATCGAGGTCAACAAGAGCGGCAACGCCTGGAGCTACAAGCAGGATTCGAGCTTGAACCGCCGCGTCCACACGCTGACGGAAATGACCTTCTCGGGCCCGGCCGCCAAGACCGACTACCTGAAGACCAAGTACTCGACCGACGGCAGCAAGACCCGCGGCACGCTCAACAACTGCGCCAACGGCACCACGCCCTGGGGCACGTACCTGACCTGCGAAGAGAACTGGGCGGGCTACTTCCGCCGCATCACGGCCAACGACGATGCCAAGCGCAGCGTCAAGGAGCTGGCTTCCTTCAAGCGCTACGGTATCGGATCGAAAAACTCCAACGGTGTCGACACCGCGACGGGGCGTGAACTGTGGGCCACGCCGACGCCTGACACCAGCGATGACCTCTACGGCCGCTGGAACACCGAGGTCCTTGGCGCCTCCGCCGTCGCTGACTATCGCAACGGCCACAACACCTACGGCTGGGTGGTCGAGATCGATCCGTTCAACCCGACGAGCACGCCGAAGAAGCGCACCGCCCTCGGCCGCTTCGGCCACGAAGGCGCCTGCCTCGGCCCGGTCGTGGCCGGCAAGCCGCTGGTCTGGTACATGGGCGACGACTCGCGCAACGAGTACATCTACAAGTTCGTCTCTACCAAGAACTGGGACGCGGCCGACATCGGCGGCGGCATCGCCGCGGGCGACAAGTACATGGATGACGGCCGCCTCTACGTGGCCAAGTTCAACGCCGACGGCACGGGCGTGTGGCTCGAGTTGAAGCTCGGCGTGAACGGCATCACCTCCAGCAATTCGACCTACGCCTTCGCCGATGCCGCCGACGTCGTGACCAACGCCCGCCTGGCCGCCGACGCCGCGGGCGCGACCAAGATGGACCGCCCCGAGTGGGCCGCCGTCAATCCGAAGACCGGCGATGTCTACGTGACGCTGACCAACACCAATGCCAGCGCGCGCCCGATCGGCAGCACCGACGCGGCCAACCCTCGCTTCTACAACGACAAGAAGGGCGCGGCCGACCAGAAGGGCAACCCCAACGGTCACATCGTGCGCTTTGCGGACGACAACGCCGACCCGACCTCGCTGAGCTTCAAGTGGGACGTGTACCTCTTTGGCGCGCGCTCGACGGCCTCGGCCGACGTCAATCTCTCGCAGCTCACGGCCGACAACGACCTGTCCAGCCCCGATGGCATGTGGTTCAGCCAGGCCGCGCCCGGCCTGCTGTGGCTCGAGACCGACGACGGCGCCTACACCGACGTCACCAACTGCATGCTGCTGGCGGCTCTGCCTGGCAAGGTGGGCGACGGCGGCGCGAAGGCGATCACCAACGTCGACGGCGCCACCACCCGCACGCAGAACACCTTCGTGGGCAAGGCGCCCGGCACGGATGGTCTGCGCCGTTTTCTGGTCGGTCCGAAGGACTGCGAGATCACCGGCATCGCCGAATCGGGCGACGGTCGCGCGCTGTTCGTGAACATTCAGCACCCCGGTGAAGACACGAAAGATGTCGCGGTGCCGAACAGCCACTGGCCGGACGGCGGCACGTCCCGCCCGCGCTCGGCCACCGTGGTCATCACCAAGAACGACGGCGGCCTGATCGGCCTGTAAACGCCCTCAACCCCCTTCGGGAAACACCGTGGAGCCGGCTTCGCCGGGCCACAGGTGTTGCCCCCGGCGAGGGGGTTGGCGCAGCGACACGAAGTGCGCGAAGCTTGGGGGAGTACCCGTTACAACGGCGCTGCTGGCAACGGCAGCGCCGTCTTGTATCTGACCTGCTTGAGCGCAAAGCTCGAGCGGATCTTCTCGATCCCCGGAATCGGCGTGAGCTGCTCCATGATGAAGCGCTCCAGCGCCGCCATGTCGGCCACGGCGATGCGGATCAGGTAGTCGCTGTCGCCGGTCATCAGGTAGCACTCCATCACCTCGTCGTGCTCGGCGATGCGCTGCTCGAAGTCGGCCAGCGACTGCTTGCTCTGCGTGGTCAGGCTGATCGAGATGAACACGTTGAGTCCCAGGCCCAGCGCCTTGGCGTTCGCCAGCGCCACATAACGGTCGATCACGCCGCTGGTCTCCAGCACCTTCACGCGCGCCAGGCAGGGCGAGGGCGACAGGTGCACGCGGCGCGCGAGTTCGACGTTCGACAGGGCGCCGTCGCGTTGCAGCTCGTCGAGAATGCGCAGGTCGATGGCGTCGAGTTCCATGAAATTCCGTGAAGCGCTTGGGCCGCGGCATTTTATGCTTCCGAATAGCCATGAAGTCGCAGGTGCCGGTAGCTAATTTTCCGTAAGGCGGCTTAAAGTGCTGGCATGAACGCCCCGATCTCCGCCGACCAGATGCGCGCCCTGTTGCTCGACACGCCGCCGTCGCACGACCCCGACCCCGAAGAGACCGCCGAATGGCGCGACGCCTTCCTGGCGCTGGCGCAGACGCAAGGTCCGCAGCGCGCGCGCCAGATGCTGGCCGAGCTGGCGCGCCTGGCGCGGCAGCAGCGCATCGGCTGGCAGCCCGAGCTGGCCACGCCGTACGTCAACACCATCGCCGCGGCCGACCAGCCGCCGTTCCCGGGTGACCTCGCGGTGGAAGAAAAGCTCGCTTCGCTCATGCGCTGGAACGCGCTCGCCATGGTGGCCAAGGCCAACCAGGCGTACGGCGAACTCGGCGGCCACATCGCCAGCTACGCGAGCGCGGCCGATCTGTTCGAAACCGGCTTCAACCACTTCTTCCACGCACGCAGCCCGGCGCACCGCGGCGACCTCGTGTTCTTCCAGCCGCACAGTGCGCCCGGCGTGTATGCGCGGGCCTACCTCGAAGGCCGCCTGAGCGAAGAAGACCTGAACCACTACCGCCAGGAACTCACCGCGCCGGCCTTCACCGACGGCAGCGGTGCGCGCGGCCTGTGCAGCTACCCGCATCCGTACCTGATGCCGGACTTCTGGCAGTTCCCCACCGGCTCGATGGGCATCGGCCCCATCAGCTCGATCTACCACGCGCGCTTCATGCGCTACCTCACGCACCGCAACCTGCTGAACTGCGAAGGCCGCAAGGTCTGGGGCGTGTTCGGCGACGGCGAGATGGACGAGCCCGAATCGATGAGCGCGCTGACGCTCGCCGCGCGCGAAAAGCTCGACAACCTCGTGTGGGTCGTCAACTGCAACCTGCAGCGCCTGGACGGCCCGGTGCGCGGCAACGGCCGCATCATCGACGAGCTCGAAAAGCTCTTCGCCGGGGCAGGATGGAACGTCGTCAAGCTCGTGTGGGGCAGCGACTGGGACGGCCTGTTCGCGCAGGACGTGAGCGGTGCCCTGGCCCGCGTGTTCGCCAACACCGTTGACGGCCAGATGCAGACCTTCGCCGCGAAGGACGGCCGCTTCAACCGCGACAACTTCTTCGGCCAGAACCCCGAGCTCGCGCGCCTGGCCGAAGGCATGACCGACGAGCAGATCGACCGCCTGAAGCGCGGCGGCCACGACCTCGTGAAGATCCATGCCGCCTACGCCGCAGCCGCCGCCCACAAGGGCCAGCCCACCGTCATCCTGGCCCACACCAAGAAGGGCTACGGCATGGGCAGCGCCGCGCAGGGCAAGATGACCACGCACTCGCACAAGAAGATGGGCGACGTCGACCTCATCGAGTTCCGCGACCGCTTCAACCTGCCGCTCACCGACGCGCAGGCCACCGCGATGGACTTCTACCGCCCGGCCGAAGACAGCGCCGAGATGCGCTACCTGCGCCAGCACCGCGAAGCGCTCGGCGGCCCCATGCCGCGCCGCGAGACCGCGTGCGACGTGGTGCCCAAGCCCGACATCGCGGCCTACGCGCAGTTCGCCACGGCCGCCGCCGGCAAGGAGATGAGCACCACCATGGCCTTCGTGCGCATGCTGGGCAACCTCATGAAGGACAAGGCCCTGGGCCCGCGCATCGTGCCCATCGTGGCCGACGAGGCGCGCACCTTCGGCATGGCCAACCTGTTCAAGCAGGTGGGCATCTATTCGAGCGTGGGCCAGCGCTATGCGCCGGAAGACATCGGCTCGGTGCTGAGCTACCGCGAAGCCACCGACGGCCAGATCCTCGAAGAGGGCATCAGCGAGGCCGGCGCCATCGCCAGCTGGACGGCCGCGGCCACCAGCTACAGCGTGCACGGCCTGGCGATGCTGCCGTTCTACATCTACTACTCGATGTTCGGCTTCCAGCGCGTGGGCGACGCCATCTGGGCGGCGGCCGACCAGCGCGCGCGCGGCTTTTTGCTGGGCGCCACGTCGGGGCGCACCACGCTCGGCGGCGAAGGCCTGCAGCACCAGGACGGCAGCAGCCACCTCGTGGCCGCGACCATTCCCAACTGCAAGGCCTACGACCCGGCCTTCGCGGGCGAGATGGCGGTCATCGTCGACGCGGGCATCCGCGAGATGATGGTCGAGCAGCAGGACGTGTTCTATTACGTCACGCTCATGAACGAGAACTACGCGCAGCCCGACCTGCCGGCCGGCGCCGAGGCCGACATCCTGCGCGGCTGCTACCGCTTCGGCACCTACGCGCCGGCATCGGGCAAGGCGAAGCAGAGCGTTACGCTGCTGGGCTCGGGCGCGATCCTCACCGAGGTCATCAAGGCCGCGCAGCTGCTGGCCGACGAAGGCATCGCGGCCGAGGTGTTCAGCGTCACGAGCTGGAGCGAACTGGCGCGCGACGGCCAGGCCTGCGAGCAGCGCGCGCTGGCCGGCGAGAAAGACGTCGGCACGCCCTTCGTCGCGCAGCAGCTCGGCAAGGGCAGCAGCAAGGCCCCGATCGTCGCCGCCACCGACTACGTGCGCGCCCTGCCCGAGAGCGTGCGCGCCTTCCTGCCCGAAGGCCGCCGCTACCTCACGCTGGGCACCGATGGCTTCGGTCGCAGCGACACGCGCGCCGCGCTGCGCGGTTTCTTCGGCGTGGACGCGGCGAGCATCGCGCGGGCCGCGCGCCACGCGCTCGGCGTCTGACGCCAGCGCGGCCATGCGGCGTGACGGTGCGGTGCCTGCGTTAGAGTCGCAGGCCCCACCGCCTTCCCGCGCCCATGACCCCCCGTTTCCAGTCCCTTGCTCCCGCCGTCCGCCTGGCCGACCAGGTGGCGGAAGCGCTCGTGGCCGAGGTGCGCAGCGGGCGCCTGTCGGAAGGCGACCGGCTGCCCACCGAGACCGCGTTGGCCACGCAGTTCGGCGTGAGCCGCACGGTGGTGCGCGAGGCGGTGTCGCGGCTGAAGTCGCTCGGGCTGGTCGATTCGCGACAGGGCAGCGGCGTGTACGTGCGCGCCGCCGGGGTGGAGCCGCTTCGCTTCGAGATGCCGCATGTGGCCTCGCGCGAAGCGGTGGTGCAGATGGTCGAGCTGCGCCGTGCGCTCGAGGCCGAGGTGGCCGCGCTCGCGGCCGAGCGCCGCACGCCCGAGGACATGCTGCGCATCCGCGACGCCATCGATGCGCTGCACGCGGCGGTGTCGATGGGCGGCAACGGGGCCGACGAGGACGTGCGCTTTCACCGCGCCATCGCCGAGGCCGCGCGCAACCCCTTCCTCATCGGCACGCTGCAGTACCTGCGGCAGTTCCTGCATGGCGCCACCCGCGTCACGCGCGCCAACGAGGCGCGCCGCGCCGACTTCGTGCGCGAAGTGGCGCAGGAACACGCGCGCATCGTCGAGGCGATCGATGCCGGCGACCCGCTGGCCGCGCGCGAGGCCGCCAAGGCCCACATGGACAACGCCATCCGCCGCATCGAGCAGGCCGACCCGGCTTTCTGGCAGCAGGAAGGCGCCCAGCTCGCCCGACCCCTGGTCGAAGGCTGGCCTGCGGGCAAGTAAGCCCACGCTCACAACTTTCCGGAAGGGGCAGAATGTGCGGGTTATCCCGTATCCGGGAGCTTGTCTTAAATTTGTATGATGACCTGACAAGTAATGGGCGACCGCGCCGCAGGGTGACGGGACGGCCCCGTTTTTTCATCCAGCGGACTCCCTCCCAATGACTTCCACCCTCCAGGCCGGCGCGCCCCTCGCGGCTGACGCGCCCGACGCCGCGCTCGAAAAACGCGCCTACGCCAAGGTGTTCTGGCGCCTCGTGCCCTTCCTGATGCTGTGCTACGTGGTCGCGTACCTCGACCGCGTGAACGTCGGCTTCGCCAAGCTGCAGATGGGCGCGGATCTCGGCTTCAGCGAAACCGTGTTCGGCCTGGGCGCCGGCATCTTCTTCCTGGGCTACTTCCTGTTCGAAGTGCCCAGCAACCTGCTGCTCAGCCGCGTGGGCGCGCGCGTGTGGATCGCGCGGATCATGATCACCTGGGGCCTGCTGTCGGCCTGCTTCGTGTTCGTGGAAACGCCGACCAGCTTCTACATCCTGCGCTTCCTGCTCGGCGTGGCCGAGGCGGGCTTCTACCCCGGCGTGATCCTGTACCTGACGCACTGGTACCCGTCGCACCGGCGCGCGCGGATCATCGCGGTGTTCATGTCGGCGATTCCCGTGGCGGGCATCTTCGGCAACCCGCTGTCGGGCTGGATCATGGATGCCTTCCATGGCGTGTCGTCGATGCACGGCTGGCAGTGGATGTTCATCATCGAAGCCATTCCCGCCGTGCTGGTGGGCGTGATGGTGCTGTTCTACCTGGACAACGGCATCAAGCACGCACGCTGGCTCTCGCCCGAAGAAAAGCAGCTGCTGCAGCGCGAGGTCGACCGCGACCAGGCGCACGGCGCCAAGGGCCCGCATTCGGTGGGCGCGATGTTCCGCGACGCGCGCGTGTGGTGGATGGCGCTCATCTACTTCGCCTTCGTGATGGGCCAGTACGCGCTGACCTTCTGGCTGCCGACGCTGGTGAAAGCCACGGGCGTGCAGGGCAACTTCAACATCGGCCTGCTCAGCGCCATTCCGTTCCTGTGCGCGATCGTCGCGATGAACCTGTTCGGCCGCAGCGCCGACGCGCGCCGCGAACGCCGCTGGCACCTGATCATCCCCGCGATGATGGGCGCCGTGGGCTTCACGGTCGCGGCCTCGTACACGCAGAACACGGTCGTGTCGCTGACCTTCCTGTCGCTCGCCGCAGCCGGCGTGCTCACCTGCGCGCCGCTGTTCTGGTCGCTGCCCACCGCCTTCCTCTCGGGCACGGCGGCGGCCGCGGGCATCGCGGTCATCAACTCGGTGGGCAACCTCGCGGGCTTCGTGAGCCCGTACCTCATCGGCTACCTGAAGGACCTCACGGGCAGCACGCAGATCGGCATGTACGTGCTGGCCGGCGCGCTGGTGCTCGGCGCCATCGGCGTGTGGCTCACGCCCAAGCAGTTGGTCAACCGCTGATCGAAGGACGCACGACATGACTTCTTCTTCCAGCAACACCCCCGTCGTCGGCCTCGTGGGCCTGGGCGCCATGGGCAACGGCATGGCGCAATCGCTGCGCCGCGCGGGCCATGCGCCGCATGTGTTCGACGTGCGCCCCGGCGTCGCCGAAGCCTTCGCGCGCGAAGGCGGCACCGCCTGCGACACGCTGGCCGCGCTCGGCGCGCAGTGCGACATCGTGGTCAGCGTGGTCGTCAACGCGGCGCAGACCGAATCGGTGCTGTTCGGCGACGGCACCACGCCCGGCTGCGCGGCGTCGATGAAGCCCGGCAGCCTGTTCGTGATGTGCTCCACCGTCGACCCGAACTGGTCGGTGGCGCTCGAAGCGCGCCTGGCGCAGCAGGGCATCCTGTACCTCGACGCACCGATCTCCGGCGGCGCCGCCAAGGCCGCCAGCGGCCAGATGACGATGATGACCGCCGGCACGCCCGCCGCCTACGAGAAGGCCGGCGCCATGCTCGACGCGATGGCCGCCAAGGTCTACCGCCTGGGCGATTCGGCCGGCGCGGGCAGCAAGGTGAAGGTCATCAACCAGCTGCTGGCCGGCGTGCACATCGCCGCCGCGGCCGAGGCCATGGCGCTGGGCCTGCGCGAAGGCGTGAACCCCGACGCGCTGTACGAGGTCATCACCCACAGCGCCGGCAACAGCTGGATGTTCGAGAACCGCATGGCCCACGTGCTGGCGGGCGACTACACGCCGCTGTCGGCCGTCGACATCTTCGTGAAGGACCTGGGCCTGGTGCTCGACGTGGCGCGCGCCAGCAAGTTTCCGCTGCCGCTGTCGTCCACCGCGCACCAGATGTTCATGCAGGCCTCCACGGCCGGCTTCGCGCGCGAGGACGACAGCGCGGTCATCAAGATCTTCCCGGGCATCGAACTGCCTGCTGCGAAAGAATCGAAAAAATAGCATCGAGCGCCAGCGCTCCACCGACCCAGGAAAGACACACACCATGAACGTTCTCATCACCGGCGGCTGCGGCTTCCTCGGCGCCCGCCTCGCCCGCACCCTGCTCGCCGGCGGCCCGCTCGCACT
>NZ_BCUS01000120.1 GCF_001591345.1 Variovorax boronicumulans NBRC 103145 | reverse complement strand
CGTGGCGGCTGCTGCGCCAACCGCCCCGGCTTCCGCGCCCCTCGCGGCCGTCGCCAACACCAGCGCCGCCAGCAGCCAGCAGCTCGTCTTCGTGGCGCGCGAGGAATGCTGGATCACCGTCACCGAGGCCGGTGGCAAGCAACTGCTGCGCCGCAGCCTGCAGGTCGGCGAGACCGTCGGGCTGTCCGGCACGCTGCCGCTGTCCGTGGTGGTGGGGCGTGCATCGGCCGTCGATGTGCAGGTGAACGGAAAGCCCTACGATCTGAAGCCTGTCACCCGCGGAGGCGGCGTGGCGCGTTTCGAGGTGAAATCGTGACAACCGACTGCACTCCCCAACCCATCGAATCGGCGGCGCCGAAGGCGCGCCGCTCGCGCCAGGCCAGCGTGGTCTGGGGTCCGCGCATCGTCACGGTGGGCGGCGACGCGCCCGTGCGCGTGCAGTCGATGACCAACACCGACACGGTCGACGCCATCGGCACCGCGATCCAGGTCAAGGAACTCGCCATTGCGGGCTCCGAGATGGTCCGCATCACCGTCAACACGCCCGAGGCCGCCGCGCAGGTGCCCTACATCCGCGAGCAGCTCGACCGCATGGGCATCGACGTGCCGCTGATCGGCGACTTCCACTACAACGGCCACCGCCTGCTCACCGACTATCCGGCCTGCGCCGAGGCCCTGAGCAAGTACCGCATCAACCCCGGCAACGTGGGCAAGGGCGACAAGAAGGACAAGCAGTTCGGCCAGATGATCGACGCGGCCATGCGTTGGAACAAGCCGGTGCGCATCGGCGTGAACTGGGGCAGCCTCGACCAGGAACTGCTCGCCAGCCTGATGGACACCAACAGCCAGCGCGCCGAGCCCTGGGATGCCAAGCAGGTGATGTACGAGGCGCTGATCACCTCGGCCATCGAATCCGCGAAGCTGGCCGAGTCGATGGGCATGGCCGGCAACCAGGTCATCCTGTCGTGCAAGGTGAGCGGCGTGCAGGACCTGATCTCGGTCTACCGCGAACTCGCGAAGCGCTGCGACAACCCGCTGCACCTGGGCCTGACCGAAGCCGGTATGGGCACCAAGGGCACGGTGGCCTCGGCCACGGCGCTGTCGATCCTGCTGCAGGAAGGCATCGGCGACACGATCCGCGTGTCGCTCACGCCGCAGCCGGGCGAGTCGCGCACGCAGGAAGTGCTGATCGCCAACGAAATCCTCCAGGCCCTGGGCCTGCGCGTGTTCGTGCCGAGCGTCACGGCCTGTCCGGGCTGTGGCCGCACCACCAGCACCACGTTCCAGGAGCTGGCCAAGCAGATCGACGACTACCTGCGCCTGCAGATGCCGGTCTGGCGCAAGAAGTACCCCGGTGTCGAGACGCTGAAGGTGGCCGTCATGGGCTGCATCGTCAACGGCCCCGGCGAGAGCAAGCACGCCGACATCGGCATCAGCCTGCCCGGCACGGGCGAAGCGCCGGCCGCGCCGGTCTTCATCGACGGCGAAAAGGCCCTCACGCTGCGCGGCGACAATATCGCCAACGAGTTCCACCAGCTCGTCGAAACCTACATCGAAAAGCGCTTCGGCAGCGAACACGCTGTCTTGGCCTGACACCTCCGCAGACTCATGGCTGAAAAACTGAATGCCGTCAAAGGCATGAACGACATATTGCCGCCCGAATCGGCGCGCTGGGAGTGGCTCGAAGCCACCGTGCGCGAGCTGATGGGGCGCTATGCGTACCGCAACGTCCGCACCCCGATCCTGGAGCACACGGCGCTGTTCGTGCGCGGCATCGGCGAGGTGACGGACATCGTCGAGAAGGAGATGTACGCCTTCGAAGACCGTTCGGACAAGCATGGGCAGGCGGAGCATCTGGCGATGCGCCCGGAGAACACGGCCGGCCTCGTGCGCGCCGTGATCGAGCACAACATGCTCTACGAAGGCCCCAAGCGCCTTTGGTACACGGGCCCGATGTTCCGCCGCGAAAAGCCGCAGCGCGGGCGCTTCCGCCAGTTCCACCAGATCGGCGCCGAGGCGCTCGGTTTTGCCGGACCCGATGTCGACGCCGAACTGATCCTGCTGGCCACCGCGCTGTGGAAGGCCATCGGCCTGACCGACGTGCGCCTGGAACTCAACAGCCTGGGTCAGCCGGCCGAGCGCGCGCTGCACCGCGCCCAGCTCATCGCCCACTTCGAGCAGCACGCCGACAAGCTCGACGAGGACGGCAAGCGCCGCCTGCACAGCAACCCGCTGCGCATCCTCGACACGAAGAACCCGGCCATGAAAGAGGTGGTCGAGTCGGCGCCGAAGCTGATCGACTTCCTCGGTGCCGAATCGCTGGCGCACTTCGAGGGGCTGCAGGCCATCCTCAAGGCCAACGACATCGCCTTCACGATCAACCCGCGCCTCGTGCGCGGGCTCGACTACTACAACCTCACGGTGTTCGAGTTCGTGACCGACCGCCTCGGCGCGCAGGGCACGGTGTGCGCCGGCGGCCGCTACGACGACCTCATCGCGCAGATCGGCGGCAAGCCGGCGCCCGCCGTGGGCTGGGCCATCGGCGTCGAGCGCGTGCTCGACCTGCTGAAAGAGCAGGGCGCCGAAGTGCCGGCACCGGTGCCCGATGTCTATGCCATCGTGCCCGACGCCGCTTCGATGCCCGTCGTGCTGCGCGCCTTGCAGCAGCTGCGCGAAACCGGCGTGCGCGTGCAGATGCACGCCAGCACCGCCGAGGGCCTGGCGAGCTTCAAGGCGCAGATGCGCAAGGCGGACGCCAGCGGTGCCACCTACGCGCTGATCTTCGGCGCCGATGAACTTGCGCGCGGTGAAGTGACTCTCAAGGCCTTGCGCGACGCCAGCGTCGCGCAGTCCGCCCGTTCACTTGCTGAAGTGACCACCTGGGCCGCCACCCTACAATCGCCGGCTCCCAACCTCTGACAGCGCATGGCCACCCATCTCGACCTCGAAGAACAGGAACAGCTCGACCAGCTCAAGCATTTCTGGAACACCTACGGCACCCTGATCACCTGGGCTGTGCTGCTCGTCGCCGGCGCCTTCGTGGCCTGGAACGGCTGGCAGTACTACCAGCGCACCAAGGCTGCCCAGGCCGCGGCCCTCTATGACGAGGTCGAGCGCAGCACGCAGTCGGGCGACGTCGAGCGCATCCAGCGCGTGATGACCGACATGAAGGACCGTTTCGCTGGCACCGCCTACGCGCAGCAAGCCGGCCTGCTGGTCGCCAAGACGCTGTTCGACAAGGGCAATGCCGACGGCTCGCGCGCGGCGCTGGGCTGGGTGGCGCAGAACGCCGTCGACCCGGGTTACCAGGCCATCGCCAAGCTGCGGCTCGCGGCCGAGCTGCTCGACGCCAAGTCCTATGACGACGCGCTCAAGCAACTCGACGGCAAGGTGCCGACCGAATTCGAACCGCTGGTGGCCGACCGCAAGGGCGACATCTACATGGCGCAAGGCAAGCGCGACGAGGCGCAGGCCGAGTACCGCAAGGCCTGGACCGGCCTGGGCGCCGGCTCGGACTACCGCCGGCTGGTCGAGATCAAGCTCAACGCGGTCGGTGTCGACCCGAAGACCCTGGCGCCGACCGTCACCGTGACGCCCGCCGTCCCCAAGAACTCCTGATCGCACACCCTCATGAATTTCAAGCGTTTCATGCCTGAATCGACCGCCCTGCGCGCGGGTTCTGCTCTTGTTCTGGTAGCGCTCCTGGCCGCCTGCTCGGGCTCCGGCAAGCCCAAGCCCGCCGAACTGCCGGCCAACCCGTCCCTGATGGGCGTGCGCCAGGCCTGGAACGTGCGGATTCCGGGCGTCGAATTCCCGCTCACCGCCGATGTCAGCGGTGACATCGTGACCGTGGCCGGCAGCGACGGCACGGTCGTCGCCATCGATGCCCGCGCCGGTCGCGAAACCTGGCGCGCCAGCGCCGGCGCGCCGCTGGCGGCCGGTGTCGGCAGCGACGGTTCGCTGACGGCCGTGGTCACCACCAACAACGAAGTGGTCGCCATCGAAAACGGCAAGGTGCTGTGGAAGCAGCGCCTGTCGGCCCAGGCTTTCACCGCTCCGCTGGTGGCTGGCCGCCGCGTCTTCGTGCAGACCGCCGACCGCAGCGTCAGCGCCTGGGACGGCCAGAGCGGCCGTCGCCTGTGGCAGCAGCAGCGTCCGGGCGAAAACCTCGTGCTGCGCAAGTCGGGCGTGCTGATCGCGGTGGGCGACACGCTGGTCGCCGGTCTGGGCGGCCGACTCGTCGGCATGAACCCCGGCAACGGCAGCTCGCGCTGGGAAGCCCCCATTGCCGCGCCGCGCGGTACCAACGACGTGGAACGCCTGGTCGACCTGACCGGCAGCGTGAGCCGCTACGGCGACACGGTCTGCGCACGCGCCTACTACGCCAGCGTCGGCTGCGTTGACACGCTGCGCGGCCAGCTGCTCTGGAGCAAGCCGGCCTCGGGTGCCGACGGCGTGAGCGGCGACGAGCGCTTTCTCTATGGCACCGAGTCGGATGGCAGCGTCACCGCCTGGCGTCGCGCCGACGGCGAACGCGCCTGGCAGATGAGTCGCCTGAAGAACCGCGAACTGACAGCGCCGCTGGCCGTGGGCCGCTCGCTGATCATCGGCGAGAGCACCGGCACGCTGCACTTCGTGTCGCGCGAAGACGGTGCGCTGCTCAACCGCGTCACGCCCGACGGCTCGGCCATCACCGTGACGCCGGTCCTGGCCGGCAACACGGTGGTTGTCGTGACCGCCAAGGGTGGCGTGTTCGGTTACCGCCCTGAATAATCATTTTTTGTCTTTCTCTTACTTCCAAGGCCCGACCATGAAAACCGCGCCATCGAAAGGCCGGCCATGAAGCCGGTCGTGGCCCTGGTCGGCCGTCCCAACGTCGGCAAGTCGACGCTCTTCAACCGCCTGACCCAGACGCGCGACGCCATCGTCGCCGACTTCGCCGGCCTCACGCGCGACCGTCACTACGGCAACGGCCGCCTGGGCAAGCACGAGTTCATCGTGATCGACACCGGCGGCTTCGAGCCAGATGCCGGCAGCGGCATCTACAAGGAAATGGCCAAGCAGACGCGCCAGGCCGTGGCCGAGGCCGACGTCGTGATCTTCGTGGTCGATGCCCGCGAAGGCCTCTCGGCGCAAGACCACGACATCGCCAACGAGCTGCGCCGGCTGGGCAAGCCCTGCGTGCTGGCGGCCAACAAGGCCGAAGGCATGCACGACGGCACCAAGCTGGTCGACTTCTACGAGCTGGGCTTCGGCGACGTGCACGGCGTGTCCGCGGCGCACGGGCAGGGCATGCGCGACCTGGTCGAACTGGCGCTCGCGCCGCTGAACCTGGCCGATCCGGACGACGAGGAAGACGAAGACGACGTCAACAAGCCGATCAAGCTGGCCGTGGCCGGCCGGCCCAACGTCGGCAAGTCGACGCTGATCAACACCTGGCTGGGCGAAGAGCGCTTGGTGGCCTTCGACATGCCCGGCACGACGCGCGACGCCATCTCGGTGCCCTTCGAGCGCAACGGCCAGCGCTTCGAACTGATCGACACCGCCGGCCTGCGCCGCAAGGGCCGGGTGTTCGAGGCGATCGAGAAGTTCTCGGTGGTCAAGACGCTGCAGGCCATCGAATCGGCCAACGTCGTGCTGCTGCTGCTCGACGCCACGCAGGGCGTGACCGACCAGGACGCGCACATCGCCGGCTACATCCTCGAAAGCGGACGTGCCGTGGTGATCGCCATCAACAAGTGGGACGCGGTCGACAGCTACCAGCGCGAGCAGATCCAGCGGCAGATCGAAACCCGCCTGCCGTTCCTGAAGTTCGCGTCATTGCATTTCATCTCGGCCATCAAGCGCCAGGGCCTGGGCCCGGTGTGGCAGGCCATTGCGCAGGCCCACAAGTCGGCCACGCGCAAGATGTCGACGCCGGTGCTGACGCGCCTGCTGCTGGAGGCGGTGCAATTCCAGGCGCCCCAGCGCGGTGGCATGTTCCGGCCCAAGCTGCGCTATGCGCACCAGGGCGGCATGAATCCACCCGTGATCATCATTCACGGCAATTCGCTGGAGCATGTGACCGACGCCTACAAGCGTTTCCTGGAAGGGCGTTTCCGCAAGGAATTCGACCTCGTGGGCACGCCCTTGCGGATCCAGTTCAAAAGCTCGCAGAATCCGTTCGTGGACAAGGACAACTGAGGGCGCTTGGCTGCCGATGGCAGCCGTTGAGCCGCAGCAGGAGCGGAAGTTCCGTCTTTTGAGAACCGTTATTTTCTCAAGGCTTTTGACCCCGATTGCTGCGGCGCAGAAACCCTGTGTTAAGGTCATCTCTCCAACAACTACTCTTGAACACGGAGAATATCGTGAGCAATAAAGGGCAACTTCTGCAAGACCCGTTTCTGAACACCTTGCGTCGCGAGCATGTGCCGGTTTCCATTTATTTGGTGAACGGCATCAAGCTGCAAGGCCAGATCGAGTCCTTCGATCAATACGTCGTGTTGCTCCGCAATACAGTGACGCAAATGGTCTACAAGCACGCCATTTCCACCATCGTGCCGGGTCGTGCCGTCAACTTCTCGGCCAACGAGAACGACGACGCCGCCGCCTGATCGCGCGGAGCGCGGCGGCAACCCCGCCGCGCTTTTTCCATATCTGATTCCGCTTGTCTGATTCGATCCCCCGCCAGGAAGGCGCCGCCGTTCTCGTCGGTGTCGATTTCGGGCTGCCCCATTTCGACAGCGAGCTCGAAGAACTCGGCCTGCTCGCACAAACCGCGGGCCTGACGCCCGTTGCCCGCCTGGCCTGCAAGCGCAAGGCGCCCGATGCGGCGCTGTTTGTCGGCAGCGGCAAGGCCGAAGAGATCAAGGAGCTCGCCGCCATGCACAGGGCGAGCGAGGTCATCTTCGACCAGTCCTTGAGCCCTGCGCAGCAGCGCAACCTCGAGCGCCAGCTCGATGTCGCGGTGTATGACCGCACCTTCCTCATTCTCGAGATCTTCGCCCAGCGCGCCCGCTCGCACGAAGGCAAGCTGCAGGTCGAGCTGGCTCGCCTGCAGTATCTGAGCACGCGGCTGGTCCGCCGCTGGTCCCACCTGGAGCGCCAGACCGGCGGTGCAGGTGTGCGCGGCGGCCCCGGCGAGAAGCAGATCGAGCTCGACCGCCGCATGATCAACGAGTCGATCAAGCGCACGCGCGAGCGCCTGGCCAAGGTGCAGAAGCAGCGCAGCACGCAGCGCCGCCAGCGCGAGCGCCGCGAGACCTTCAACATCTCGCTCGTCGGCTACACCAACGCGGGCAAATCGTCGATCTTCAATGCGATGGTCAAGGCCCGCGCCTATGCGGCCGACCAGCTGTTCGCCACGCTCGACACCACCACGCGCTACCTCTACCTGGGCGATGCGCGCCGGCAGGTGTCGATCTCCGACACCGTGGGCTTCATCCGCGACCTGCCGCACGGCCTGGTCGACGCGTTCAAGGCCACCTTGCAGGAGGCGGTCGATGCCGACCTGCTGCTGCACGTGATCGATGCCTCCAACCCGCACTATCCCGAGCAGATGGCCGAGGTCCAGTCGGTGCTGCAGGACATCGGCGCAGGCGACGTGCCGCAACTGCTGGTGTTCAACAAGCTCGACGCTCTTGAAAGCGCGCAACATCCGCTGCATCTGCAGGACGAGATGGAAATCGACGGCGTGCAGGTTCCCCGCATCTTCCTCAGCGCCAGGACCGGTGAAGGCCTGCCGTTGCTGCGGGCCGAGCTGGCCCGGCAGTCGGGTTCCGTCGCCGATACGATGTCCCCTGAGGCGGACGCTGAATTGCACGATGCGGCCCCTTGATTGGGCACAATCCCGCCACTGACACGAGAACGAAGCGAATGAATGCAAAGCCAGCGCGGAGAGGGTTTCTGGGCATGTTCAACCTGAACGATGGCCGATGGGGTCGCGGCGACGAGCCGTCCTCCAACGGCGACCGCCCGGCCGGCAACCGGCCGCCCGATGCCGATCCCCCCGGCGCCCCGATCCCGCCGCCTTCGAGCGGCAACCAGAGCAACAACGGCAACGGCAATCGCCCGCGCGGCCAGGGCCCGAACCAGGGTCCGCCCGACCTCGACGAACTCTGGCGCGACCTCAATCGCAAGCTCGGCGGTTTCTTCGGCGGTGGCAAGGGTGGCGGCAATCGCCCCAACGGCACCGGCGGCGGTGGCGGCAACGGCTACAAGCCTGACATGAAGAATGCCGGCTTCGGCATCGGCCTCGTGGCCGCCGTGGCGGTCCTGATCTGGCTCGGCACCGGCTTCTTCATCGTGAACGAAGGCCAGCAGGCCGTGGTCACGCAGTTCGGTCGCTACAAATCGACGGTGAACGCCGGCTTCAACTGGCGCCTGCCGTACCCCATTCAACGCCACGAAGTGGTGGTGACCACGCAGATCCGTTCCACCGACGTGGGCCGCGACGCCATCGTGCGTTCCACCGGCCTGCGCGAATCGGCCATGCTGACCGAAGACGAGAACATCGTCGAAATCAAGTTCGCCGTGCAGTACCGCCTGAGCGATGCGCGCGCCTGGCTCTACGAGAGCAAGTCGCCCGCTGAAACCATCGTGCAGGTGGCCGAAAGCTCCGTGCGCGAAGTGGTCGGCAAGATGAAGATGGACGCGGCACTCGCCGAAGAACGCGACCAGATCGCCCCCCGCGTGCGCGCACTGATGCAGACCATCCTCGACCGCTATAAGGTCGGCGTCGAAGTCGTCGGCATCAACCTGCAGCAGGGCGGCGTGCGTCCGCCCGAGCAGGTGCAGGCCGCCTTCGACGACGTGCTCAAGGCCGGCCAGGAACGCGAACGCGCCAAGAACGACGCCGAGGCCTACGCCAACAACGTCGTGCCGCTGGCCACCGGTACCTCGTCGCGCCTGAAGGAAGAGTCCGAGGCCTACAAGGCCCGCATCGTGGCGCAGGCACAAGGTGACGCAGGTCGCTTCAGCTCGGTGCTGACCGAGTACCAGAAGGCGCCGCAGGTGACGCGCGACCGCATGTACACCGACGCCATGCAGCAGATCTACGCCAGCACGACCAAGGTGCTGGTCGACAGCAAGCAGGGCTCCAACCTGCTGTACCTGCCGCTCGACAAGCTGATGCAGCAAGGCGGCGGCAACACAGCCACGCCCGTGGACGCCGCCAGCCCCAGCGTGGCCGGCACCGCACCGACCCAGTCGTCGGTGATCCCGGTGGCGCCCGCCACCACCGACGTGCGCGCCCGTGACGGCCGCTCGCGTGACCGCGACGTGCGCTGAGAAAGGCCCGGAACAACATGAACAGAATCGGTTTCATCGCCACCTCGGTCCTCGTCCTGCTCGTGCTGCTGAGCTCGACCCTCTTCGTGGTCGACCAGCGCCAGTTCGGCGTGGTCTATGCCCTCGGCCAGATCAAGCAGGTCATCACCGAGCCCGGCCTCAACTTCAAGCTGCCGCCGCCGTTCCAGAACGTGTCGTACATCGACAAGCGCCTGCTGACGCTCTCGAGCCTCGACACCGAGCCCATGCTCACCGCTGAAAAGCAGCGCGTGGTGATCGACTGGTACGTGCGCTGGCGCATCTCCGACCCGCAGGCCTACATCCGCAACGTCGGCCTCGACGAGAACGCGGGCGCCATGCAGCTGAACCGCGTGGTGCGCAATGCCTTCCAGGAAAACATCAACAAGCGCACCGTGCGCGACCTGATCTCGGTGCGCCGCGAGGCCCTGATGGCCGACGTGCAGCGCGAAGTGCTGGCCGTGGTGAAGGGTGCCAAGCCCTGGGGCGTCGACGTGGTCGACGTGCGCATCACCCGCGTCGACTACGTGGAAGCCATCACCGAATCGGTCTACCGCCGCATGGAAGCCGAGCGCAAGCGCGTGGCCAACGAGCTGCGCTCCACCGGCACGGCCGAAGGCGAGAAGATCCGCGCGGACGCCGACCGCCAGCGCGAAGTGATCGTGGCGAACGCCTACCGCGACGCCCAGAAGATCAAGGGCGAGGGCGATGCCCAGGCTGCCGCGACCTACAGCGAGGCCTTCGGCCGCGATCCGCAGTTCGCCCAGTTCTATCGCAGCCTCGAGGCCTACAAGCAGAGCTTCAACAAGAAGAGCGACGTGATGGTGCTCGACCCGTCCTCGGACTTCTTCCGCGCCATGCAGAGCTCCGGTTCGGCGCGCAAGTAACAACAGGCCGTCCGTTTCCGCTGTCCTGCCTGGAGCCGTGAGCGCCGACACCTTCTGGAGCGCGTTGGCGCTGGTCCTGGTGATCGAAGGCATCCTGCCTTTCGTCTCGCCGGGCGGGTGGCGGCGCGGCTTCAGCCAACTGCTGCAGCTGCGCGATGGCCAGCTGCGTTTCTTCGGTCTTTGCAGCATCCTGCTGGGTTTGGTACTGCTCTGGGTTCTGGGGTAGCTCGGGCCCGGTAGAATCCCGGTTTAACCACGCCCCCGATCCCCATGTCCGCCTGGGTCCTCCCGGATCACATTGCCGATGTGCTGCCCTCCGAGGCGCGCCACATCGAAGAACTTCGACGCCAGCTGCTCGATACCGCCCGTGGCTATGGCTACGAGCTGGTGATGCCGCCGCTGCTCGAGCACCTGGAGTCGCTGCTTTCGGGCACCGGCGAAGCGCTCGACCTCCAAACCTTCAAGCTCGTCGACCAGCTCTCCGGTCGCAGCATGGGCCTGCGTGCCGACACCACCCCCCAGGTGGCGCGCATCGACGCCCACCTGCTGAACCGCGACGGCGTGGCGCGCCTGTGCTACTGCGGCCCGGTGGTCCATACCCGGCCCGACCGCCCGCACGCCACCCGCGAGCCGCTGCAGTTCGGCTCCGAGATCTATGGTCACGCCGGCCTCGAAGCCGACACCGAAACCCTGCTGCTGGCACTCGACTGCCTCGATGCCGCCGGCCTGCGCGACGGCGTGATCGTCGACCTGGCCGACGCCCGCATCGTGCGCGCGCTGTTCGCCGGCGTGCCGGTCGATGCCGCCGCGATCGCCCGCGTGCACGCCGCGCTGGCCGCCAAGGACGCGAGCGAGCTGCAGGCGCTCACCAAGGATTTCCCCGCCGCATCACGCGACGGCCTGCGCGCCCTCGTGGGCCTGTACGGCGATGTGGCCGTGCTCGACGAGGCCGCAAAGGCCCTGAAGGGCACGCCCACCGTGGCCGCGGCACTGGCCGACCTGAAGCAACTCGCCGCCGGCCTGAACGGCACGGCAGGGCGCCAGATCAGCTTCGACCTGGCCGACCTGCGCGGCTACGCCTACTACAGTGGCATGCGTTTCGGCATCTACGTGCCGGGCGCGGCCGACTCGCTGGTGCGCGGTGGCCGCTACGACGAGGTGGGCGCCGTGTTCGGCCGCAACCGTCCGGCCGTCGGCTTCAGCCTCGATGTGCGCGAACTCGTCGGCGTGCTGCCGGCGCGTCCGCTGCGCGCCGCCATCCGTGCGCCCTGGAGCGACGCGGCCGGCCTGCGCGAGGCCATCGCCCAACTGCGCAAGGCCGGCGAAACGGTTGTCTGCGTGCTGCCCGGACATGGCAGCGAAATCGATGAATTCCATTGCGACCGCGAGCTCGTCGAGCAGGCCGGCCAATGGAGTGTCCGAGCGATCTGAATTTTTAAGCAATGGAACGAGCATGAGCGTAACCACCGGAAGAAACGTGGTCGTCGTCGGGACCCAGTGGGGCGACGAAGGCAAGGGCAAGCTGGTTGACTGGCTGACGGAAAGCGCCCAGGGCGTGGTCCGTTTCCAGGGCGGCCACAACGCGGGCCACACGCTGGTCATCAACGGCGTGAAGACGGCGCTGCACCTGATCCCGAGCGGCATCATGCGGCCCGGCGTCAAGTGCTACATCGGCAACGGCGTGGTGCTGTCGGCCGCCAAGCTCTTCGAGGAAATCGAAGGCCTGGAGAAAGCCGGCGTCGAAGTGCGTTCGCGCCTGCGCATCAGCGAGGCCTGCCCGCTGATCCTGCCGTTCCACGCTGCGCTGGACATCGCGCGCGAGGCCTACCGTGAAAAGGGCGGCATCGAGAAGATCGGCACCACCGGCCGCGGCATCGGCCCGGCCTACGAAGACAAGATCGCCCGCCGCGCGCTGCGCGTGCAGGACCTGAAGCACCCCGAGCGCTTCGCGGCCAAGCTGCGCGTGCTGCTCGAGCTGCACAACCACGTGCTGACCCAGGTGCTGGGCGCGCCCGCCATCGACTACGACACCGTGTTCGACGAGGCCATGCGCCACGCCGCGCTGCTCAAGCCCATGATGGCCGACGTGTCGCGCGAGCTGAACGACGCCCACAAGGCCGGCGCCAACCTGCTGTTCGAAGGCGCGCAGGGCACGCTGCTCGACGTCGACCACGGCACCTACCCGTACGTCACCTCGAGCAACTGCGTGGCCGGCAACGCCGCCGCCGGTTCGGGCGTGGGCCCGGGCATGCTGCACTACGTGCTGGGCATCACCAAGGCCTACTGCACCCGCGTGGGCGGCGGTCCGTTCCCCACCGAGCTCGACTGGGCCACGCCGGGCACCCCCGGCTACCACATGAGCACCGTGGGCGCCGAAAAGGGCGTGACCACCGGCCGCAGCCGCCGTTGCGGCTGGTTCGACGCCGCGCTGCTCAAGCGCTCAGCGCAGGTCAACGGCCTGTCGGGCCTGTGCATCACCAAGCTGGACGTGCTCGACGGCCTCGAAAAGCTCGAGCTGTGCACCGGCTACGAACTCGACGGCGAAACCACCGACATCCTGCCGATGGGCGCGGACGAGATCGAGCGCTGTACGCCGATCTACGAAACGCTCGAAGGCTGGACCGAAAGCACCGTGGGCGTCACGCAGTACGACAAGTTGCCGGTCAATGCGCGGCTGTACCTGCAGCGCATCGAGCAGGTCACCGGCGTGCCGATCCACATGGTGTCCACGAGCCCTGATCGCGACCACACGATCATGATGCGCCACCCCTACCTCGCAGACTGAACAGGAACGAACCAGACCATGTTGACCGAAGACGGCAAACATCTCTACGTCAGCTACGACGAGTACCACAACCTGATCGAGAAGCTCGCGATCAAGGTGCACCAGTCGGGCTGGGAGTTCGACACCATCCTGTGCCTGGCGCGCGGCGGCATGCGCCCGGGCGATGTGCTCTCGCGCATCTTCGACAAGCCGCTGGCGATCATGTCGACCAGCTCCTACCGCGCCGACGCCGGCACGATCCAGGGTCATCTCGACATCGCCCGCTACATCACGACCCCCAAGGGCGAGATCGCCGGCAAGGTGCTGCTGGTGGACGACCTGGCCGATTCGGGCCACACGCTGCACGCCGTGATGGACATGCTGCGCAACAACTACCAGCCGATCACCGAGCTGCGCAGCGCGGTCATCTGGACCAAGGCGCTGTCGACCTTCACGCCCGACTACTCGGTCGAGTTCCTGGCCACCAACCCGTGGATCCACCAGCCCTTCGAGGGCTACGACTCGCTCGGCGCCGAGAAGCTGATCGAGAAGTGGTCGGTCTGACGACCGGCCCTGGCACCACCGGCCGGCGCGCTCAGCTGCTGCTGCAGCTGCCGCCGCCGGGGGTGTCGAACATCGCGGTGTAGCGCCGCTGCATTTCCTCCGGCGTCAGCTTCTCGATGCTGTGCCCCACGTTCCACCGGTGACCGAAGGGGTCGCGGAAGACGCCGGAACGCTCCCCATAGAACTGATCCTGCGGTGCCATGTCCAGCGTGGCGCCGGCGGCGACCGCGCGCGCGACCAGCGCGTCGGCATCGTCCACATGCAAATGCAGCGAGACCGCGCTGCCGCCGAGCGCCTTGGGCGAGCGGATGTTGAACTCGGCGAACTCGTCCGAGATCATCAGGATCGCGCCGTTGTGAAAGTCCAGCTCGACGTGCCCGATGCGGCCGCTGGGCTCGGTCAGTCGAAAGATTTCCTTCACCTCGAACACGTGGCAATAGAAGTCGACGGCGGCGGCGGCGTTGTCGACGCAGAGGTACGGAAACAACTCGTGGATGGCCATGGCGGGACCTGCCTTTCTTTCTGGAATCGGGTGTTGAAACGGGGACCGTGGCGCCGATTCTGCGCAGCCCCGGCGCTAGCGTCTTGAAGGAAATTGACCTGCCGCGCCGACAGCCGGCACATGACGCGGCGACGTCGCACCCGTCTGCCGCCAGGCCTGCGGCGACAGGCCGGCCAGCGCCGAGAACTCGCGGCTCAGGTGCGCCTGGTCGCTGTAGCCCGCTGCGAGCGCGATGTCGGCCCAGGCGCGCGCAGGAGCGTCGGCGGCCAGCGCCAGCACGCGGTCGAAGCGCATCACGCGGGCGTATTCCTTGGGCGCGAGCCCGACCGCCGTGCGGAACAGCGCGATGAAGCGCCGGTGGCTGTAGCCGCTGCGCGCCACCAGCGTGGCGATCGACGCGGGCGTGTCGCGCGTCATCTGGCCCAGCGAGGCGGCCACGGCCGGGTGCAGGCCGCGCGGGCTGGTGCGGGGCAGGGCGGTAGCGGCCAAGCGCCGGGTCAGCAGGGCCTCGAACACGTCCAGTTGCCGGGCCGGGTCGTCGGACGATGCATGCAGCTGTTCGAGTGCGTCGGCGGTCTGCCGCTCGCCCCACAGCGCGTCGAGCGGCGTGTGGCGACCACTCAGAGCGTCTTCAGGTGCGCCGAGCAGTAGCCGGGCGGCACCGGGGTGCAATTGCGCGCCGACCGAGCGTGTGGCCACCGACACATCGCGCAGGTAGAACGCGGCGCGCGCACCGCCGACGATGGCATGGCCGACCGTGTGGCCGCGCAGGTCGCGCGTGTCGTCGAAGAGTCGCAGCGGCGGCCCTGAAAGCCGGAACACCAGGTGCATGCCGCCCGTGGGCAGCACGTGCTCGCGGGCGCCGGTGCGTGTGTCAGGTGTGCCCTCGGGCGCCGAGGCCCACAGCAGCCGCAGGAAGGGCCGCAGATGAGGGGACGGGGGCCGCGTCAGCTGCATGGCGCGACGGGCCCCGGCAAGGGCGGGCGGGTGAGCATCGGCGCATTGTGCGCCGAGCAGCCGCCCGGGCCCAGGCTGCTTACTTGCTCGTTGCGAGGCGCTTCTGGATGTTGGCCGCGCGGTCGCCGGAAGCGGGGTGCGAGCTGAGCATCGAGCTCTTGCCGCCGTCGAGCTTGGCCAGCTTCTGGAACGCGGTGACGAGGCCTTCGCGCTTGAGCTTCTGCGTGGTCAGCAGGTCGAAGGCGTAGTTGTCCGAGTCGGTTTCCTGCGACTGCGAGAACTGCGCGTTGACCAGCTTCTCGGCGAAGTCGCCGATCTGCGAGGACGACAGCTGCGTGATCGCCGCATTGCCCGTAGCGCCGGCCAGGCCGCGCGCGGCCGACACGGCGTAGGCGGTCTGCATGGCCTTCTTGCTGTGGCCCAGGGCGACGTGGCCGATCTCGTGGCCGATGATGCCGCGCAGCTCGTCGTCGTTCATGAGGTCCATGAGGCCGCTGTAGACGCGGATGCAGCCGTTGCCCATGGCCCAGGCGTTCACGTCCTTCGTGAGGTAGACCTTGTAGCTGGCGGGCTGGCCGCCGATGGTGGTGGGCAGGCCCTGGCGCACACGCTCCAGGCGCTTGCTGTAGGCATCGGCGGGGCCCGCGACCTTGGAGCTCTTGTCGAGCTCGGCGCAGGACTGGTTGGCCAGTGCCTGCACGTCGCCGTCGGTGAGCGACATGGCCTTGAAGGCGCTGCCGCCGGCGCCCGCGAGCGCGTTGGAATCCAGGTTCTTCATGCCGCCGCAGGCGGACAGGGCCGCAGCGGCCGTGATGGTGATGAGCAGATGACGCATCGAGAAAATCCTCCCTTTATTTTCGGAGGGGCAACTCTATCCGCAATGCGCGTGCGATCCGGCCAAGGCCGTCGACATCGAACGGAGAATGTCACGGCCGTCGAGGGTTCCTCGCGGGGCGCTAGCATCGGCACATGAGCAAGCCTTCCACGACCCTGATCCACCATCCCTACACGCCGCCGGCCACCTTCGCTGCGCCGCAGCCCGGCGTGTTCAAGGCCTCGACCGTGTTCTTCGCCGACGTCGCCGCGATGCGTGCGCGCGACTGGAAGACCAAGGCCGGCTACACCTACGGCCTGCACGGCACGCCCACCACCTTCACGCTCGAGGAGCGCCTGGCCACGCTCGAAGGCGGCACCGAATGCCTGCTGGTGCCCAGCGGGCTGGCCGCGATCTCGCTGGTCTCGTTCGCGTTCCTGAAGACCGGCGACGAGGTGCTGATTCCCGACAACGCCTACGGCCCGACCAAGGCGCTGGCCACCGGCGAGCTCGCCAACTTCGGCATCACGCACCGCCTGTACGACGCGATGAACCCGTCCGACCTGGAAGCCAAGCTCTCGCACCGCACGCGGCTGGTGTGGCTCGAAGCGGCCGGCTCGGTGACGATGGAGTTCCCCAACCTGCCGGCGCTGGCTGAAATCTGCCGCGAGCGCGGCGTGATGACCGCGCTGGACAACACCTGGGGCGCGGGCCTGGCCTTCGCGCCCTTCGATTTCAACGGCACGGGGCAGGGCGTCGACGTGTCGGTGCACGCGCTCACCAAGTACCCCAGCGGCGGTGGCGACGTGCTGATGGGCAGCGTCGTCACGCGCGACGAGCGCCTGCACCGCGCGCTCAAGCTCACCCACATGCGCACCGGCTTCGGCATCGGCGTGGGCGACGTCGAGACCCTGCTGCGTTCGCTGCCGAGCATGGCGCTGCGCTACGCCGCGCACGACCGCGCGGCGCGCGAGCTGGCCGGCTGGCTCAACGGCTGCGAGGAGATCGCGCAGGTGCTGCACCCTGCGCTCGAGGATTCGCCGGGCCACGCCAACTGGCGCGCGCTGTGCGGCGCCACCGACCTGGCCGCGGGCCTGTTCTCGGTGGTGTTCGACGAGCGCTTCAGCACCGAGCAGGTCGACCGTTTCTGCGACAGCCTGAAGCTCTTCCGCCTCGGCTATTCGTGGGGCGGCCCGATCAGCCTCGTCGTGCCCTACGACATCGGCCTGATGCGCGACGCCAGCGTGGCCCGCTGGCCCTACAAGGGCACGCTGGTGCGTTTCTCGGTCGGCCTGGAGGATGTGGACGACCTGCGTGCCGACCTGCAGCAGGCGCTGCTGCAGATGTAGGCGCTGTTGCGCGCCGTGGGCAGGAAACACCGCAAGAGCCAGCGTGTCGGGCCGCCGGCTGCGCGCGATGCGGCGGCGCCCGCGTCACGCGCCGTCGCGTCGCGGGTGCTGGACGTGCCCGCGCAGGTGCTGGAGGCACTTGCACGGTCCGGCCCGCTGGAAGGCGTGCCCGACCTGCGCGGTACGCGGCTCTTCATCGGTGGCTTCGTGGCGTTTTTCGCGTTGATCGCGGCAGGGCTCGTCGCCGCCGTGATGCTCGAGGAGGACTGGTCCAACGCGCGCGGCAACGAAGCGATCCTGCTGCTGCTCGGACTGCTCCTCTTTGGGGCGCTGGGCGGCGGCATCTGGTATTTGCTGCGCCAGTTTCCGCGCGTGGGCGAGGGAATGCTGCGGATCGACGCGAACGGCATGTGCTGGGGCGATCCGGCATCGCCGCAGGTGGTGCGTTGGCACGAGGTGTGCCGTGCACGCGTGGGTTTCCATGACGTGAAGACCGAGTTCGTATCGAGCGAAGCCATCGTCAAGCGGCTGGTGTTCCAGCAGGTGACGCAGGGTGGCGAACCCACGGAGATCCGGCTGCCCCTGGCGCTGACCGTCGACACCGGCCGTGTCCTTCGCTTTCGCAACCGGGCCGTGCTGCTGCGTGCGCTGTTGCTGCACCTGGCCACCCAGCCGAGGCCACGCCTGCGCTTCGACGCCGAGGTGTTCATCGATGCCGGCATCGACCCGCAAACCTGGGCGCCTATGCCCGCCCCGAGGCGCTGGATGTGGCTGTCATCGCTCGCCGGGCTGTTGCCGGTGCTGGCCGTGATCGTTCTCTGGCCGATGGGCGAACACATCGGATGGATGGTGGCCGCGTCGGTCCTGGCCCTGGTGGCCGGCGCAGGGGCCATGGGCTGGTTCATGCACCAGCGTTATCCGGGTTTGCAAGGTGTGTTCGAGTTCGAAACGGCCGCCGGCGCCGCGTCTTGAGACTGCACCGTTATCGCTTACAGTAGGCTGAAGCGCAGTCACCCTGACTGCCTCGCCTGAAGGAGAAGCAGTGGCAACACCCAATTACGGCTACGAGAAGCGCCAGAAAGAGCTGGCCAAGAAGAAAAAGAAGGAAGAAAAGCTCCGGGAGAAGGCGAACCGCAAGCTCAATCCGAGCAGCGACGGGCTGGCCCCCGGAGACCCGGAGACCGACGTGGCATCGCTCGAACGCGATCCCCCCACGGCGCCCGAGTTGCCGACCAAGAACGGATGACCCCTCGTTCCTGGCACCCCTGAAAACAGAAAAGCCGCTGCAGGCGCAGGCCTGCGGCGGCTTTTTCTTTGGGGCGCGCGCAAGGAGGCGAGGCTACTTGGGCAGCAGCTTGCGCAGCTCCGGCCAGACGTTGTCCAGGATCTGCGGCTGCGCCGCGGCGGTCGGGTGGATGCGGTCGGACTGGAACAGCGTCATGGCGTCGGGCGCATCGGCCACGCCCTTGAGCAGGAAGGGCACCAGCGCCGACTTCGTCGCGCCCGCCACCTTCGCGAACACGGCCTCGAAGCGCCGCGTGTAGTCGCCGCCGTAGTTCGGCGGCACCTGGATGCCGACGATCAGCACACGCGCGCCCGCGGCCTGCGCGGCCTTGGTGATCTGCAGCAGGTTGTCTTCGGTGTTCGACAGCGGCAGGCCGCGCAGGGCGTCGTTGGCGCCCAGCTCCAGCACCACGTGGCTGGGCTTGTGCTGCGCCAGCAGGGCGGGGAAGCGGGCGCGACCGCCGGAACTGGTGTCGCCGCTGATGCTGGCGTTGACCACCGAGGCCGCGATCTTCTGCTGCGCAAGCCTTTTTTCCAGCAAGGGTACCCAGCCTTCGCCGCGCTTGAGGCCGTACTCTGCGCTCAGCGAATCACCGAGCACGAGGATCACCGGCTTGCCGGCCGATGCCGTCTGTGCCTGGGCCGCAGCACCCGTCCATGCCCCCGCGCTGCCGAGCGCGGCGGTGGTCAAGATAAAGTCACGTCGATTCAAAACGAAAAGCCTTTCATGTCCCAACCCCCGTCTGATGCCATTGTCGCCGTCGAGCATGTCTTCAAGTCCGTCACCGACTCGGCCGGCACGCTGGACATTCTGCAGGACATCCATTTCACCCTGGGCGCGCGGGAAACCGCCGCCATCGTCGGCGCCTCGGGCTCCGGCAAGAGCACCTTGCTGTCGATCATTGCCGGGCTGGACACGCCCACGCGCGGCACCGTGAAGCTGGCGGGCGACGACATCTTCGCCATCGACGAGGACGAGCGCGCCGCGCTGCGCGCCCAGCGCGTGGGCTTCGTGTTCCAGAGCTTCCAGCTCCTGGGCAACCTGAGCGCGCTCGAGAACGTCATGCTGCCGCTAGAGCTGGCCAACCGCAAGGACGCGCGCAAGGCCGCCACCGAGATGCTGGGCCGCGTCGGCCTCGGGCAGCGTCTGGGCCACTACCCGAAGGTGCTGTCGGGCGGCGAGCAGCAGCGCGTGGCGCTGGCGCGGGCCTTCGTGGTGCAGCCGGCCCTGC
The DNA here is from genome assembly GCF_001591345.1 of Variovorax boronicumulans NBRC 103145. GTDB lineage: Bacteria > Pseudomonadota > Gammaproteobacteria > Burkholderiales > Burkholderiaceae_C > Variovorax > Variovorax boronicumulans. The sequence continues at coordinate 514 of NZ_BCUS01000120.1, read as the reverse complement.
TGCTGGCCGACGAGCCCACCGGCAGCCTCGACTTTGCCACCGGCGAGCAGGTCATGAAACTCATGTTCGACCTGAACCGCGAGCTGGGAACCACGCTGGTGCTGGTCACGCACGACCGCAGCATCGCCTCGCAGTGCGAACGGCGCATCACCATCGAAGCCGGGCGCGTGGCGCTCAACGAAAAAACACCCGAATCGACCGTCGCTCAGGCCGCCTGAGCCAGCAAAAAAGACAGCGCCCGGCTCCCGCGGCGCTCCCCTGAACACAGAGGAGAGTTCATGACCCAGCTTCCCCCCGAGGCCATCGCCGCCCTGGAGCGCGGCAACCTGATCGAGGCGATCAAGATCGTGCGCGAGCGCACTGGCATGGACCTCAAGTCGTCCAAGGAGGCCGTCGAGCGCTATGCCCACAGTGGCGCGGTCGCCGCCGGTGCGCCGGCCGACTGGCAGGAAGGCGACTGGGGCCGGGGCGACGCAGGGGGCGAGACGGGCGGCATGCAGGGCAACGGCCCCGC
>NZ_BCUS01000119.1 GCF_001591345.1 Variovorax boronicumulans NBRC 103145 | reverse complement strand
CGGCGCCGCGGCGCGTGCCGGACCGTCGCAGCGCCAGTAGCGTGGCTTCATCAGCTCCGACCCCAGCTGGCCCATGACCGGCTTGTCGGCCTTCAGCGTGATCGACTGGCCGCGCGCATCGCGAAAGACCAGGAAATTCATCATCGCGTTGTCGCCCTTGCCCACGCGGCTCATCAGCGCCACGTCGAAGTTCGGCGGCGGCGGCTGGTTGCCGAAGAAGCTGTGCGCCGTGTCTGGCTGGCGGCCGACGACGCGGCGCTTGCCGCGCTCGGCGATCAGCATGTCTTCGCGCACCTGCAGCGTCGGTGCCGCTGCGTCGGCGCAGTTGGCGGACCAGCGTCCGCCGTAGAGCGCCATCGTCTCCGGCGGCAGCACGCCGTCGCGCGACCATGCGGCGCCCGCGCTGCACAGCGCTGCGAGAAAGAGGAGGGCGGCGGAAGGCGTCTTCTTGAAAATCGTTGTCGTCGTCATGTGCGATGTGTGTGATGCCGCTCAGGCGGTCTTGGGGGCCGGTGTCTTGGGCTTGAACGAGCAGAAGGTGGAGACCGCGCATTCCCAGCAGCGCGGCTTGCGCGCCACGCAGACATAGCGCCCGTGCAGGATCAGCCAGTGGTGCGCGTGCAGGCGGAATTCGGGTGGGATGCGCTTTTCGAGCTTGAGTTCCACGTCCAGCGGCGTCTTGCCGGGCGCAAGCCCGGTGCGGTTGCCGATGCGGAAGATGTGCGTGTCGACCGCGATGGTCTCCTCGCCGAAGGCCACGTTGAGCACCACGTTGGCCGTCTTGCGCCCCACGCCCGGCAGCGCCTCGAGTTCGGCGCGCGTGCGCGGCACCTCGCCGCCATGCAGCTCGACCAGCATGCGGCAGGCCTCCATCAGGTGCTTGGCCTTGCTGCGGTACAGCCCGATCGTCTTGATGTACGACTCCAGCCCTTCCACCCCGAGGTCGAGGATCGCCTGCGGCGTGTTCGCCACCGGATAGAGCCGCCGCGTCGCCTTGTTCACGCCCACGTCGGTGGCCTGCGCCGACAGCAGCACGGCGGCCAGCAGTTCGAAGGGCGTGGTGTATTCGAGCTCCGTGCGCGGCTCGGGGTTGGCGGCCTGCAGGGTGGCGAAAAAGAGGGGGATGTCGGATTTTTTCATGGATCGTGGTGGCCACCGTTCACGGCGTGGGGGCTCGCGGGGTGCATGCCGTGGAAGGCAGGGCGAGCACCGGCGTTTGCGGCGATGGATGCAATATATCGTCGAAAAGCCATGGCCCTACGCAGCTTTCCTGCCCGGGCTTTCGCGACAATGACGCCCAGAAAGTGAGACTGACCATGCAATTCGCCTCCCGCCTCGACAACGTCGAAACCTCCGCCATCCGCGAACTCTTCAAGCTGCTGGGCAAGCCCGGCATCATCAGTTTTGCGGGCGGCTTTCCCGACAGCGCCATGTTCGACGTCGAGGGCCTGAAGGAGGCGAGCCAGAAGGCGCTCACCGAAGAGGCCGGCGGGGCCCTGCAGTACGGCGCTACCGAAGGCTACGAGCCGCTGCGCAACCAGCTCAGTTCCTTCATGAAGACCAAGGGCGTCGACGTGGACCCGAGCGGCCTGATCGTCACCACCGGCAGCCAGCAGGCGCTGGACCTGCTGGGCAAGACCATGATCTCGCCCGGCGACAAGGTGATCGTCGAAGGCCCGACTTTCCTGGCCACGATCCAGTGCTTTCGCCTGTACGGCGCGCAGCTCATCAGCGCGCCCATCGACGCCAACGGCGTGAAGACCGACGAGCTCGAGAAGCTCATCGCCGAGCACAAGCCCAAGTTCGTCTACCTGATCCCCACCTTCGGCAACCCCAGCGGCGCCATGCTGAGCCTGGAGCGCCGCAAGAAGGTGCTCGAGCTGGCCGTGAAGTACCAGACGCTGATCGTCGAGGACGATCCCTACGGCGACCTGTACTTCGGCGAAGCGCCGCCGCCGTCGATCATGTCGCTGAGCAAGGACGTGCCCGGCAGCCGCGAGCTGCTCGCGCATTGCGGCAGCCTGAGCAAGGTGCTGAGCCCCGGCCTGCGCATCGGCTGGATGATCGCGCCGCCCGAGCTGCTGGCCAAGGCCACGATGTGCAAGCAGTTCAGCGACGCCCACACCAGCACCTTCGCGCAGGCCACGGCCGCGCAGTACCTCAAGAGCGGCCGCATGCCCGGCACGCTGGCGCATGTGCGCGAGGTCTACGGCCAGCGCGCGCAGGCCATGGGCGCCGCGCTGAAGCGCGAGCTGGGCGATGCGGTGAGCTTCACGCAGCCCAACGGCGGTTTGTTCTTCTGGGCACGCCTGACGGGCGCCAACGGCAAGCTGGCCGATGCCAACGAGCTGGCCAAGCGTGCGATCGAGAAGCTGGTGGCCTTCGTGCCCGGCGCGCCGTTCTTCGCGGAGAAGCCCGATGTGGCGACGCTGCGCCTGAGCTTTGCCACGGCCGACATCGAGAAGATCGAAGAGGGCGTGAAGCGCCTCGGCCAGGCCCTGTAACGCCGAGGTTCAGGGGGACCGGTGCAGCCGGGGCGCTGCCAGCAGGTCCAGGTTGTCTGAAATGGCCGCATCCACGTTCGGATAGCGGCCTTTCATTTTGGAGAGCGTCATGATGGTCTGCAGTGCCTTCAGGTCCTTGACCGACGGCGCGACCTTGATCTGCGCAATGGCCGCCGAGGCGTTGCCGCCGTTCACCAATGCCATCACCTTGCTTGCCCAGTCGTTTGCGCGTGCCATGTCTTCACCTGCTTTCCATTTGAACCGCCGACTTTACACAGCGGGTTACCATCACCCATGAGAAAAACCTTCCAGCTTCAGGTCGAGGGCAAGCACCCCGACCGTCTCCTCGAAGCCGTCAAGCACGAGATCCGCAAGTACATCAAGCGCGAGCGCCGCCGCGACCTGCCCGAAGGCGCCGACTTCTGGGACTTCGACTGCCGGTTCGGCACCGCCCAGGAATCCGCCGAAACCATCCACCTCACGGCCATCACCGGCCTCATCGACGGTGTGGTGAAAGAGGGCGGCAAGCAGTTCTACATCGAGATCCTGGCCAAGCCCGGCAAGCGCCAGCCGCGGCCCGCGGGCGCGCCCGAGCACACCGAGAACGACGACGAGGAGTAAAACCCCGTCAGATCAGCGCCTGCGCCAGCCGCAGGCCATGCCGCTGCTCCGCTTCCTGCAGCGAGCGCGCAATCGACGGGTGCAGCCGCACCCCGTTCGCCGATTGCGCTTCCCGACGCTTCAACCCGCCTTCACCCGGCAGCCGCACAGGCCTGGCCGGGTCGATGGGCGCGTTGTCGCGGCATTTCTCGGCCACGTGGTCCATCTGGCGCAGGAAGGCCTCCTTGCCGCCGAAGGCGTGCAGGTCATGCAGCGTGAGGTGCACCGTCGCGCCCCAGCCCTCGGGCGGGTCGGCGCGGCCGTGGCCCGCGAGGCCGGCCGTGAGCGTCTCGACCAGCAGCGCCATGCCGTAGCCCTTGTGGCCGTGGCTCAGCCCGCCGACCGGCAGCAGCGTGCCGGGCGGCAGGTCGAACAGCACCTGCGGGTTGTTCGACGGCTTGCCGGCCGCATCGATCAGCCACTCCTCAGCGAAGGTCTCGCCGGCCGCGCGCTTGCGGTTGCTCATGCCGTTGGTGGTGATCGAGGCCGAGATGTCGACCATCACGCCGCCCTGCGAGAGCGGAAAGCCCATCGCCAGCGGATTCGGAGTGAACACCGCCTGCGTGCCGCCGAAGGGCGCGACGCTGGCGGTGTTGGGGTCGGAGCAGGCCAGCAGCATCAGCATGTCTTCCTGCAGCGCGCGCAGCATGTAGACCGCGAGGCAGGCGATGTGGTGGCTGCGGCGGATCACGAGCGAGGCCGTGCCCAGCTCGCGCGCACGCGGCACCAGCAGGTCCATGCCTTGGTCCATGAGCCAGGGGCCGGGCAGGCGCTTGCCGTCCCACAGCACGGCGGCAGGGCGGTCGGACAGCACCTCGGGCGCGCCGTCGCGCGTCATGCCGCCCGATTCGATCTCTTTCACATAGCCGGCCAGCAGCGCAAGGCCGTGCGTGTCGTGGCCCAGCAGGTCGCCTTCGACCAGCGTGCGCGCCACGCTGTCGGCCATCGAGGCCGCGAGCCCCGCTTTCTGCAGCAGGGCGCTGGCGTAGTCGCGCAGCGCGTCGGCGCGGTACAGCGGGGCGGCCTCGGTCATTTCAGGATTTCCAGCACGCGGTCGAGCCCGCCTTCGTTGATCGCCACCATGGCCTGCTCGCGCACCTTCGGCTTGGCGTGATAGGCCACCGACAGCCCGGCCTCGCCCATCATCGGCAGGTCGTTGGCGCCGTCGCCCACGGCGATGGTTTCCTGCGGCGAGATGCCCATGAGGGATGCCACTTCGAGCAGCGTGCGGCGCTTTTCGGCGCCGTCGCAGATGTCGCCCCAGCTTTGCGTCACGACCTGGCCGGTGAGCTGGCCGTCGGCTTCGTCGAGCAGGTTGGAGCGCGCGAAGTCGATGCCCAGCCGGTCCTTCACGCGGTTGGCGAAGAAGGTGAAGCCGCCCGACACCAGCAGCACCTTGAGGCCCGCCTTCTTGCAGGCCGCCACCAGTTCGGTGGCGCCGGGGTTGAGCTTCAGGCGCTCGTCGTACACCTGCTGCAGCGCGGCCACGGGCACGCCCTGCAGCAGCGCCACGCGGCGGCGCAGGCTTTCCTTGAAGTCCTTGATCTCGCCGCGCATCGTGGCCTCGGTGATCGCAGCCACCTCGGCTTTCTTGCCGACGGCATCGGCGATCTCGTCGATGCATTCGATGTTGATGAGCGTCGAGTCCATGTCGAACGCGATCAGCTTGAAGTCGGCGAGCTTCAGCGGCGGCTTCACGCGCTGGAGGACGAGGCCGGGGGAGATTTCTGTCGTAGCGCTCATGCGGGGGCGGTTTCCTTGACGAGGGGTTGTCCGAGACTGCGCAGCACGTCGCGCACCATCTGGGCGCGGTCCTTCGGCTCCTTGAGTTCGCGCTCGATGCGCAGCTTCTCGTTGCCGGCGAGCTTGATGTGCTTGTTCTTCTGGATCAGCTGGATGATGGCCATGCCGTCCACCGGCGCGTCCTTGCGGAAGGTGATGTTGATGATGCCCGGCGCCGCGTCGACCTTGACCACGCCGTAGGGCCGCGCGAGCACGCGCAGGCGGTGCGTGTCGATCAGCGTCTGGGCCTGCGGCGGCAGCTTGCCGAAGCGGTCGACGATTTCTTCCAGCAGCGTGTCGATCTGGTCGGGGTTCTTCGCGGTGGCGAGCTTCTTGTAGAACGACAGCCGCAGGTGCACGTCGCCGCAGTAGTCGTCGGGCAGGAGGGCGGGGGCGTGCAGGTTGATCTCGGTCGTGACCGACAGCGGCGAGAGCAGGTCGGGCTCCTGCCCGGCCTTCAGCGAGCGCACGGCTTCGCTGAGCATCTCGTTGTAGAGCTGGAAGCCGATCTCCATCATGTTGCCGCTCTGGTTCTCGCCGAGCACCTCGCCGGTGCCGCGGATCTCGAGGTCGTGCATCGCCAGGTAGAAGCCCGAGCCCAGCTCTTCCATCTGCTGGATCGCCTCGAGCCGCTGCGAGGCCTGCTTGGTCAGGCCCTCGGTGTCGGGCACCATGAGGTAGGCATAGGCTTGGTGGTGCGAGCGGCCGACGCGGCCGCGCAGCTGGTGCAGCTGCGCCAGGCCGAACTTGTCGGCGCGGCTCATCACGATGGTGTTGGCGGTGGGCACGTCGATGCCGGTCTCGATGATGGTCGAGCACAGCAGCATGTTGTAGCGCTGGGCCACGAAGTCGCGCATCACGCGCTCCAGCTCGCGCTCGGGCATCTGGCCGTGCGCCACGGCGATGCGGGCCTCGGGCAGGATTTCTTCGAGCTTCTGGCGCCGGTTCTCGATGGTCTCGACCTCGTTGTGCAGGAAGTAGACCTGTCCGCCGCGCTTCAGCTCGCGCAGCACGGCTTCGCGGATCACGCCCGTGCCCTCGTTGCGCACGAAGGTCTTGATGGCCAGGCGGCGCTGCGGCGCGGTGGCGATCACGCTCAGGTCGCGCAGGCCTTCGAGCGCCATGCCCAGCGTGCGCGGAATCGGCGTGGCGGTGAGCGTGAGCACGTCGACCTCGGCGCGCATCGCCTTCATCGCCTCCTTGTGGCGCACGCCGAAACGGTGCTCCTCGTCGATGATGAGCAGGCCCAGGTTCTTGAACTTGACCGACTGCGAGAGCAGCTTGTGCGTGCCCACCACGATGTCCACCTGGCCCTCGGCCAGGCCCTTGGCGGCGGCCGTGATTTCCTTGGCGGAGCGGAAGCGGCTCATCTCGGCGACTTTCACGGGCCACTTGGCGAAACGGTCGACCAGCGTCTGGTAGTGCTGCTCGGCCAGCAGCGTGGTGGGCGCCAGGAACGCCACCTGCTTGCCGCCGGTGACGGCGATGAAGGCAGCGCGCAGCGCGACCTCGGTCTTGCCGAAGCCCACGTCGCCGCACACGAGGCGGTCCATCGGCTGGGGCGAGATCATGTCCTGCACCACGGCGTGGATCGCGGCCTTCTGGTCGGCGGTTTCCTGGAAGCCGAAGTCGTTGGCGAACACCTCGTAGTCGGCCGGCGAGTAGCGGAAGGCATGGCCCTCGCGCGCGGCGCGGCGGGCGTAGATGTTGAGCAGCTCGGCGGCGGAGTCGCGTACCTGTTCGGCGGCCTTGCGCTTGGCCTTTTCCCACTGGCCGGAGCCCAGCTTGTGCAGCGGCGCCTCGTCGGCGCTCACGCCGGTGTAGCGGCTGATCTGGTGCAGCTGGCTCACGGGCACGTAGAGCGTGGCCTTGTCGGCGTACTCCAGGTGCAGCATTTCCTGCAGCAGCGGCTTGCCGTCGGCGCCCGTGCCCTGGCCCAGGTCCATGTGGATCAGGCCGCGGTAGCGGCCGATGCCGTGCGCGGAGTGCACCACCGGATCGCCCACGTTGAGTTCGGACAGGTCCTTGATCAGCGCTTCGACGTCGCTGACCTGTTCCTGCTTCTTGTTGCGCCGGCGCGTGGTGGGCGCGGTGGCAAACAGCTCGGTCTCGGTGACGAAGTCGATCGCTTGTTCGCGCCACGCGAAGCCCGAGGCCAGCGCGGCGGTGGCGATGCCGATCTTTTCGTCGCCCGAGGCTTCGAACTCGGCCAGCGAGTCGAAGGCCGGCGGGTTCACGCCGCTGGCGCGCAGGAAGTCGAGCAGGCTCTCGCGGCGGCCGTCGCTCTCGGCGATCAGCAGCACACGGTGCGGCGTGGCGGCGATGTGGGCCTTCAGGCCGACCAGCGGGTCTTCGGCGCCGCGCACGACGGCAAAGGGCGGCAGCTTGTCGAACTCGGCGTAGGGCGCATCGGTGGCGATGTCGCCGCGGATGGCGAGCTGCGCATGCGGCTTGGCACGCTGGTAGAACTGCTCGGCGTTGAGGAACAGCGCGTCGGGCGGCAGCGCGGGGCGTTCGGGGTCGCCCTGCACCAGGCGGTAGCGCTCGTTGGTGTCCTGCCAGAAGTGCTGGAAGGCGGGTTCGAGGTCGCCGTGCAGCACGACGGTGGCGTCGGGGCCGAGGTAGTCGAACACCGTGGCCGTCTCGTCGAAGAACAGCGGCAGGTAGTACTCGATGCCGGCGGTGGCCACTCCGTTGCCCATGTCCTTGTAGATGCGGCTCTTGGTCGGGTCGCCCTCGAGCAGTTCACGCCAGCGGCTGCGAAAGCGCGCGCGGGCGTCGTCGTCCATCGGGAACTCGCGGCCTGGCAGCAGGCGCACCTCGGGCACGGGGTACAGGCTGCGCTGGGTGTCGGGGTCGAAGGTGCGGATGGAGTCGATCTCGTCGTCGAACAGGTCGACGCGGAACGGCACCAGGGAGCCCATGGGGAACAGGTCGATCAGGCCGCCGCGCACCGCGTACTCGCCCGGGCTCACGACCTGCGTCACGTGGCTGTAGCCGGCCAGCGTGAGCTGGGCCTTGAGCTTGGACTCCTGCAGCTTCTGCTTGGCCTTGAACTGGAAGGTGTAGCCGGCCAGGAAGGCCGGCGGCGCCAGCCGGTACAGCGCGGTGGTGGCAGGCACCAGCACCACGTCGGCCTCTTTCTGGCTGATGCGCCACAGCGTGGCCAGGCGCTCGCTGATCAGGTCCTGGTGCGGCGAGAAGCTGTCGTAGGGCAGCGTTTCCCAGTCGGGGAAGAGGGCGCAGCGCAGCTCGGGCGCGAAGAAGGCGATTTCGTCGATGAGCCGCTGGGCGTCGTTCGCGTCGGCGGTGAACATCGCGGTGGCGCGACCCGCGGCCTTCTCGCGCATGCCGAGCTGGGCCAGCATCAGCGCATCGGCCGACAACGGGGGACGCGGCAGCGTGAAACGCTTGCCCGCCGGGAGAAGGGGGAGGTCCATGGAGCGGTTCGAAAAATGCACGACACCCCGCGCCGGACGGCGAGGGGTGTGCGAATGTCAATTCTAGAATGGCGGCCCCTTATCCGCTTGTCGGCCATCGGCCCGTGCCGCACCCTCCATGTCTTCTTCCCGTTTCTACGTGCTGATCCCCTGTGCCGGTTCCGGCCACCGCGCCGGCGGCGCGCAGCCCAAGCAGTACCGGCGCCTGGCGGGCCAGTCGATGGTGGCCCACACGGTGGACGCGTTCCGTGCGCTGGCCGGGCGTTTCGCGGGCGTGGCCGTGGTGGTGTCGCCCGACGACCGCGAGGTACAGACGGCGCTGCCGCGCTTCCCCGTGACCGGCGAGTACCTGCTGCGCGTGGGCGGCCTGACGCGCGCCGCTTCGGTGCGCAACGGCCTGGCGGCGCTGCGCCAGAAGGGTGCCGGGCCGCACGACTGGGTGCTGGTGCACGACGCGGCGCGCTGCCTGGTCACGTCCAGCCAGATCGAGGCGCTGATCGCCGCCTGCGAGCACGATGCCGTCGGCGGCCTGCTGGCGCAGCGGCTGGCCGACACGCTGAAGGTCTCGTCGACCGACAGCCGCTCGACCCAGACCCTGCCGCGCGCCGACAAGTGGCTGGCCCAGACGCCGCAGATGTTCCGCATCGGCATGCTGCTCGACGCGCTGGAGCGCGTGGGCGACGTGGTGACCGACGAGGCCAGCGCCATCGAGACCCTCGGCCTGGCGCCGCTGCTGGTGCCCGGCAGCGCGCAGAACTTCAAGGTCACCTTCCCCGAAGATTTCGCACTGGCCGAGGCGGTGCTGCTCGGCCGCAAGAAGGCCATGGCATGACGACACCGTTCAACATCCGCATCGGCGAAGGCTGGGACGTCCACCAGCTGGTGACGGGGCGCAAGCTCATCCTGGGCGGCATCGAGGTGCCGCACACCACCGGCCTGCTCGGGCATTCGGACGCCGACGTGCTGCTGCACGCCATCACCGACGCGCTGCTCGGCGGTGCTGGGCTGGGTGACATCGGCCGGCATTTCCCGGACACCGACGCCCAGTTCCGCGGCGCCGATTCGGCCGTGCTGCTGGCCGAGGCGGCGCGGCGCGTGCGCGCGGCGGGCTGGGAGATCGGCAACGTCGACAGCACCGTGATCGCGCAGGCGCCCAAGCTGGCGCCGCACATCCCGGCCATGTGCCAGCGCATCGCCGACACGCTGGGCATTGCGCTCGATCAGGTCAATGTGAAAGCCAAGACGGCCGAGAAGCTCGGCCCGGTGGGCGAGGGGCGGGCAATGGAAGCCCGCGCCGCGGTGCTGCTGCACCGCTGAACCCGGGGTTCTTCTTCAGGCGACCTGTTTCTTGCCCGGCACCTCACCGGGCTTGCTGCTGCCCGCCGGCATCGCGCGGGGCATCCGGATGTGGGCTGCGAGGCCCCGGCCCGGCGTGCTGGTGAGCGCGAAGGTGCCGCCCATGCGCTCGATGTTCTTCGCCACGATCGACAGCCCCAGGCCGGCACCGGCCGCCGAGGTGCGCGCCGCGTCGCCGCGGAAGAAGGGTTTGGTCAGCTGCACGAGCAGGGCGGGCTCGACGCCCGCGCCGTGGTCGCGCACCTTGATCAGCACCGCGTCGTTGTTGGCCTGCGCCTGGATCGTGACGTCCGCCACGCCCGTCGACGGCGTCTTGCCGTAGCGCCGCGCGTTCTCGACCAGGTTGGAGATCACGCGCGTGAGCTCCACCTCGTCGCCCATCACCTTCAGGTCGGCGGGCACGTCGACGTGGATGTTCATCTCTTCGTAGTCCTGCACGGCGTAGGTGCAGGCGTCGATCACGTCGCGCAGCAGCACCGGGCGCTGGTCGACATGGTCGGGGCGGGCGTAATCGAGGAACTTGTCGATGATCGCGTCGAGCTGCGCGATGTCGGCAGCCATGTGGTCGCGCGCGTCTTCGTCGGCCACGCTCATCTCGGTTTCGAGCCGCAGCCGCGCCAGCGGCGTGCGCAGGTCGTGCGAGATGCCGGCCAGCATGATGGCGCGGTCCTGCTCGATCTTGGCGAGCTGGTCGGCCATGCGGTTGAAGCCGATGTTCACCGCGCGGATCTCGTTGGTGCGGGCGCGCTCGTCGAGCCGGTGCGCCTCGTACTCGCCCTCGCGCACCTGCAAGGTGGCGCGCGACAGCTGCTTGAGCGGCAGGTTGATGAGCCGCGTGATCAGCGCCGCGCCCGCGAGCGACAGCGCCATCGCCGTGCTGAGCCAGACCAGCCAGGTGCGCCCGCCCACGCGGCTGAAGCGCGTGGGGTCGAGCAGCAGCCAGTAGGTGTCGCTCTCGATGGTGAAACCGATCCACAGGCCCGGCTCGTCGTTCACGCGGCTGGCCACCGTGGTGCCTTCGCCCAGCTGGGCGATCAGCTCTTCGGTGACGCGCTCGTCGAGCGCGCCGCTGGTGTAGGGCTGGAAGCGGTCGTTGGGCTCGCGCGGCAGGATGCGCACGCCTTCCTGGTCGGCCAGCGTCTTGATCAGCGAGACCCGCGTGATCGCATCCGAGTACACCAGTGCTGCGCGCGTGAGGTTCACGAGCGAGGCGATCTGGTGTCCGGTCTGGATGGCACGCGGCTCGTATTCGAGCGAGCGGAAGGTCTGCAGCCAGGCGACCGTGCAGCCGATCAGCAGCAGCGCAAGCAGGAAGAAGGTGCGCCAGAAAAGGCTGAAACCCAGCTTGAGGCCGGGGCGGCGGTCACGCTGCGCGCTCGCTTCGAGCGGGCTCGGCATCGTGACCTGTGCCCCGTCCTCCTGGGCCGGGTCAGGTCGGGCGGAATGGAGGCCGATGGCCACCTCTCAGCGGATCGTCAGGCCGTGCCGTCCGGCACGAACACGTAGCCCACGCCCCAGACGGTCTGGATGTAGCGCGGCGCCGCGGCGTCGGACTCGACCAGCTTGCGCAGGCGCGAGATCTGCACGTCCAGGCTGCGGTCGAAGGGCTCGAATTCGCGCCCGCGTGCCAGCTGGGCCAGCTTTTCGCGCGACAGCGGCTGGCGCGGGTGGCGCACCAGCGCCTTCAGCATCGCGAATTCGCCGGTGGTCAGCGAGAGTTCTTCGCCGTCCTTCTTCAGGGTGCGCGAGCCGAGGTCGAAGGCGAACGGGCCGAAGGTGACGGTCTCGTTCTCGGTGGAGGGGGCGCCGGGCGCCTCGAGCGGCGGACGGCGGCGCAGCACAGCGTGCACGCGGGCCAGCAGTTCGCGCGGGTTGAAGGGCTTGCCGAGGTAGTCGTCGGCGCCGACTTCGAGACCGACGATGCGGTCCACGTCCTCACCCTTGGCGGTGAGCATGATGATCGGCGTGCGGTCGTTGGCGGCACGCAGACGGCGGCACACGGAGAGGCCGTCTTCGCCGGGCATCATCAGGTCGAGCACGATCAGGTCGACCGTGTCGCGCAACAGGATGCGGTTGAGCGCCTTGCCGTCCTCGGCCACGATCACTTCGAATCCTTCCTGCGTCAGGTAGCGGCGCAGCAGGTCGCGGATGCGGGCGTCGTCGTCGACGATCACGATCTTGTCGGTGCGAGCGGGAACTTGAGTCATTTCTACAACGTTGAATTTGTAACAGCGCCGATTCTGAAGGCGTTAGGACCCCATTGCTGCCGAATTCCGTAGTGGTTGACACTAAGTTACACAACTTGCGGCCGCTCGCCGTCTGGTCATCCGGGCTTTGCCCGGCGGTGGCACAGTCCGTGCTGCCTTATGACGATTGCGCGATGAGACCTTCTTTTTCTGCCTTGCCTCTGCTTTTTTTCGCATGCGCCTGTGGTGCGACGTCCGTCGCTTCCGAAGGGTTTTTGCGGGTCAGTGAAGGGCGCCGCAGCGAAGTGCGCGATGCCGTGGCCGCGCACCGGGCGGCCCAGCGGGAAGAGCAGCGCCGCGGCGAAGCGCTGGCGGGGCGCCGTCTCACGGCGGGCGAACTCTTCGAGTTGAGGCAGCAGGTCCGGGGGCAGTGGGTGCCTGCGGGAACGGGTGTTCTTCTGAATTCGGCAGAATCACAGCCTGCCGAGCGCATCGTGCCGGTACCGCAGCCCGTCGCCAGTCCGCAAACCGCGCCGCGCAGCCTGCGCCACTGAAGAAGAAGGCGCGGGCGAGGGCTTTTCCTCGCATCCACCAGGGAGAAATCTGTCTTGAAGACTGTTCAATTGATCGCGGCCTGCGCCGCGCTGACCTTTGCCGGCGCCGCCTTGGCCCAGAATGCCGTCATGCCTGCTCCACAAAACGTGCTCCAGCTGTCGGCCTCCGGCACCGTCGAAGTTCAGCAAGACCTGCTGAGCATGACCCTCGTCACCACGCGCGACGCCGCCGAGGCGGGCACCGTGCAGACCCAGCTCAAGACGGCGCTCGATGCCGCGCTGGCCGAGGCCAAGAAGAACGCGCAGCCGGGCCAGCTCGACGTGCGCACCGGCAACTTCAGCCTTTCGCCGCGCTACACCAAGGACGGCAAGATCAACGGCTGGCAAGGTTCGACCGAGCTCGTGCTCGAAGGCCGCGATTTCGCGCGCATCACCCAGACGGCCGGGCGCATCAGCACGCTCAGCGTGGGCAACGTCGGCTTCGGCCTGAGCCGCGAACAGCGCGCCAAGACCGAGACCGAGGCGCAGAACATCGCCATCGACAACTTCAAGCAAAAGGCCGGCGAGCTGGCCAAGGGCTTCGGCTTCGGCGGCTACACGCTGCGCGAGGTGTCGGTGAACGCGAACGACAGCGGCCCGATCCGTCCGCGCGTGATGGCCATGCAGGCCAAGTCGTTCTCGGCCGCCGATTCGGCCGTGCCGGTGGAAGCGGGCAAGACCAGCGTGGTCGTGAACGTCTCCGGCTCGGTGCAGCTCAAATAAGAAGACAAAGAGCGCAGCGCCGGCGGGCGAGTGCCGCCGGCGTTTTTTCGTTGTCTCTGTTTATTTACTGAGCCGTCCAGCCGCCATCCATGGCCCAGGCGACGCCCCGCACCTGATCGGCCGAGGGAGAGCTCAGGAAGACGGCCAGCCCGCCCAGTTGCTCGACCGTCGTGAACTGCAGCGAGGGCTGCTTTTCTCCCAGCAATTCGTTCTGCGCCTGGAGGGCCGAAATGCCTTCGCGGGCCGCGCGGTCGTCAATCTGCTTTTGCACCAGCGCCGTGAGCACCCAGCCCGGGCTGATCGCGTTGCAGGTGACGCCGGTGGTGGCGGTTTCGAGCGCCACGGACTTGGTCAGGCCGACGATGCCGTGCTTGGCTGCGACATAGGCCGACTTCTGCGCCGAGGCCACGAGCCCGTGCGCCGACGCCACGTTGATGATGCGGCCCCAGTTGGCCTCGCGCATCGCGGGGATCGCCAGGCGCGTCGTGTGGAAGGCGCTCGTGAGGTTGATCGCGAGGATCGCGTCCCAACGTTCGGTCGGGAAGTCCTCGACCTTGGCGACGTGCTGGATGCCGGCGTTGTTGACGAGGATGTCGACGCGGCCGAACTTCGACGCGGCGAAGTTCATCATGTCCTCGATCTGGTCGGGCTTGCTCATGTCGGCCCCGTGGTACTCGGCACGCACGCCGAGTGCCTCGATCTGGGTCTTTGGGGTGTCGGCGTCGCCGAAACCGTTGAGCACGATGTGTGCGCCCTGTTGGGCCAGCGCCTTGGCGATGGCGAAGCCAATGCCACTGGTGGACCCCGTGACAAGCGCGGTTTTGCCTTTGAGCATGAAGATCAATCTCCGGATGAATTAGGATGCAACGAGACCATTATCCGCACCCGAACCCCTCCGTTTCCATGACAGAACCGACCCTTCACGACGTGGCCTGCAACGACGCCCAGGGCGGTCATCGCATGGCCTATTGGCAATGGGGTGACGCGCAGAGCGCACATGTCGTGATCTGCGTGCACGGGCTGACCCGGCAGGGGCGCGATTTCGACGTGCTCGCGCAAGCCATCGTGGCGCGCGCGGGCGGCGACGTGCGTGTGGTCTGTCCCGACGTGGTCGGGCGCGGCCGCAGCGACTGGCTGCGCGACCCTGCTTTCTATCAAGTGCCTGTGTACGCCGCCGACATGGTGGCGCTGATCGCGCAGTTGCACGGCGAGCATCCCATCGACACGCTCGACTACGTCGGCACCAGCATGGGCGGGCTGATCGGCTTCGTGCTGGCCGGCCACAAGGAGCTGCCGCTGCCACGGCCCATTCGCCGCTTCGTCGCGAACGATGTCGGCCCCACGGTCGA
Organism: Variovorax boronicumulans NBRC 103145; assembly: GCF_001591345.1. Classification (GTDB taxonomy): domain Bacteria; phylum Pseudomonadota; class Gammaproteobacteria; order Burkholderiales; family Burkholderiaceae_C; genus Variovorax; species Variovorax boronicumulans. The sequence continues at coordinate 5,755 of NZ_BCUS01000119.1, read as the reverse complement.
GCCCGCCGCCATCCAGCGCATCGGCGCTTATGTGGGCAAGAGCGGCCAGTTTTCGAGCGTGCAGGCTGCGGCCGATGCGATGTGGGCCCTGTCGACCACCTTCGGGCCGCACACGCCCGACCAGTGGCGCGCGCTGTCGCAGCACATGGTGGTGCCGGCTTCTGAGCGCAGCGCCGACGGTGCCGCCAAGACCGCCAAGACCGCCAGTGCCGGCCCGGTGGGCGAGGGCGCCTGGGTGCTGCACTACGACCCGGCCATCGGCGTGCCGCTGCGCGCCATCACGCCCGAGATCGCGGCGCAGGGCGGGGCGGTGATGTGGAGCCTGTACGACGCCATCGAGGCGCGCACGCTGCTCACGCGCGGCGCGGTGTCCGATCTGCTGTCGCCCGAGACGGCGGCCGCGATGACGCAGCGCGGGCCGCGTGCCACGCTCGTCGAGTTCGAGGGCGTGGGGCACGCGCCGACTTTCGTCGATCCCGCACAGGTCGCCGTCGTCACGAATTTCCTGTTCGATTGAGGGCATCGTGAAGCGAGAGTCTGCGAACCTTCAGACGGCACCCCTGTCCGACGGCGTCATGGTCGATTACCCGCTGTCGGCCGCCACGGCCGATCGCTCGCCGGTCATGGAGAACATGCTGGCGCGCGCCCGCGCGTTCGCCGAACCGCTGATCGCCGACGAAAAACTCGACACCGGCGAGAACACGCTGGCGCACGCCGATGCGGTGGCCGCCATCGTCGCGAAGATGGGCGGCTCCGAGGCGATGCAGGCCGCGAGCTACCTCGTGTATTCCTGCCAGCACCTGAACCGCCCGCAGGAAGTGATCGCCAAGGTTTTCGGCGACAACTTCGCAGCGCTCGCGGTCGAGACCACCAAGCTCGTGCGCGTGCAGGAGCAGGCGCGCACCGCCTCGCAAGGGCACCACGCCGAAGGCGCCGGCGCGCAGACCGAGAACGTGCGCAAGATGCTGCTCGCGTTTTCGCGTGACCTGCGCGTGGTCATGCTGCGGCTGGCCTCGCGCCTGCAGACGCTGCGGCACGCGGCGGCCAGCAAGCAGCCCGCGCCCGAGAGCGTGGCGCGCGAGTCGCTGCAGGTGTTTGCACCGCTCGCGAACCGGCTGGGCATCTGGCAGGTGAAGTGGGAGATCGAAGACCTCTCGTTCCGCTTTCTCGAGCCCGAGACTTACAAGCTGATCGCGCGGCTGCTCGACGAGAAGCGCATCGAACGCGAAGGCCATGTCGAGCAGTTGCGCTCGCAGCTGGAGCACGAACTGCAGGCCGAAGGCGTCAAGGCCACGGTGCAGGGACGCCCGAAGAACATCTACAGCATCGTCAAGAAGATGCGCGGCAAGTCGCTCGACTTCGAGCAGGTCTTCGACATCCTCGCGCTGCGCGTGGTGGTGCCGGACGTGAAGGACTGCTACGCCGCGCTGGCCTGGGTGCACTCGCACTTCCAGCCCATCGACGAGGAGTTCGACGACTACATCGCGCGGCCCAAGCCGAACGGCTACCAGTCGCTGCACACGGTGGTGCGCGAGATCGTCGATGGCAAGGTGGGCAAGCCGATCGAGATCCAGATCCGCACCGAGGAAATGCACGACCACGCCGAACATGGGGTGGCCGCGCACTGGGCCTACAAGGAAGCGGGCCACAAGGGCTACGCCGGTGTCTGGGCGAGCGGCGAGTACGACGCCAAGATCGCCGTGCTGCGCCAGCTGCTGGCCTGGGAGCGCGACCTGTCGGGCGGGCTGCAGGGGCAGGGACTGTTCGACGACCGCATCTATGTGCTCACGCCCGATGCCGCCATCGTCGAGTTGCCGCAGGGCGCGACGCCGGTCGACTTCGCCTACACGGTGCACACGACGCTGGGGCATCGTTGCCGCGGTGCGCGTGTCGATGGCGCGATGGTGCCGCTGAACACGCCGCTGTCGAATGGGCAGACGGTCGAGATCATGGCGGCCAAGGAAGGCGGTCCGTCGCGCGACTGGCTGAATGCGGAGCTGGGTTATCTGGCGAGCCACCGCGCACGCGCGAAGGTGCGCGCCTGGTTCAACGCGCAGATCACGCACGAGACCGTGGCGCGCGGGCGCGAGGCCGTCGAGAAGCTGCTGCAGCGCGAAGGCAAGACGGCCATGCGGCTCGAAGACCTGGCTTCGCAGCTCGGCTTCAAGTCGGCGGACCATCTGTTCGAGGTGGTCGGCAAGGACGAGTTTTCGCTGCGCAACATCGAGACGCTGCTGCGTCCGCCCGAGCCGGCGCTGAATCCCGACGACGGCGTGCAGATCAAGAAGGCGCGCGGCAGCGAGAAGTCGGGCAAGGGCGGCGTGCTCGTGGTGGGCGTGTCGTCGCTGATGACGCAGCTCGCCAAGTGCTGCAAGCCGGCGCCGCCGGATGCGATCCGCGGCTTCGTCACGCGTGGTCATGGCGTCAGCGTGCATCGCGCGGATTGCAGCAACTTCCGCACGATGGCTGCGAAGGATGGCGAGCGCGTGATCGATGTCGAATGGGGCCTTCCGAAGAAGGGCGCGGATGCACCGGTCTACGCAGTGGATGTGGCTGTGGAAGCGGCCGACCGCCAGGGCTTGCTGCGCGATATTTCCGATGTGTTCGCACGCGAGAAGATGAACGTGATCGGCGTGCAGACGCAGTCGATCAAGGGCACGGCGTGGATGACGTTCACTGTGGAAATCGCCGATGCCGCGCGTTTGACGCAGGTGTTGAGTGTGGTGACTGCAGTGACTGGTGTGCGATCTGCACGTCGGCGCTGAAAAGGGCCATTTCTCCTGCTATACTCGATGCTTCTCTTAGGCGCGTAGCTCAGTTGGTTAGAGCACCACCTTGACATGGTGGGGGTCGTTGGTTCGAATCCAATCGCGCCTACCAAATTCAAACACGGGTTGCAGCGATTTCGCTGCAACCCGTTCGTCGTTTGGGCGACGTGTTTGTCTCTGGATTCGCCCGGTCGTCCCGAGTGATCGGCACAAGCGAAAAACCCTTTCACGGGCGGCCCTTCGCGTAGTGCAGGCAAGGTGCCTGAGCCATGTGGTTGTGCTACCTTGAGCGGTCTGCCAACCTTCTCGAATTTCCTTGATAAGCGATCTGATGAATACGCGATCAACGTCTGTTGATCGGGCGCACGCCGACCACCGCGTGGCCGCATTGCTCAAGCAGGCCCCTCTTGAATTCGCACGCGCGGTCTATGGCATCAATGACCTTGCCGCTGGCCGCGCCGACACCATGGCCGCACGCGAAGTGGCGCGTGCGCAACGACAGGGCATGCCGGTGACCGAGGAGCGCGCCGAGCAGCGCGCACGCGCCTATCTTCCGACGGCGGGGCAGGAGCATTGCCCCCGGTGCTGGGTTGTCTACGGGCAGAAGATCCCGCTGCGATTCAGGCTGTCGACCCCGGAGCGTCCCGAAACTGCAGCGTGTCATGCGTGCGGTGCCGAGTACGCGACGGCGCCGGACGCCTGAAGAAGAATCACGGTCAGGGTAAACCTTGTCGCGATGCAGCAAAACCGCTCCCTAGAATCATCCGATGACATGGGCGTCCATGTGAAGGAGTCTGTAGTGCAGAGCAAGAAGTCCGGGGTGAAGCCGGTCCAGCGTGTGATCAAGAAGTACCCCAACCGACGGCTCTACGACACGGAGACATCCACGTACATCACGCTGACCGAGGTCAAGCAGCTGGTCATCAAGAACGCGCAGTTCGTGGTGCGCGACGCCAAGACCGGCGACGACCTCACGCGCAGCATCCTGCTGCAGATCATCCTGGAAGAAGAGGCGGGCGGCGCGCCGATGTTCACCGAGCAGGTGCTGGCCAACATCATCCGTTTCTACGGCCAGGCCATGCAGGGCTACATGGGCCCGTACCTCGAGAAGAACATCCAGGCCATGACCGAGATGCAGGCCCAGCTCGCCGAAAAGGCCGAAGGCCTGACGCCCGAGATGTGGTCGCGTTTCATGACCATGCAGTCGCCGATGATCCAGGGGCTGATGGGCAACTACGTCGAGCAATCGAAGAACGTCTTCCTGCAGATGCAGGAACAGATGCAGAAAAACACCGAGCAGGTGCTGGGCGCCTTTGGCATCAAGCGCCCCTGAGCGCTGCGCGGCGGCCCGCCCGAATGGGGTGACTGCCCGATGAATGCCCCGCTGTCACCGATAGCTGGGACAATAGAGGCCTATGAGCGAAGTTGCCTCCCCTGAACGTACCGTCACGCCGACCGCCCCCAAGGTCGGCTTCGTCAGCCTTGGTTGCCCCAAGGCCTTGACCGATTCCGAATTGATCCTGACCCAGCTGAGCGCCGAGGGCTATCAAACCGCCAAGACTTTCGAGGGCGCCGACCTCGTGATCGTCAACACCTGCGGCTTCATCGACGATGCCGTGAAGGAAAGCCTGGACACCATCGGCGAAGCGCTTGCCGAGAACGGCCGCGTGATCGTCACCGGCTGCCTGGGCGCCAAGACCGGTGACCAGGGCGGCAACCTCGTGCGCCAGATGCACCCCAGCGTGCTGGCCGTCACCGGTCCGCATGCCACGCAGGAGGTGATGGATGCGGTGCACGCCAACCTGCCGAAGCCGCACGATCCGTTCATCGATCTCGTGCCGAACACCTTCGGGGTGGCCGGTCTCAAGTTGACGCCGCGGCACTACGCCTACCTGAAGATCAGCGAAGGCTGCAACCACCGCTGCACCTTCTGCATCATTCCCTCGATGCGCGGCGACCTGGTCTCGCGTCCGGTGGGCGATGTGCTCAGCGAAGCCAAGGCCCTGTTCGAGGGCGGCGTGAAGGAACTGCTGGTGATCAGCCAGGACACCTCGGCCTACGGCGTCGACGTGAAGTACCGCACCGGCTTCTGGGATGGCAAGCCGGTCAAGACCCGCATGCTCGAGCTCGTGCGTACGCTGGGCGAGATCGCCGAGCCGTATGGCGCCTGGGTGCGCCTGCACTACGTGTACCCCTATCCGAGCGTCGACGAAATCATTCCGTTGATGGCGAGCGGTCTGGTGCTGCCGTACCTCGACGTGCCGCTGCAACACAGCCATCCTGACGTGCTCAAGCGCATGAAGCGGCCGGCCAGCGGCGAGAAGAATCTGGAGCGGATCGCGCGCTGGCGCGAGACCTGCCCCGAGCTCGTGATCCGCAGCACGTTCATCGCCGGGTTCCCGGGCGAGACGGAGCAAGAGTTCGAGCACCTGCTCGACTTCATCCGCGAAGCCGAGATCGATCGTGCGGGCTGTTTTGCCTACAGCCCGGTCGAGGGCGCTACTGCCAATGACATTCCGGGCATGCTGCCCGAGGCCGAGCGCGAAGCGCGCCGCGCCCGCTTCATGGAAGTGGCCGAGGCCGTGTCGATCGCCAAGCTGCAAAAGCGCATCGGCTCGACCATGCAGGTGCTGGTCGATTCAGCGCCGGCGCTGGGCCGCAAGGGCGGGGTGGGGCGCACGTACGCCGATGCACCGGAGATCGACGGCACTGTTCGCCTCCTGCCACCCGAGAAGATCAGCAAGACGATGAAGGTCGGCGAGTTCACGCGTGCACGCATCGTGGGCGCCGAAGGCCACGACCTGATCGCGTTGCCCGTTTGATGCGCCTGATTCAAACGGCCAAGAAAAAAGCCACCGGAGGCCGGTGGCTTTTTATAGAGGACCTGGTAAGGGTCTGTTCAATCTTGGTGCCCAGAAGAGGACTCGAACCTCCACGATGTTACTCGCTAGTACCTGAAACTAGTGCGTCTACCAATTCCGCCATCT